>ONSY01000153.1 GCA_900320605.1 uncultured Eubacteriales bacterium | reverse complement strand
GTCAGCAGCATGTCCATCTCACGTTTTGAGGCGTTCGGATTGATTTCCCGTGCCTTCTCAATCAGGTCATCCGTCGTGTCGCCCTGAGCGGAAACGACTACGACAACGTTGTTGCCTTCTGAATACGTCTTTGTAATGATATCCGCGACGTTGAAAACTCTTTCTGCATTGGCGACCGAGGAGCCGCCGAATTTCTGAACAATGAGACCCATTCTGGTTTCCCCCACTATCTTTTAAATCTCCGATTCCACGCGAATCATCGTATCCACCAGCACACCGCAGCGGGCGATCTTGCGGATAATCTCGCGTTCGGGCATCTGCTCTTCCGTAACAAACGCGAATTCCGACCACGCCGCATTCTTACGTGTAAGCACACGGATATTTCCGAATTCAGACCGAACGGTATCTATATCTTCTTTTTCACGAATCGTGATCCGGAAATACATCTGGGTCATCTCATCAAGATAATTGGTTACGACCGGTTCGGAGGAATCCTCCCAGAAAATTTCCTTTCGGTTATCATGATGGATCGCGCAATCAATCACATCCGCGATAACAGCGCTCGCGGTCGGGAACTTTCCGGCTCCCCGGCCGTAGAGAACGATGTCGCCCACCAGATCGCCGCGCACAAGAACAGCATTGTTGACACCGTTGACACTTGAAAGAAGGCTGCCGCGCCTTACAATCATCGGACAGACAATCATCGCAAGCTTACCCTGCTCATTGATTTTGGATTTTCCGATCAGTTTGATTACGCGGTTATCCCAACTTGCGGCGTACTGGACATCAATCAGATTGATGTCACGGATGCCTTCCATATGTATATCTTTCGGATAGACATGTTTTCCGAACGCCAGAGAAGCAAGGATGCAGATTTTCCGGCACGTATCCAGACCGTCTATATCTGCGCTTGGATCTTTTTCAGCGTAACCGAGCTTCTGAGCAAGGGCAAGCGCATCATCAAACTGATCTCCCTGATCAATCATCCGCTCCAGAATAAAGTTGGTTGTACCGTTCAGGATTCCCGAAACCTCAGCAAAGCTGTTCGCTTCAAGGCACTGACAGAGCGGCCGGATCACCGGGATCGCACCGCCGACACTCGCCTCAAACATGAAGTTGCGTCCGTTTTCCTTCGCGATTCTGAGCAGCTCGGCGCCTTTCTGGGCGACAAGTTCCTTATTCGATGTTACATAGTCCTTGTTCGCGCGCAGGGAACGGCTAGCGAATTCAAATGCCGGGTTGAGCCCCCCCATCGTCTCGACGACCAGTGAGATCTCCGGGTCCTTCTCGATCATGGAATAGTCATGAATTACGGGAACCGCGAGGCCCGGGAAATCCAGCAGATCAAGGATATATTTAATCTCGATATCCACACCGGTCTTCTGTCTCAGTTCTTCACGTTTCGAGAGAAGGGTTTCTGTCACTCCGCTTCCGACAACGCCATGACCGATAATTGCAATCTTCATATTGAGAATCTTCCTTTCGCCTTAATGATCAGAAACACTTGACACGCTGCGGACACCATCGACTTTCCCGAGCTCCAGAAGCAGCTCCTCAAGCGGGCGAATCATCGCATCGATCCGTGCGGAAACCGAAACCATCGCAAACCCGTCCGCGGGAATGTTCTGGTTGATGGTCAGAATATTTGCGCCGAAACTGTAAAAAACAGATACGAACGCCATCAGCACTCCGGGATTGTCTGACAGAACCGCCTGAACGGTTAAAATCGAACTCTCCGCAGACCGGTAAGGAAATACAGAATCCTTATACTTATAATATGCGCCTCGGGAGATCCCGACCATCCGCAGTGCTTCAGAAGTATTCTTGGCCTTGTTCTGAGAAATCAGCGCTTTCGCCTCAAGCACTTTTTGAAAAATCTCCGGCAGGACATCTGCCTCGACCAGTAAATATTTTTTCGTCATTGTATACCGCCCGAATACTGTTGTTCTGTGTACATGAACAATTTTATCCTGTTTCCGTTCGAAAGTCAAGCTGATCTTTTCCGGTTTTCCCGCTATTTCAAAATATCTGCTATTTTTACATTTTGGCCTTGTGATTTCATTTTTTTTTGTGAATTCTGCTTTTCTTGAGGATAAAGATGTGCTATAATTACTTTTATAATTCTAATAGCACAAAGGGAAGCCGGTTTTCTTCGGGATCTCGGCTGTCTTGCGGTGTTTTCCTATGAAGGAGTGTTTCTTGATGGATATTCTGACTTTTTCAGAGAAGCTGAAAACAAATATTAAAACTGTAATCAAAGGAAAAGACGAGATTATCGATAAGGTGATTCTGTGCCTGCTCTCCTCAGGTCATATTCTCCTCGAAGATGTCCCGGGAACGGGAAAAACGACACTGATCAAGGCGCTGTCGAAATCTCTGGCGATGCGTTTCTCACGCGTTCAGTTCACTCCGGACCTTCTCCCCTCTGACTTAACCGGAATTCATTATTATGATCAGAAGGAGCAGAAATTCATCTTCCGTGCCGGGCCGGTTTTTACCGACATCCTCCTCGCTGATGAAATCAACCGGGCTACACCCAGAACCCAGTCAAGTCTGCTCGAATGCATGGAGGAAAAACAGGTTTCCGTCGACGGTGAGACGATGCCTCTGTCTTCCAGCTTTTTCGTGGCGGCTACGCAGAATCCGATTGAGATTCAGGGGACGTTCCCGCTTCCGGAAGCCCAGCTTGACCGGTTCTTTATGCGTCTTTCAATGGGCTATCCGGATCCCGAAAGCGAACGTGAAATGCTCTCATCTCAGGAAAAGGCCAAACCGATTGACTCTCTTGAGCCGGTTGTTTCTGCCGACGATCTGACACAGGTGCAGTCAGCAGTAAAGGAAATCACCGTTTCTGAAGAAATCAAAAAATACATCCTCGCAATTGTTGACGCAACCCGCAATGACGATAAGATACGCCTCGGTGTGAGCCCGCGCGGCTCCCTGGCGCTGATGCGTGCTTCTCAGGCACAGGCGGCCGTTTCCGGCAGGGATTACGTTATCCCGGACGATGTAAAGTATGTCTGTCATGATGTCATCGCCCACAGAATTATCTGCAAATCCGCAAGCCACCTGCAGTCTCAGAGTGCGGCAGATGCAATTCGCGTGATCCTCGCACAGATCACCGTCCCCGCGGTGAAATAAACGATGAGCTTCCTATATGTATTGATTCTGATTGCGGTCATCGCGAGGGTTCTCTTTGTCACGTATCAGAAAAACGCATTCCGGAATTTTGATTACGAATGCTATTTTGACAAAGGTGAGGTTTCTGAGGGCGACGAGGTCGATCTGATAGAAATCGTCACCAATCGCAAACTGATGCCCGTTCCATGGCTCAAATCAGAGATCACGACCTCCAAATGGCTGGATTTCGCCGGATCACAATCCCTCGTAACGGAAGAGACGCGATTCGTCCCGAGCTTTTTCATGATGAAGAGCTTTCATAAGACCGTCCGCCGGTGGCACGTGAAATGCCTGAAACGCGGCGTCTACACAATCGACCGCGTTATTCTTATTACGACAGATCTTTTCGGCATGGCCAGCCGTTCCAATACCTATCATGTCGGTGCAACGCTTACGGTTCTCCCGGAAGGGGCGGATCTTTCCGCAGATTTTGACGCGGCCCAGAAGCTTTCGGGTGATGTGATCGTCCGCCGTCATTATATTGACGATCCGTTCTACCGTGCCGGAATCAAGGAGTATTCGCCGCGTGACCCGATCAACCGGATTCACTGGCCTGCGACAGCCAAAACCGGAAAACTCATGGTCCATAACAACCAGTTTTCCGCCGATCAGGATCTTCTTGTCATTCTGAATGTCCAGTCCCGCGATTACGAGCGCGATACTGTTATCGACACTGAGAAAATCGAAAACGGAATCCGCATCTGCGCCGGGTATTTCGAAGACACCCTCCGTTCCGGGATTCCGGTGCGTTTCGCGGCGAACACGAATTTTTCCGGAGACCGCAGTTCGATCATCACAAACTCATTCCATGGAGCCGAACATGTCGGAGACCTGATGGAAACGCTCGCACGGATTCCATTGCGGTCGAGCGACGCATTTCCTGTCTTTCTTTCAGGCGCCTGCCGGGAGCTTACCGCGAGTGATATTGTCATTGTTACTTCTTACTTAGGGGAAGCCATCTTTGACTATGCACGCTCAAAACGTGAAGCCGGATCTCAGGTCAGGATTATTTACACAACCCTTCTGACGGATGAGTACGTTCCCGACGATTGTCCGGTCTTCGGTTATCTCGGAAAGGAGCGGTCGCTGCAATGATGAAGCAAAACGCCCGTGTATTTAAAGTAATTCTGCGTTTCAGCGCTCTTTTCTGTTTCTTTCTGTCTCCCTTCCCGGTATTCTCGCTCATCGTCCAGAAGGTTAAGCTGCCGGCGGTCTACTATCTCTATTCTGTTCTGATGCTTGAGTTTTGCGGCTTCTTCGGATTCGGACTTCGCGCTTTGCTCGAAAGCATGCGCAGAATCCGCTCATTTCTCATTTCGATTCTGCTGGTACTGTTCGGAATTGTTTTTTCTTTCGGCGCCTGCCTGGCTTTTGCCAGTCTCGGGATTCATCCGGTTTACATCGTTATCCTTACCGTAACAGTCGGGATTCTCTATATTTTTTCCGTTCGGATGATTAGCCATGCCTACGATGAAATTCTGACACGGAACTGGTTTCTGTTTTCCAGCGGGTTCAATATCTTCTGCCTGCTGGTCGCACATTTCACCGTCGCGGAGTTTTCAGCCGAACCGATGCTCATCGTCTATATCTGCTGCGTCGCGCTATTCGCCGTAATCCTCAATCAGCGCGGTATCGACGTTGTCATGGACCGACGCGGTCACAGTGCTTCACAGCTTCCGCCTAAGATTCGCTACTATAACATGATCCTTGTGGGAATCATTCTGACAATCGCGCTTCTGCTGATTATCTTCCGCACACCGGTTGTCAACGGAGCGAAAGCTGCATTTTCTGCCGTCGGCGGTGTGGTTCTGAAATTTCTCGGCTGGTTCGGCGGACTCTTCGCGCTGGAGAAACAGCCTGAAGTTGAGCTGGACTCCGTTCCTTCCGATATTGATGAGGATTTTACCGCGATCGGTGAATCCGGGGATCCGCTGGTCAGCCGGATTGCAGTGATTGTCATCCTCGCTCTGATTGTTCTGATTTCAATCCGGCCGGTCTATCGGAAACTTCGTTCGCTTGTTTCGAGGATTGTGCTTGCAATCAAGAAATGGCTCCACCGGGAGCGCATCTTCCGCGGCCGCTCCTTTGATGAAAACGAATACTATACGGATACCAATGAAACAGTTGAACATGACGGAAAAACCATTCAGGATCTGTCCCCTTCCCGCGCGCTGAGAGCGTGGAAACGTGAAATCAAAAGCT
Source organism: uncultured Eubacteriales bacterium (assembly GCA_900320605.1). Classification (GTDB taxonomy): domain Bacteria; phylum Bacillota; class Clostridia; order Oscillospirales; family Acutalibacteraceae; genus RUG612. The sequence continues at coordinate 9,675 of ONSY01000153.1, read as the reverse complement.
TTCAGAAGATGCCGGACTCGAAGGAAAAGCTGACAATCGGTTATCATCTCGCCTGCCGCGGTCTCGAACTGCACGGATACAAAATCGAACCCGGCGACACCCAGCTTGACATTCTGAAGAAAGCGCGTGAGCGGCTTTCCGGAGAAGCGTTTGAAACCGCAACCTGGTGCTATGATGCACTGGTTTTCGGCGGGTACGAGGATGATCTGAAGCTCAAGGAAATGGAACAGTCACTGCTTGGAATCCGAGCGCTGCCTGCAGCAAAAAAATAAAGATGGCTTGCATTCAATGCCAAATCGTGCTATCCTTATCACAGTGGACCGGAAGGAGGAATATCAATGCATCTTCAGGAATCCGGCGAAATGTATCTCGAAACAATCTATATTCTGATGCAGCAGAAGCCCTACGTTCGGGCAATCGATGTCGGCGAATACATGGGTTTCTCCAAGCCGAGTGTCAGCAGGGCGATGGGAATTCTGAAAGAAGGCGGTTTCGTCACGACTGACGAAAATGCTCATCTCTCCCTTACGCCGGCGGGTTTAGAAACAGCGAAAAAGATTTATTCCCGACACACACTGCTGACCGAAGTTCTGATGGAACTCGGCGTGGATGAGGAGACCGCTGTAAACGATGCGTGCCGGATTGAACACGTCATCAGTGACGAGTCAATCGCCGCAATCGAATTACATCGCGCACAATACGCAAAAAAAGATTAAATCCCAGACATAAAGAACGGGCATGACGCGTTCGCGTCATGCCCTTATCTTATGTCTTCACGGCAGCGGAGAGCGTACGGTGAATCTCATACCGGGATCCGTTGTGTTCTGCTTTTCTCCGTCCACTGTTTATTTAAAATACTGAACGCCGGCTTCGAACATCCTGATCTCATAGTTGCCGGGAACGTTGCGGTAAAGGTTGCTTCCCCAGCGTTCCGTATGGCCCATTTTTCCGAGCACCCGGCCGTCCGGTGATGTGATGCCCTCAATCGCGAACATTGAATCATTCGGATTGAAGTGAACGTCACTCGTCGCGTTGCCGGAGAGATCGACGTACTGCGTCGCGATCTGACCGTTCTGTGCAAGAGCGAGAATCTGCGCTTCGCTCGCGATGAATCTCCCTTCGCCATGAGAAATCGGGACATTGTAGATTTCGCCGGGTTTTGTAAACGCAAGCCACGGGGATTTGTTTGAGGCGATACGCGTACGGACAATCCGCGACTGGTGGCGGCCGATCGTATTGAACGTAAGCGTCGGCGAATTCTCATCCGGATCTACGATTTTTCCGTACGGGACAAGGCCGAGTTTTATCAGCGCCTGGAAACCGTTGCAGATTCCGAGCATTAACCCGTCGCGCCGTTCAAGGAGCTCATGAACACGTTCGCGGATTGCCTCGTTCCTGAAAAATGCGGTAATGAATTTTCCGCTTCCGTCCGGTTCATCACCGCCGGAGAATCCTCCGGGAATGAATACCATCTGAGCTTCCTTCAGCGCCTGCGAGAAACGCTCAACACTTGAGGCGATCCCTTCCGGCGTCAGATTCCGGATCACAATAATCTCCGGATCAGCGCCTGCGTCGCGCATCGCTTTCGCACTGTCGTATTCACAGTTGGTTCCGGGGAATGCCGGGATGAGGACTTTCGGTTTCGCAGATTTGATCATAGGAGCCGGACGTTTTTTTGCCTCAAAGACAAAATTCTCCACCTTCGAATGACGGTCCGGGATATTGCAGGCGTAAACGCTCTCAAGTTTGTTTTCATATTCGCCCAGAATCTGTTCAAGACTAATTGTCTCGTTCTGATAGGAAATCTGCGGGTTTTTATCTGTAAAGCCTAAAAGCTTGCCGCCAGATTCCGCCCCGTCATCCAGTTCCAGAACGAAGGAGCCATAGGAATAAGAGAATAGCTCGCTGAGATCAATTGAGGAGTCAAACGCAAATCCGATCGAATTGCCGAAGCACATTTTCATGATTGCCTCGGCAGCGCCGCCCATACCCGGTGTATACGCCGCGAGCGCCTTCCCTGTTTTCAGAAGCTCCGTGACTTTTCCGATAACACCAAGCAGCGAATCTGTCTTCGGCAGACCGTTTTCATCATATTCGGGTTTCAGAATCTCGACACGGCTTCCCGCCTTTTTAAATTCCGGCGAAACCGCATCATAGGCTTTTCCGGTCGTTACCGCGAATGAGACAAGCGTCGGCGGAACATCGAGATCCTCAAAGGTACCGCTCATGGAATCCTTGCCGCCGATTGCTCCGATGGATAACTCCATCTGCGCTTTATAAGCGCCGAGCAGCGCCGAAAGCGGTTTGCCCCAGCGGCGGCCGTCTTTTCCGGGATGTTCAAAGTATTCCTGGAAGGTAAGATAGGTATCCTCAATGGATGCGCCGCTCGCGATCAGCTTTGATACCGATTCAATCACTGCAAGATATGCGCCGTGATAGGGGCTCTCTTCACTCAGGTAGGGGTTGTAGCCCCATGACATGAACGAACAGTCATCCGTGTGTTTTTCCTCAACGGAGATTTTCTGGACCATCGCCTGAACGGGAGTAAGCTGGTTTTTCCCTCCGAAAGGCATCAGAACCGTTCCCGCTCCGATTGTTGAATCAAAACGCTCGGAAAGTCCGCGCTTTGAACAGATATTCAGATCCTGCGCCAAAGCGAGATAATTCTCCGTAAAGCTGCCGCGGATTTCCTTTTTCCGCAATGCCGGTGCCCTGCAGGAAATGCTGATATGCTTTTCAGCGCCATTGGAAGACAGGAACTCACGGCTTACGTTAACGATTTCCTTCCCGTTCCATTCCATCACAAGCCTCGGTTCAGCCTGTACGACCGCAACTTTTTTCGCCTGAAGGTTTTCCCGGTCCGCAAGTTCGATGAAACGCTGAAGGTCCTTTTCTTCGACAACAACCGCCATACGCTCCTGAGATTCACTGATCGCAAGTTCTGTTCCATCCAGTCCTTCGTATTTTTTCGGAACAGCGTTGAGGTCAATCCGCAAACCGTCCGCCAGTTCACCGATGGCAACGGAAACACCGCCGGCGCCGAAATCATTGCAGCGTTTGATCATCCGGCAGGCTTCCCCGTTACGGAAGAGCCGCTGAAGCTTTCTTTCCTCAGGCGCATTTCCTTTCTGCACCTCGGCTCCGCAGGTTTCAAGCGAGTTTACATTGTGGGATTTGGAGGATCCGGTTGCTCCGCCCATTCCATCCCGGCCGGTACTTCCGCCGAGCAGAATGACGACGTCGCCGGGAGCCGGTGTTTCACGCCGGACGTTTTCTGCGGGAGTCGCCGCGATAACGGCGCCGATCTCCATACGTTTCGCGGCATAGCCGGGATGATAGAGTTCATCGACGATTCCTGTGGCAAGACCGATCTGGTTACCGTAGGAGGAATAACCCGCAGCGGCTGTCGTTACCAGTTTACGCTGCGGAAGTTTTCCCGGGATCGTTTCGGAAACTGGCTTCAGGGGATCCGCAGCGCCGGTCACACGCATTGCGCCGTACACATAGGATCTTCCGGAAAGCGGATCACGGATCGCGCCGCCGATACAGGTCGCAGCGCCGCCGAAGGGTTCGATTTCGGTCGGATGATTATGTGTCTCGTTTTTGAAAAGGAGAAGCCAAGGTTCCTTTTTTCCGTCGCTTTCGATTTCGATTTTAACCGTGCAGGCATTGATCTCCTCGGATTCATCGAGCTTTTCAAGCTTTCCGGTCTTTTTCAGATAACGGACTGCGATGGTTGCGAGATCCATAAGGCAGACGGGTTTTTCACGGTGAAGTTCTTTTCTTGTTCCAAGATATTCCTCAAAGGTCTTCTGCAGAAGAGGATCTTCAAAAGAAACGTTGTCGATGATTGTGGAGAAAGTCGTGTGACGGCAGTGATCCGACCAGTAGGTATCGATCATACGGATCTCCGTGATGGTCGGGTCACGTCCTTCGTCCTTGAAATACTGCTGGCAGAACGCGATATCGTCACTGTCCATTGCCAGTCCGTACTGTTCGATAAACGCGTCCAGACCGTTCTGATCCAGTTTTGTAAAACCTTCAAGCGTTGCTACCGTTTCGGGCAGGTCGTATTTTACGGCAAGTGTATCCGGTTTCTCCAGCGAAGCTTCGCGCGCTTCAACCGGGTTGATGACGTATTTCTTGATTGCTGAAATCTCGTCTTCGGTAAGATTTCCGTAAAGCGCATAGACCTTCGCGGTGCGAATCTCCGGACGATCCTTCTGTGAGATAATCTGAATACACTGCGCCGCGGAATCCGCGCGCTGATCAAACTGTCCGGGCAGATACTCGACCGCGAAGACATACGCGTCCTCAGCGGAAAAATCTTCGGAAACGATATCAAGCTGCGGTTCCGAGAAAACGGTCTTTTTTGCAGACTCAAAAAGCTCGGGGTCGATGTTTTCCGCATCATAGCGGTTGAGAAGACGGAGCGCATTGAGGCTCTCGATTCCTAAAAACTCTCGGATCTCATGAAGAAGCGCCGCCGCTTCATTGGCAAGCTCCTTCTTTTTTTCTACAAATACTCTGTATACCATTTATTCTGTTTCCTCCAGGGCTTTTAATGCTCTTGCGCCAATATCATGGCGATAATACGCGTCGCGGAATGATACCTGTTCGGCGGCCTGATAAGCACGGTTGATCGCTTCCCTCAGCGTCTTCCCCTTCGCCACCGCTCCGAGAACACGGCCTCCGCTTGTCACGAGCTTCCCGTCTTTTTCGGCGGCACCGGCGATATATATTTCAAAGTTTTCCTCTTTCGGGAGCGTTATTTCGTAGCCTTTTCCGTATTTCTCCGGGTAGCCGCCGGAAGCTACCACAACGCAGCAGGCGTTTTCGTCGGAAAAGCGGACGTCCTCAAAGGAGAGATTTCCGGCTGCCGTTTTCTGCATTACGGTGAAAAGATCGCTTTCCATCAGCGGGAGAACAACCTGCGTTTCCGGATCACCGAAACGGCAATTGTACTCGATGACCTTGGGGCCGTCTTTCGTCAGCATGAGGCCGAAATACAGGCAGCCTTTGAAGGTTCTTCCTTCGGCGTTCATTGCCGCGATCGTCGGTTCAAAGATCGTCTTGCGGCAGATCTCGGCAATCTCAGGCGTATAATAGGGATTCGGCGCCACTGTTCCCATTCCGCCGGTATTAAGACCTTCATCACCGTCGTGAGCACGTTTGTGATCCATGCTCGAAATCATCGGAACAACGATTTTTCCATCAGTAAATGAGAGAACCGAAACCTCCGGCCCCTCGAGATATTCCTCAATGACAACCGTTGAACCGCTTTCTCCGAATTTTGCATTCTGCATCATATCGACAACGGCTTCTTTCGCCTCGTCAATCGTCTGCGCGATAATGACGCCTTTCCCGAGAGCGAGTCCGCTTGCCTTGACAACAATCGGGGCTGAGGCGGTTTCCAGATAAGAAAGAGCCTTCTCCATGTCGGTAAAGGTCTCATAGTCGGCTGTCGGAATACCGTACTTTTTCATCAGCTCCTTGGAGAACGCTTTGCTGCCTTCAATGATCGCCGCCTTCTTTTCCGGACCGAAACAGGGAATCTTCAGTGCCTCGAGGCGGTCAACAAGCCCTAAAACGAGGGGATCATCCGGCGCAACTACCGCAAAATCAATCGCGTTCTCTTTTGCAAACTTCTCGATCGCATCCAGATCGGTCGCACCGATCGCAACACATTCGGCATCTTTCGCAATTCCCCCGTTCCCGGGAAGAGCATATATTTTTTCCACCTGCGGATTCTCCGCAATCTTTCGAATAATGGCGTGCTCTCTTCCGCCGCCGCCAACTACCATTACCTTCATGTTCTATCCTCCGCCTTCGAATTTCTTGGTTTCTTTCTCAAAAATGGCGTGAAGCCGCGGCAGGCGATGCTCTGAACACCGCCGCCGGGCTTCTTTTTTTCATTAATGATGGAACAGGCGCATGCCGGTAAAGGCCATGACCATTCCGTATTTGTCGGCCTCGGCAATCACGTCCTCATCGCGGACGGACCCGCCGGGCTGAGCGATATAAGTCACACCGCTGCGCTTCGCACGGTCAATATTATCGGAGAACGGGAAGTAGGCGTCCGATCCGAGCGCCACTCCGGAAATTTTCGACAGGTATTCCCTTTTCTCTTCCTTCGTGAACGGAGCGGGACGCGTGACAAAATATTTTTCCCAGACATCGTCACCGAGAACATCCTCACTGTCATCGTCGGAAAGATAGAGATCAATGACATTGTTGCGGTCCGGTCTCTTTAAGGACGGCTGGAATTCCAGGTTCAGGACGCGGTCTGACTGACGCAGCATGAAAAGATCCGCTTTCTGGCCGGCAAGACGCGTGCAGTGAATACGGCTCTGCTGGCCGGCGCCGACACCGATTGCCTGTCCGTCATAAGCGTAGCAGACGGAGTTTGACTGTGTATACTTCAGCGTAATGAGCGCAACGATCAGATCAATCGCCGCCTCTTTCGGAAGGTCCTTATTCTCTGTTACGATATTTGAAAGCAGAGCTTCATCAATTTTAAAATTGTTTCTTCCCTGTTCGAAGGTAATGCCGAAAACATCCTTCTGCTCACGGGGAGCGGGGACATAATTCGGATCGATCTTTACGATATTGTAGCTGCCTTTACGTTTTTTACGCAGGATTTCAAGAGCCTTCTCAGTGTAACCCGGCGCTATAACGCCGTCTGATACTTCTCTCCCGATAATTCTCGCGCATACTTCGTCGCACTCGTCCGACAGTGCGACCCAGTCGCCGAAGGAGCTCATCCGGTCCGTTCCTCTCGCACGCGCGTAGGCGCAGGCGATCGGAGAATCATCAAGTCCCGCTATATCATCAACAAAGCACGCTTTTTTGAGCTTTTCAGAGAGTTTCTTCCCTACCGCCGCAGAGGTCGGGCTTACGTGCTTGAACGAAGCGGCACAGGGCATTCCGGTTGCCTCCTTGAGCTCCTTGACGAGCTGCCAGCTGTTGAATGCATCGAGGAAATTGATATAGCCCGGCTTGCCGCTGAGGATTTCGATCGGAAGATCGGAACCGTCTTTCATAAAGATTTTTGCCGGTTTCTGATTTGGGTTGCAGCCGTATTTGAGTTCGAATTCATTCATGGGATGTCTCTCCTTCTCTTCTATTTATAGATTGATCTGTACTTCTACATTTCCGGAATCATACTGGGAAATCATCGGGTCAATTACTTCTTTCAGGAATTCCTCAACCTGGGAAGCGCTGCGTCCTGTATACTTTTTCGGATCGAGCTGTTCCAGGATTTCATCTTTCGTCAGCGGGATGGCAGGATCATTTGCCATACGGTCAATCAGATCATTCGCGCCGCCTTCCAGCTTTACCTTCGCGGCAGCCTCATGGGAATAGACCCGCAGTGTTTCGTGAAGCTGCTGACGGTTTCCTCCGCGCTTGACAGATTCCATCATGACGTTCTCTGTCGCCATAAAGGGCAGCTTTTCCATTACGCGGCGCTCGATGACCTTGTCATAGACGACAAGTCCGCTGGACACATTAATATAGATATTGAGGATCGCATCAACGGCAAGAAACGCTTCCGAAACGGAAATGCGCTTGTTGGCGCTGTCGTCCAGTGTGCGTTCGAACCATTGGGTCGAGGCGGTCAGCGCCGGATTCAGCGAATCGACGATCACATAGCGTGAAAGCGCGCAGATGCGTTCACAGCGCATCGGATTGCGTTTGTAAGGCATCGCGGAAGATCCGATCTGGTTTTTCTCAAAGGGTTCTTCCATCTCCTCAAAGGATTGGAGAATCCGCATATCGTTGGCAAATTTCTGGGCGCTCTGGGCAAATCCGGAGAGCACCGAAAGGAAATAGGCGTCGACTTTTCTTGAATAGGTCTGTCCGGAAACGGGAACACATTTTGAAAATCCCATCTCAGAGGCGATTCGTTCCTCGAGCTCCTTGATTTTCTGCTCATCGCCTTCGAAAAGCTCCATGAAGCTTGCCTGAGTTCCCGTGGTGCCCTTCTGCCCGAGCAGTTTGAGGTTCTGCATCTGGTAAACGAGATTCTCGATATCGATCACGAGCTCATTCATCCAGAGCGTCGCGCGTTTTCCGACCGTAGTCAGCTGAGCAGGCTGGAGGTGCGTATACGCGAGACACGGGAGATTCTTGTATTTTTCCGCGAATGCACGCAGATTCTTGAGCACCTGCACCGCTTTTTTCAGTACAATTTTCGATGCCTCGCGAAGGATGATCACATCGGTATTATCGCCGACATAGCAGCTTGTCGCACCGAGATGAATGATCGGAGCCGCTTTCGGGCACTGAAGGGAATAGGCATATACATGACTCATTACGTCATGCCGCACAACTCTCTCTCGGGCCAGAGCTTCTTCATAGTTGATGTCCTCGGCGTGAGCTTCCAGTTCATCAATCTGCTCCTGTGTTATGTCAAGGCCAAGTGCCTTTTCCGCTTTCGCCAGTGCGATCCAGAGCTTTCTCCAGGTCCGGAATTTAAAATTCTCCGAGAAAACCGCCTGCATCTCGTCGCTGGCATACCGGGTGGAGAGCGGAGAAATATAACTGTCTCTGTCCATTCTATACTCCTTATCAGACATTCTTGTTGACGAGACGGTTCTCCGTTTCGCCTGTTTCAAGATCCGTATACCGGACGTAAAGAGAAATCTTGTTGTCCGGATCGAGGCTGTCCCAGAGACGGGATGTGAACGTATCAATCTCATCATCGACCGTCATACGCTCCGGTTCTCCCTGGAAGGAAGGGATCGGGTTTCCGTCGCATACGTAAGTATGGAGGAAATGACCGAGTCCGGGCAGCGGATGATAGGAGAATGTATAACGGTTGCAGGCCGAACCCGCGGCATCCGCCGCTTTCAGAATGCTCATTTCATAGCTGAAATCGCCATGATCGAAATGGAGCACCGCGCTGATCCGGGGAGTAAGATTCGGAGCATCCGGCTCAAACTCACGAGTCTCAAGGGCCTGTGAGAACGTTTTTCCCTCCTTGAGGAAATCATAGATCGTATCCGTCTGGTTTCCGTTGGTAACGATCAGATTGTTTTCATAGGAACGGATTGCCGCGTAGATGATCAGCGAGGGATCCTTTACTTTCGCAAGATCATAGGGCTGAGTGAAAACCTCACCGTCTTTTTCGACAAAGACACGATTGCGGCTGTTTTCGCTTCTGCCCATGATGAAATAGGCAGCAGCGGCCTTTTTCCCATTCTTTGTTTTACCGACGACAATGCCGCGTCCCACATAGGAATTTCCCTTGATCAGTTCTTCCGGAGTATTGATTCTGTAGATATCCATGTTTTTCCTCGCTTCCTTTATTTCCATAATTTCTTTGCTTACAATTTCCGCGGCCTTCGGCAGCAGAATCCACTCCGCCTCCCGCATCACGCGTTCCTGCAGAATTTCAGGTGTGTCGCCCGGCTCTATTGCAACCGCTTTCTGGAGGATGATCTCACCGCCGTCAGGGATTTCATTGACAAAATGGACGGTGGCTCCTGTAACCTTAACTCCGTAGTTCAGGGCTTCTTCATGAACACGAAGGCCGTAATATCCCTTTCCGCAGAAAGAAGGGATCAGAGAGGGATGAATATTGATAATTCTCCGCGGGTAAGCGCGTGTGAATTTCTCGGACAGAATTGAAAGAAATCCTGCCATAATGATCAGCTCGATCTTTTTTTCCTG
>ONSY01000130.1 GCA_900320605.1 uncultured Eubacteriales bacterium | reverse complement strand
GTCGGCCGTTGACCGGCGCGGAATAGAATCATTTTATGAAGTTGTTACTTCTCTTCGTGAGGAATATCACATGCCGATCCTTCTTGTTTCGCATGATCTGAATCATGTCCGGAAATATGCGACCGATGTGGTCCTTCTGGATCAGTCGGTAATCCTGGCCGGCAAGTGTGAAGAAGTCATGGCTTCTCCTGAGATTGCCGAGACGTTCGGGCTGTCGTAAGGGGGGAAGAGAAATGGAATTTGTTTTTTCTGTACTGAGAGCGATTCTGCCGTTTGAGTGGGCAAAATATGATTTCATGCTCAGCGCACTGCTTGCGGTATTGCTTGTTACTCCGCTTTTCGGGCTGATCGGGACTTCCGTCGTCAACAATAAGATGTCCTTTTTCTCCGATGCTCTCGGACACAGCGCACTGACCGGCATTGCGATCGGGGTGCTTCTGGGGATCGATCATTATATGATCTCAATGGTTGGCTTCGCATTGCTGTTTGCTCTCCTGATTTCCGGTGTTCTGCAGCATGGAAATTCCTCTGCTGATACGGTAATCGGTGTTTTTTCCTCGATCGGTCTTGCGCTTGGGATCGTGATTCTTTCAGCTCAGGGCGGTTTTGCAAAATATTCTTCCTATCTGATCGGAGATATTCTGACGGTTCAGCCGGAAGAAATCCTGATGCTGCTCATTTTGCTGTGTGCGGTTGTAATTCTCTGGATTTTATTCTATAATAAATTCCTGCTCGTCACGATCAATCCTGATATGGCAAGCGGTAAAAACGTAAGAGTGAATCTCATCCGCCATCTTTTCGCAATTGTTGTCGCACTGACGGTTATGGTTTCAATCAAATGGGTTGGAATTCTGATTATAAATTCACTGCTGGTACTGCCGGCGGCTGCGTCGCGTAATGTTGCGAAAAGTGCGCGGGGAAGCCATTTCTGGGCGATAGGCATTTCACTTTTTTCCGGGATCAGCGGACTGATTCTCTCCTATTACCTGGGAACTGCGGCCAGTGGAACAATTGTCCTGATTGCTGCTGCGGTTTTCTTCCTTACGTTTTTGAGAAGTCTCCGGAAAGAGAGTAGATAGATTCATGCTCAGAGAAAAAAGGCTGTTTTTGTTCGATATTGACGGTACACTCGCACTCGGCGAAACTCTCCTTGAAGGAAGCCGGGAGCTGCTTGGGTATATTGATTCGATCGGCGGAAGATCGTATTTTATTACGAATAATTCCACAAAAAGCACGGCTGATTATGTTCTGAAATTCCGACGCTGGGGTTACGAGATCCCTGAAAACCGGTTTGTTACGGCCGGCAGCGCGGCGATATCGTTTCTGAAAGAAAACTATTCAGGGAAAAAAATCTTTCTCCTTTCGACGCGCTCTTTCTCATCAGAAGCGGAAAAGAACGGTCTGGTGATTACGGATCGCTTTGAGGATGACACAGCGTGTGCGATGATCGCGTACGACAGTGAATTTACCTACAGGAAAGCCGAACAGATCTGCGAGCTCCTGTTTTCAAAACCGGAGATTCCGCTGTATGCGACAAATCCGGACCTTTGCTGTCCCGTTCCGTTTGGCTTTGTTCCGGACTGCGGAGCGATCTGCGGAATGATAGAAGCTGCGACCGGGAGAAAGCCTGAATATATCGGCAAACCGAACCGGATTCTGGTGGATCTGTGCCTCGCGGATTCCGGCTTTTCAGAGCGCGAGACAATTGTCGTGGGAGACCGCCTTTATACGGACATCGCATGCGGAATCAATGCCGGCGTTGATACGTGCTGCCTGTTTACCGGCGAAGCGAAACCCGAAGATCTTCGTGATACTCAGTTCCCTCCGACGTATGCTTTCGATACGCCGAAAACCTTTCTGGAAGCGATTGTCCGGGAAACGGAAAAATAAAAAGCAGGTTCAACGAACCTGCTTCTTATCGTATAATACCGATTTCTATTTTTAACGTAATTGCCGTATTACAGAAAGGCTTCGACCTCATCAATGATCGCCTCAATCGCATCCGCGTATTCCGGACGCCGCGCACGCATCAGTTCGCGGGAAAGCTCCGGCGCGCTTTTGGCGGCCTTTTTTCCGTAGACGTTCTCACCGCGGGCAAGACGGTCAATCACGTTTTCTTTGCGGATCATGGCGGCTGTGATTTCTGCCGAGTAGGTTCTTGAATCAAGGGAAAAGAGCTCTTTCGGATTGGATGCGTTGGCAGCGTATAGTCCGCGGAACGCTTTGTAGATGCAGAGTTTGAAATATCCGGAAAGTTCATCGTTCAGATCATCCGCGGAAAACCGTTCACCGAAACGTAGAACGGAAAGAAACCCGCGAAGGACTTTCGTTTCTTCCGGAGTGTAACGGTCCCGGCGCGGTGCCTTTTCCTTCTGAAGTTCGGCGCTTTCGCGTACACTGGTTTTTCCGAGCAGATAATCACAGGAAACACCGTAGTAAGCTGCTATTTTCACAAGAAATTCAAGGCCGCATTCACGGATGCCTTTTTCATAATGGGAAAGCAGTGCCTGAGAAATCTCAAGTTCTTCTGCTGCCTGTTTCTGACTGATTTTTTTCTCCTTGCGCAACAGAGTAATCATTCTCGGAAAATAGTTGTTCATCAGAAAATCTCCTTTTTTGCTATTAACGTACAGTAAATTATATCACAGATAATACGAATTGTAAATCACAAGATATTGATCTCTGAGAAGGGTGCAGGAACCATTTATGAAATCATACGTAATTCATCTGATC
>ONSY01000084.1 GCA_900320605.1 uncultured Eubacteriales bacterium | reverse complement strand
TTGAGCCAGCGAAGAGCCTCCGCCATATCGAGCAGGCCGTAGTTGCAGGGATCATCCGGCTGTTCTCTGGTAAGGTCAGGATGCGCCATAAAGGCGAATACATTGAGGCGATAGGTAATTGAAACAAGGACAATGCCGCGTTTTGCAAAGTGTTCACCGTCGAATTCCTGTTCATGGCCGTAGCCTTCCTGCATGCCGCCGCCGTGAATCCACATCATAACCGGCAGTTTCTCATCGGTCGATTTAGCCGGCGTCCAGATATTGAGCTGCAGGCAGTCTTCATCCATTCTGATATCCGGATCCACATGCCACTCTTTTGAATAGAACGCGTGGGGATTCGTACCCGGAACGGTCTGCATTGCGATCGGGCCGAATTCGTAACAGTCTCTTACTCCCTCCCAGGATAGCGGGGGCTGAGGGGCCCTCCACCGCAGTTCACCGACGGGTGGCGCCGCGTAGGGAATCCCTTTGAAAACGGTGATGCGCGCGTCGGTACCGGTGATCCCGCGAACACGTCCGCTTTCAGTAAAAGTTTCTCGAAGCATTGTTTATTACCTCCAATAATGTATTTTTGCGGGCGCCGAATTTCTGTTTCGGCGCCCGCTGCGGTCAGAGTATTATTTGTTTACAGAAATCAGGAATTCTTCCTTCTCCGTAAACGGTTCGGTACGCATACCGGTTTCATCGCCAAAGAAGATCGGCATCTTGCTGTCTTCGGTGAACGGTTTCCACTGAGGCATCGGTGTACCGTCGGCGTCAAGTCCGTTGGGGTCACCGGTTTTGGCAAAGTTCGTCCAGTAGTTGCACATTCTCCGCGCGAGATCGAAGTGATGGCCGTCAAACGGACGCCAGCATTTCATCAGTGTCTCAAATTCAAACCAGAGATCACTCGAATGGAACGCACCGGCGTCATCCCCGGGAATCGTCGGCCCGAAGACGTAGTAATACAGCGTTCTCCCCTGCTGAGCGAGATATTCAAGCGCGACTCTGGTTCCGTATTCGAAGGATCCGATACCGCACGCCTTTTTAAGGCTGATACCCTTGCTGGCGGCAAATTTACGGCAGACATCAAGATATTCCGCCGCTTTGTCACCGAACAGATCTTTCGCCCAGGCTTCGATTCCGGCTTCGTCCTCACAATCGGGGCCGGTGATGAACTCATCGGTTGTGTTTCCTGTCATGATCGGGACGTCGGCAAGCGTACCGTTCTTGATCCGCTCCACATGTCCGACTGTCAGGAACTTCCCGTCAATATAGGGACGGAACATCATCCCGCTTTTCAGGCACTGTTCCTCGATGAAGTTCGCATCAAGTTTTCTCGCTTCCTCAATAGTGTCTACACCGAGGTACTCCTTGAGGAACTGAGCGCCCTGCTGTTCAGCGGTTTCGAGAGTCGCCACGACACGGCGGCGGTTCTCGGGATATCTCAGATCACATCCGCCGGCGGATTCAGGAATTGCTTTCTGGAAATGTCCGCGTGAAAGCGGAGAAGCCAGATGATTCCAGACGCTGCCGCCGCCTGCGGACTGACCGAAAATCGTAATATTCTTCGGATCTCCGCCGAAATACTCAATATTGCGTTCGACCCATTTCAGACCGGCAAGCTGATCGAGCATGCCGAAGTTGCAGGGAGCATCCGGCTGTTCTCTTGAAAGATCCGGATGAGCCAAAAATCCGAAAACATTGACGCGATACGCAACGGAAACCAGAATCACGCCTCGATGCGCAATGCGCTCTCCGTCAAATTCCATCTCCCAAGCATAGCCTTCGCGGTATCCGCCGCCGAAGAACCATACCATAACCGGAAGCTTCTCATCCGTAGTCTTCGCAGGCGTCCAGATGTTGAGATACAGGCCGTCTTCGCTCATCGGGACCTCAGGATCCACATGCCATTCCTTGGAATAGAAGGCGTCCGGATTTCTGCCGGGAACCGCCTGCATCGTAATCGGTCCGAATTCGTAGCATTCACGGATTCCGTCCCAGTTTTCGGCCTTCTGCGGAGCGCGCCAGCGGTTCTCTCCGACCGGCGGCGCTGCAAACGGGATACCTTTGTATACCGTAATGCGTGCATCCGTTCCCGGGAAGCCACGGACAAGTCCGTTTTCGGTTTTAGTTTGTCTGAGCATACGTTGTCCTCCTTAGATAATATGATTCGAAGATTCTCAAAGAATCAGTTGTTCTTTTTATATGCCTCGAGATTGGTTTCAACCACAAACTTCGTAACCGGACTTTCCTCTTCCTTCTGCATGAAGATCTCGTCGAAGAAATCAATACAGCGCGGATTGTCAGGAGTATACTGTTCCCAGGTTACCATTGCGCTGCCGTCAGCGTCTTTCCCGTTCGGATCACCGTTCTTCGCAAAGTTTGTCCAGTAGTTGCACATTTTGCGTGCCAGGTCATAATGATGGCCGTCAAACGGACGCCAGCACTTCATCAGCGTCTCAAAGCAGAACCACAGATCGCTCGAGTGGAAGGAGCCGGCATCGTCTCCCGGAATTTCCGGATCGAAATTGTACAGCCAGATCGGTCTGCCCTGCTCATTGAAAATCTTTGCGACGTCGCGCGCGGCAGTTTCATTCATATAGATTGAGGCGGCCTTTTTAAGTTCCACACCCTTGTTGACCTCTTCTTTGACAATCGCGATGTATTCATCCGCCTTCTCACCCATCGTGTTCCTGGCAAATTCCTCGAGAGCTTCCATCGAATTTTCCTTCGGTCCCATACCGAATTCATCGCCTGTCCAGCCGAGCATCAGCGGAACTCTGTGGACTTCATCGGCAAGGAGATAGCCCTCAATTTCCTTGGTCAGGAATTTGTGATCGACAACGGAATTAAACCAGCCGCGGACCTCGAGTGCCTTATCGCGCACAAACTCCGCAGGCAGCGCACGTGCCTCGGCAAGCGTCTCTACGCCGAGATATTCCCTGAAGAAGCGTTCGCCGAGCTTTTCCGCTTCTTTGAGTTCCAGATTGTGTCTGAACATTGTCTTGGGATACACAGGGAGCAGACTGCCGCCGGCAGAGGACTGGATGATCGCTTTCTGGAACAAGCCTTCCGTCTGCTCGGAGCACATCTGCGTGAAAACCGAGACACCGCCAGATGACTGACCGAAAATCGTGATATTTTTCGGATCTCCTCCGAAGTTTTCAATATTGCGGTTTACCCATTCAATCGCAGCCTTCTGATCGAGGAAGCCGAAATTGCACGGCGCGTCCGGCGCTTCCGCTGTCAGTTCCGGATGTGCGAGGAATCCGAAGACATTGAGGCGGTAAGCGATTGTAACAAGAACACAGCCCCTGTGAGCGATGCGCTCACCGTCAAATTCCATCTCGCAGCAGTTGCCTTCCTGAAGTCCGCCGCCGAAAATCCAGACCATAACCGGAAGTTTTTCGTCAGCTTTTTTTGCGGGTGTCCAGATATTCAGCTGCAGGGAGCCGTCTTCCGCCATCGGAATTTCCGGATCGACATTCCATTCTTTCGAATAAAACGCTTCCGGATCCTTTCCGGGAATCGCCTGCATCGTAATCGGTCCGAATGCATAACACTCACGGATGCCTTCCCATGGTTTCGCAGGCTGCGGAGCTCTCCATCGATTTTCCCCTGATGGATCCGCCGCATAAGGAATACCTTTAAAAACAGTAATCCGGGCGTCCGTTCCCGGGAAACCTTTTACCATACCGGTTTCAGTTTTCGTAATTCGAAGCATTTTCTTTATGCACCTCCGACAAATTTTAATTGTAATTTCATTGTACTTTTATTCATTCATATAGTCAAGTCTTTTTTGTTTCGGCTATCCGGCCGAACCAGAATGCGCGTTTTAGCATGAAAATCCTCGACGGACAGGTTAAAAAATTCTCTTTCCACAACAGGGCAATCCGCAAAAAGCTTCTGATTTTTCAAACGCATATAAAAATGAATGGACACTTCCGGCGGGGTGTGATATAATAGCTTCAATATTGCGCTCGAACAAGAGTAATACCGCTCTGGAAAGGATTATAGAAATGATCAGCGAAAACATTGAAATTGTAAAGAATAAAGATCCGGAAATTGCACGTGTGCTTGAGCTCGAACTTCGCCGTCAGCAGAACAATCTCGAGCTGATTGCTTCCGAGAACCTTGTTTCTCCGGAGGTAATGGCGACCATGGGAAGCGTTCTGACGAATAAATACGCTGAAGGTTATCCCGGACGCCGTCATTACGGTGGCTGTGAATTTGTAGATATCGCTGAAAGAATCTGTATTGAACGTGCGAAGGAAATCTTCCACGCGAACTTTGCCAATGTACAGGCTCACAGCGGTTCGCAGGCCAATTTCTGCGTCTATCTGGCTCTCTGCAAACCGGGCGATACGGTCCTCGGAATGGATCTTTCTACCGGCGGCCATCTGACCCACGGTTCGAAAGCGAGCTTTTCCGGTAAATTCTATAACTCGACCTTCTATGGTGTCGATCCGGAAACTGGTCTGATTGATTATGATGAAGTCCGCAGAAAAGCAGAAGAGGTCAAGCCGAAAATGATCATTGCCGGCGCTTCGGCTTATCCCCGCGTCATTGATTTCAAGAAGTTTGCTGAAATCGCGCACGATGTCGGCGCGTATCTGATGGTTGATATGGCTCATATCGCCGGCCTTGTCGCGGCGGATGAACACCCCAATCCCGTTCCCTACGCAGACGTTGTCACGATGACAACTCATAAAACGATGCGCGGTCCGCGCGGCGGTATCATTCTCACCAACGACGAAGCGATCGCAAAGAAAATCGACCGCGCCATGTTCCCCGGAACTCAGGGCGGTCCTCTGATGCATATCATCGCAGCCAAAGCAGTCGCTCTCGGTGAAGCGCTGCGCCCCGAATTCAAGGAATATCAGGCACAGATCGTAAAGAACGCGAAAGTTCTTGCCTCCACACTTCTCGACGGCGGAATTGATCTTGTCAGCGGCGGCACCGACAATCATCTGATGCTGCTCGACCTCAGAAGGCTTGACATGACCGGTCAGGAGCTTGAAGACCGTCTCGACCGTGTTCATATTACCGTCAACAAGAACTCCATCCCCGGCGACACAAAGCCGAGCATGGTCACTTCCGGCGTCCGCATCGGCACTCCGGCGATGACGACCCGCGGAATGAAAGAAGAAGAGATGAAGATCGTCGGAAATCTCATTCTCAAGGCGATTTTCGATTTCGATCTGACCCGGGGCGAGATTCTTTCTACGGTGGACGAACTCTGCGTCAAATATCCTCTCTATTGATTCATCGGGCAAAAGCTAAAGAAAAGGGATCTGACTTCAAACAGTCGGATCCCTTTTTTTACAGTCTTTCTGAAAACAGGCCGGGCAGCACAGCAATCTGCTGTCTGAGAAAGCTTTGATGCTCCGGCAGGTCATTCGTAATAAACTCAAGTGTCAGATATTCCGGATTGATTCTCTCAATCAGTTCTTCAACCCGGCTGCAGAGGTACGGACGATGCTGATCCGCCTTGAAAACATATTCAAACATTTTCGTATACCGTTCCGAATAATCTCCAGATAAATCGGGAAGATTTTCACGAACCGATTCAACAAATTCGCCGCTTAGAGACAGGTTAAGGTGAACTCCGCGTATCCATCTGCACAGTTCTCCGTTCCTCTCAAGAATCGAGATGATATAGTCCGTCGCCTCTTCGGGCGTACGCAGCGCCGTATTGGTATTCATCAGATGACCGGTATCGAGCATGATTCCCTTTTTTCTGCAGTGTATACCGCTCAGCAGACGGCGTGTCATCTCGGGATCCAGAAACGTAAGTCCCGGTTCCCATAAATTTTCCAGCAATATTTCAGGGCCATCCCAGTTTTCCGGGAACAGCCGGTTGATGATATCACAGAACGCATCGATTATCTCAGCGTCATTGTGAGCATAGACGCCGCGCATCGCTTCTTCCATCGTGCAGTCTGAGACATGAAACACCATATACTGTGCGCCATACAGCGCGGCCATTCTGATATCCTCACGGTAATGCTCCAGAATCACCTCAGGGGTGTCACCGCCATAATACAGCCCGACGGCCTTTTCATCACCAAGCTCCGCAATACAGCGTGCACGGTCTCCTTTCCAGAAATCATACCAGTAGTTATAGCTGCGGGTATGAAGTCCGACAACCCTGTCCGACGGGATTTTTTCGTGAATCTCCGTTTCGTACGCCATCAGTTCGATACCGTCAAATCCGCGAATCAGATCGAGTACATCCGCTTTGGTTTCGAACCGATCCATATCACAGAAGGTATCCGTCATATTGATCTGAATTTTCATGTCAAACGCTCCTGTCGTTTCGTCCGGATTCAGTCTTTTCCTGAGAGTCTAATCCCATGTTGAAAGCAGCGTCTTCATCCAGGCACCGACATCCATTTTATACACCTCATTAAGATTCTCGGGTGTCAGAATCTCGGACAGAATTCCGGAAGAAACCGCTTTACCGTGATCGAGCAGAATTGCATGAGTTCCGTACAGCTTCGCGAGAGACAAATCGTGAACAACTGATACTACTGCTCTTCCCGGTACGTGAAGCCATTCCCGGATCAGAGAAAATGTCTGCTTCTGATAAATCAGATCAAGATGATTCGTCGGCTCATCCAGAAGCAGAATCTTGGGATTCTGCGCAAGCACCTGCGCAAGAAACGTCCTTTGCAGTTCCCCGCCGGAAAGTGTCAGAACAGACTGATTTCTTTGTTCGGTCATCCCTGTTTTCTCAAGTGCCTGCTCGATAGCTTCCTCGTTATCCGTTCCTTTCTCTGAGAAAAAGCCCCTTGTGTGGGAATACCTTCCGAGCCGCACGATCTCCTCAACTGTGAAGGAATACTCAACAAAATGATTCTGTGAGAGAACGCCGATCTGCGTTGCTCTCTGATCCGGCCGCATTGTTTTCAGATTTTTACCGTCGAAGAGGATTTCCCCGGTATAGGGAGCTGTCTGGGCAACGGCGTTGAGAACCGTTGATTTTCCCGCTCCGTTCGGACCGACAAGCATCAGCCACTGGCCCTCCTCAACAGAAAAACTGACGGAGTCCACCGCGATGAAGTCGTCATACTGAACCCTGAGATTGTTCACTTCCAGCATTTCTTACCGCCTCTTTCTCGAACGATAGAAAATCACAACAAACACGATCGCGCCGACAATACTGGTTACGACGCCGATGGGAAGCTCGCGCGGATTCAGAAGAATTCTCGCAACGAGATCGGCTAGCATCAGAAAAATCGCACCGGCGAAAAGTGACAGCGGTAAAAGGCGTTTGTGATTCGGTCCGGCGACCATTCTCACCATATGCGGTGTGACAAGGCCGACAAATCCGATTGTACCGCCGATCGAAACACAGACTCCGATCAGAACTGAAACTGTAATCAGAACCGTCAGTTTCACTCTTTTTACATTAACACCGATGTGAGAAGCATTTTCCTCGCCGACAGCGAATGCATTTAACTCACGGGCATTGGAAATCAGAATCAGTGAGCCGGCCGCCAAAGCGACTGCGAGCACCGCAGCGTCGAGGTAATCGGAACCCTGCAGGCTTCCCATGGTCCAGAATGTAATATGCTGAACCCGGTCTGCCGCGAAAGTAATGATTATATTCATGATGCTTGAGATAAACATCGCGAAAATGACGCCGTTGAGAATGATCGTATTTGTTGAAAGAGAGCTGTCGAGCTTATAAGTGAGACCCAGAATAAAAAGAAGAGACAGAAATGCGAACAGGATCGCCATTACCATCGTTCCGGCAAACGGAAGAAACGGGAAAGTAATTCCGAACGCAATCGAAATGACCGCTCCCAGTGACGCTCCGGTTGAGACTCCCAATGTTGAACCGTCAGCCAGCGGATTTCGAAGCAGTCCCTGCATCGCAGCGCCTGCTACTGAGAGAGATGCTCCGGTCAGGGCAACGCACAGCACCCGCGGGAGTCTCACAGAAAGGATAATTGAAGCCCCGACACCGGATTCCTGCGGTGTACGGGAAAGGACATTACGGATGATTCTCCCGATTTCAGCGAGCGGGATATTGACACTGCCAAGGCATACACAAAGGCAGACGGTCGCAATCAGCGCCGCCGTCAGCAAGAGATAAGTAAGAAATGATAAATGTTCTTTCCGCTGCATCGAAGAAACACTCCCGGTAGATAAAGATAATCGGGGAAACGGCGGGATTCTATTCCACCTGCCATTTCCCCGAAAAGACCGATTAAAAAGATTACGCAGCCGGAGCCAGGACGGATTTGCCTTCTTTTACGAAATCAAAGAGCATTTTCGCGCCGTCGGCAAGACGAGGAGCCGGACGGGACAGCTCATTGTTCTGAAGGTTCAGAATTGCGCCGTTCTTTACAGCAGTTACGTTATCCCAGCCTGCACGTGCGCAGATTTCCTCTTCCGGAGTGGGTCCCTCACCGAAATACATGGTGATGGTTACAATATAATCCGGATTCCGTTCGAGAACCTGTTCCTCGGAAATAGCGGCCCAGCCTTCAACGTCATCAAAGCAGTTCTTGAGGCCCATCATCGTCGCGATTTCATTCATAAATGTGCCTTTTCCGGCGGTCCAGAGACCGTATTCAAGAGGAGAAACCTCAAAATAAACGGTTTTTCCCTCAGTAAAAGCATTCTTCTGAATATCCTCAAATGAGGCTTTCATACCGTCGATGATCTTTGCAGCTTCGTCCTTTTTGCCCATGAGAGTTCCGATCATATCAATCGCTGTATAGACACCGGCGATATCCTGAGCATCGGAAACGACAACTTTGATACCGGCTTTTTCAAGTTGATCTCTCTGTTCTTCAGTCTGTGCCATGGTGCTCATCAGAAGCACATCCGGCTTAAGAGCGATGATCTGTTCAATGTTGGTTTCATATCCGGACTGAACAGAAGCAACATCCAGGACCTCAGGCGGATAGTCGCAGTATTCGCCGCGACCGACAAGTTTGTCACCGCAGCCGATGGCATAAAGGATTTCACAGTCGGAAGCGGTCAGGGCGACAATTTTTTCAGCAGGTTTATCAAGGCTGATCTCGTGTCCGGCCATATCCGTAATCTTGACCGCACCTGAGGAAGAACCGCTCTGGCTGCATGCGCAAAGTGCGAGAACCATTACGACCGCAATAAGCAATGCAACAATTTTCTTCATTTTTATTCCTCCAAAAGATTAATTCTTCAACTGCTTTTCTGCAGTAAAAAGGCACATAAACCTCCCGGAGAACGCAAAGCGGATATAGCTCAGCCTGCTCAGATGCTGTACAGAAAAAGAGAGACCTGTCCCCTCTCTCATAAGCCATCCGGTGCTCCAATACCGGGAGTACACGAATGAAACCTCTCAAGCAGGTCTCCTGACTGATGCCTTATAGCGGCTCTGCGCTCCTTCTCGGGAAGAATCCCAATGGATAACGAAACGTTGTGCGCAGTTCCTCAGCAAACACAGTGGCGGTACCGTTCCGGATTCTGACCGGATTCCCTATTATCCCGACTGTGACAGTTCACGTCGGGCACTTCAGAGGCGGTTCAATTCGTTCTTTATTTTAGCTTCTCAGTCGAAAAAAGTCAATAGATATCTTTCCTGCCTTGCAGCGGTATGTTCCCGGCTGCAGAAAGCATTTATTTATCCGGATGCCCGGATGATTCACCTTTTCACACTAAGCGTATTCCATTCACGACTGCCTCTTGCACACGGTGGTTTTCTTAGGTATAATAGACTGACGGATGATATTCCGCAGCAGATCCCCTCTATTCAGAAAAGACAAGAGATGTGCTGCTCAGCACAGGATTTGCTGCAGCTCGATAAGCGCCGCTGTCAATCAGGGAACAACATTATCCT
>ONSY01000111.1 GCA_900320605.1 uncultured Eubacteriales bacterium | reverse complement strand
GAAGAACCGGATCCTCTGTCTGAAAGATGGACCGGAAAAATGCCGACCAAAGAGGAAGTCCGTGAAATATCCGGAATCAAAGATGTACGTTATACGGTCAGTCTGGAAAGCGCAATCAGCAGTTTTATGGGAAGATTCCATGTAGAACAGGTATACTTCGATCTGTACCGGTGCCAAATGAACGACCTTCCGGATTATAACCTGGTGATGGCAGAACGTTTCAAACAGGCTTATCCGCATGTGATCCTGAAAGATCTTCATACCGCCTGTGTACCGCTTCGGGAACAGAAAGACGCGGAGGAAGTTGAAGCTATCCGTAAAGCACTGAATATTACACGCCAGGGTCTGGAGTTTGTGATGAAGAATCTGAAGCCGGGTATGATGGAATACCAGGTTCAGGCGGATTTCGAGTACACCTGCAGACGCCTCGGCGCAAAACGTCAGGCCTTCCCCACGATCGCCGGCTCCGGGATTAATGGCTGTATGATGCACTATGGCACAAACCATTGTGAAGTCGAGGATGGCTCACTGATCTTATTGGATCTAGGTGCGGAGTATCATAATTACTGCAGTGATATTACAAGAACTTACCCTGCTAACGGAAAGTTCAGCCCAAGACAGCGTGAGATTTACGAACTGGTTCTGAAGGCGAATGAGGCGGTTGCCGCAGCCGCGAAACCGGGTATCACAACCAAAGACCTGAACGATGTTGCATGTAAGGTCCTTGGAGAAGGCCTGGTCGCGATGGGATTAATAAAGGATGTTTCCGAGGTTGGTAAATACTACATGCACAGCGTAAGCCATTCCATCGGGATTGATGTGCACGATATTTCCCTTGCCGGCGACGTACTGCAGCCCGGCTGGATCATCAGCGATGAACCGGGACTGTATATTGATGAAGAAGCAATCGGTATCCGCATTGAGGACGATCTCCTGATTACTGAGGACGGATGTGAAGTTCTATCCAAAGATATTATCAAGGATCCGGATGCAATCGAAGCGTTTATGGCATAATAGTCTTACAGATATCCGTAAGACACATTTTTTCTGACATTTTCACGGACTCAAAATCCAGAACATTATAAAAAAAGCAGGCATGATAAACTCACGCCTGCTTCATTGTTAATATGACAGAATAACAGCGGATCACACCTTTTTAAATGGAATTCTGCAAAACGTTCAGAGAAGGATAGCCGAAAATGCTTTTATGAGGATCTCTGTTGAAAAACGGGCGTTGGCGCCGCTCGTGCTCGGCAGCATTATAGCAGGTATTCCTGTATCTCTTTCACAATACTTCTCATATAGTTTCGTCGCGGTTGATCCGACAGTAAAAACTCTTTCCACCTCTGTTCGCTGAATCAGCGATTGCAGATTGTTCGGAACCGCATTTCGAATTGAACTGTCGGAGGATCCTTTAATCTCGCAGGACGCAATCACATCCCATAATGCAATATGGTTTCTCAGAAGCATTTCTTTCTTATCCTGAATCGTCACCGGAGTTTTTTCCTTTAGAACGGCAGAAAGAACAGGCCAGAAACGGTTTTGCGGATGTCCGTAGAAAAAGCCCTGTTCCCGCGATTTTCGAGAGGGCAGCGATCCCAGAATCAAAATACGGCTATGGCAGTCATAGACCGGCGGAATCTCATGGACAATAAGCTCATACTCCATTATATTTTCCTGCTTTCAACACAATTCGGATTCTGTCAGTATCTTCCTGACTTATTATTTAACATATCATTTTCCGGATCATTTGTCGAGGTAATTTTACTTTCAGAAATCAGTGTGGTATAATTGTCTAAGAAATATGAGGAGGCTCAAGACAGATGCTCATTATTAGAAAGATCTATGACCGCGATGTTCAGAAAAGGCTATGCAATGAATGCGGAATTAAATACCTGGATAATGCAATGGCTTATCACGCGATAGAATCGGATAATCCTTCTGAAGAATATGGAAAAGAACTTGCACTGCTTCAGTTTACAATCGGTCCCGGCGGTGCGAAATTTGAGAATATCACAGCATTCCCGGGAGTCAGTGATCCCGAAGCAATGATTCTGATTTCGCGAACAGCGATGGAATTTCTGAATGCAGGCTGTAAGATTCGTTACCTTCGGATCGAAGCAGGAGCCGCGGAAGAAATTCTCATTAAAACACTCGGCTTTAAAAAACGCGCCGATCAGGACGTTTATGATATCGATCTAGACAAGTTCTATCAGTCACCCTGCGACTATCTCGCAGAAAATCAAAACAATTAATCTTTTCACTAAAAGAAGCGCTCCTGTGAAGAAGCGCTTCTTTCTTGTTTTCTATCAGTTATTCTTTTTCAGGCGGAGCACATTGATTGAAAGCGGCGGTGCACTGAAAATGAACTCACGTGATGCACCTTTGCACAAAATGGTTTCATCTTTAACACAGTCCGGATTTTCAAGTGAGTTTTCTGCATCCGCAGCCCCGGTAAGGCGTGTTACCTGATAGGCATCCTCCACGTTGCAGTCAAGACTGATCTCTACCTGATCCTCTTTCTCCGCAAAATTCACAACCTTCACAAACAGCTCGTCTTTTGAATCTGTCGCAACAGATACCATCGACGGATAGTTCGGAAGTTCACAGGATAGAATATCTTTTCCGTCAACGGAACAATAGAGATGATCGTCCTTTACTTCACAGCAGACGTGGACAAACTCGTTCTCCGGCAATATAAGATCAACTTTTTCTGTCAACGGTTTTACACGAAGCGTTCCGCGGACAATCTGTGCTTTACCGTCAGAGAGAACCAAACGGATCGGTTCAATATTGAAGAGCATCCATTCACCGCGCGGATTCGGATTCATGCGATCATAGAAGCTCAGAGGTTTCGGTGCACACAGTACACCGCATCCGGCCTCTTTCCCCTTTTCAATGAAAAGATCCGTTTCAAAAATACCGTCATGGGCGGAAATCTCTTCTCCGAGGGCTGCGAAAGCGCGCGCCGGAATTCTCCGGCCGGAAAACTCCGTACTCGTATCCTCGATAATGGAGTATTCACCATTATTCAGAACAGATTTACCCAAAAGATCATGACTCGGAACTACCGGTTTTCCGTTAAAAGATGCGTTTCTGAAGCGAATCCCAAAATCTCCGGAAATCATCGGCAGGCCGTGAAGTGCACGATAGATCTTTTCTGACTGTTCCTCATGCGTAACAACAAACTCTCCCCGCGCTTCAGAGAACAGTTTGAATGCGTAATAGGTTGGAATAGTATAGGAACGCATGTTGTCGAAAATCAGAAGATTCGGGAACCAGGAATAGAAGTTGACATTCTCAAACAGCGGTGCGTAAGCACAAAGTTTCACAGCATCCTGATTGCGTTCGAATCCGACCATGAACATCGCCTCGGAAACAGCGGCCCGAAGCTGTCCTTCGTAAGTCTGATTGACAGCAAACTCTCCGACAAAGACGTCGGGCTGAGACCTGTCATAGCTATCGTAAAGGCCGACATTTTCCGCAAAGAATTCCGGCATATTATAATAATGATCGTCAGCTATATCGGCAGGCAGCGTTACACCGCGGCCGCGATCATTTGCAATGATCTTAAGATCCGGATATTTTGAGAGAATTTTTTCCCGGAAGAGAAGATAGCGCTTTTCATACTCAGGACCGCTGTTTTCATTGCCGATTTCCAGATAGGAAAGAACGAACGGATCCTTGTGACCCATCTTGGCACGAAGAGAACCCCATTTCGAGTCCGCAGGACCCAGCGCATACTCGAGAGCGGCAAGAACGTCTTCCAGCATGTCAAGTGTTTCCTCATCATTGAAATAATACGGGCCTCGTCCCTGACAGGTCATACCGACGTTGCAGACATAGAAAGCTTTCATCCCGAGATCTTCACACAGCTGAAGATATTCATGGAATCCAAGCCCGTTTGTAGTGCGATAATGCCATAACAGCCAATGACTCGGACGTTCCCAAACCGGACCAACGACATTCTTGAAATACATCGCGGTTTCCTTTGTAAATCCCTCGACGATACATCCGCCCGGGAAACGCAGAAAAGCGGGATGCATATCTCTCAGTTTTTCACAAAGATCAACACGAAGCCCATGTCCCAGGAATGTTTTCTCAGGCATCAGGGAAGTAAAACCGAATCGAACCGTGCTTTCGGATTTTGCACGGATCGCAAGGCATGCGCTGGAACAGGTTTTACTCGGAGTCAGCTTCAGATCATAGCGCTGGAAACCGCCCGGAATCACATGGAGTTCTCCTCTGCACAGAATTTCATCCTTCGCCCGAATCGATACTTCCAGATCAACTGGCTGCTGTGATTCTATAAACGCGTAGAAAAGAGCGGATTCCCCTTCTTTTGCCGGAACCCCGCAGTAACCTGTATTATAAATCAGCCCATCCTGCTTAAAATTCACCAGAAGCGATACTTCTCTTTTCTCGTTGAGCGTATGATCAGAATCGAGGTTCATCTGCGCATTTTCTGCGTACCATGCCGGAATCTGAGTCGGTGCCGGCTGGTTGCGGCGAACCCAGTCATGCATTCCCTCACCGTTATTGAATTCATCAATCCAGCCTGTCGGTGAAACGAAAGTTTTTCCGCCGTCGCTCGTTACGCAGTCCTTGGGAAGGATCGAATCCTCAAAGGAACGGTTGCGAAGCATTTCGGGATACAGACCGCCATCTCCTGCTCGGCTGATATCTTCAAAGAAAAGGCCGTACAGATCAGGCGCAGTGGGAAATCTTTTTTCTTTTGTGATGACATGAATCTTACTCATGATAACCCCTCCCTGTTCTTTTTTCTTTATCATAACACAGATTTTTGGGAAATGGAATGATTCGGAGAAAAAAAGAGGCGTCACCGCCTCTTTTTCAGGATATGTTTATTCAGAACGAAGGGCAGCAACCGGATCACTGTTGGCTGCTTTTCGGGAAGGAATCAGTCCTCCGATCAGGGTAAGGAAAATGCTCAGAAGTATAAGCAGGATCGCAGCTCCGGGCGGCAGCACCGCACTGATCCCTGTTTCACCGGTCAGTGTATGGATCAGATAATTCGCGGGGATCAGCAGGAGCAGCGTAATCCCGATTCCGAAAATTCCGGCCAGCGCGCCGATAATGATTGTCTCAGCGTTGAATACGTTGGAAATATTACGTTTGGATGCACCGATTGCGCGCAGAATCCCGATTTCCTTTTTCCGTTCAAGGACGCTGATATATGTAATTACGCCGATCATTACCGAGGAAACAACAAGAGAAATAGCAACAAAAGCGATCAGAATGGCGCTGATTGCGTCAATAATCTGCGTCACGGAACTCATCAGCGTATCCACAACATCCGTATACACAATCACCTTATCTTCTTCGCCTGAATTTCTCTGCATGTCATTATAACGTTCAAGAGAATCCTTAATCTCCTTTTTTCCATTAAAGTCAGTCGGATAAATCACGATTGAATACGGATCCTCGGCATCAGCGTAGCCCAGGCGTGTCAGAATGCTCGCATAAGTAGCGTTGGTGTCTCCGGACATAAGCGAATTGAACAGGTCCCGCATTTCGCTCGGAGTCATCGAAACGCCCAGCACCTTGGAGAAGTCCTCACTTGAAAAGCTGAATGCTTCCTCCAATGATTCCTGCAGCTGGGAAGCAGCCTCGCTCATGCTGCTCTGCATTACCGAACTGATCTGCTGCCCGGCGGACTGCATGGCACCGGATAAAAGCGAAGAAAGCTGGTATTCGAATGAAGAAGCAAGCTCTCCGGTCATTTCTGAGATTTTCTGTTCAAGCGCGGAGGTATCAACCGTATTGAGAACTGTCTTCGAAATCAGTTCTTTTGCCTGCGGAGTATTGATGTATTCCGAGAACGAACTTCCGAGATACTGCGGGTCCGGAAGGTCGTTTTCCTGAGCATAGCTCTGATACCCCGTATAAATTGACGAGACAATTCCTGAAATCTGTTCATCAGAAAGCTGAATGGCTGCCAGACGCGCCTGAATTCCTTCATTCACGGAGGAAAGCTTCCCGGATATTTCTGAACTTGCCAGATAATCATTCATATACGCATTGAGATCCGTGTCTTCGCCGACGCCCCGTTTCTGAGCATATTCAGCAAATCCGTTCAGGACATCTCCGATCACGGTATTCATCTCATCGACCGTCATCAGGCCTTCACTGTTCTCTGAAACCGCCTTGCTGATTTCTTCGGACAGAGTTTCAGCCGCGGCCTGCGTTCGAAGATATTCAAGTGCCGATTCCGGAAGTTTTGCGTAATCCGTGGAAGGATCGGCCGCGGAATAATCAAGGTATCCTCCAATGAGTTCCTCAAACAGCGACCGCATCGAATCAGAAGAAATATCAAAATTGATCAGTGAAACCAGTTCCTCAATCTGCTCATCATCAAGCTGCGGCAAAAGCTGACGCAGTGAATTCGGATTGAGATATCCCGATAGATTGATGGAAGAAAAATCAATAGACGAGAAATCCATAGCGGAAAAATCAAACGCCAGGGACTCGGGATCCAGACGGAATAGATTTTTGAGAGCTTCCTCATCAAAAGTAAACAGAGAGGAAAAATCGAAATCACGTTCCGCAGGATTTACACCGAACGGAGCTCCTGTCAGTACATTGATTTCTCTGTTTTCCAGCTGCGCCTTGACGACACCGCTTTCTGCTGACTCCTCCATCAGATGAAGGGTCATTGAAGCAGGATAAAGAATACCCGGATTCAGAAGCGCGCCATTTGCGTCTTCCTTCGCCTGAACAACACCGACCAGTCTGATTGACTCCGCGGAATCAATCAGCTTCTTCATGTAGTTCGTATCATCGGCATGATTTGTCCAGCTTTGAAACTCGCTGTCGAAGGTATAGAGATCCGATGCGCAGATCGTTTTCCATTCCACATCCAGGAAATCTTCATAAGAGTAAGTCTCACGTCTGATTTTGTCATCATATGTTTTTCCCTGGGCAAATGCCTGAATGATCGCATCCAGGATTGCGGGATCTTTCATTCCCATCGCATACAGCGTCAGGTCAGACACAAAGCCGTTCTGAGTCAGCACGAGAACACATTCGTTATAGTTCTCTGGCCAGTGCCCCGCCTTTACTTCATACTGGGAAACATAGATATCCTCATCCGCGGGCAGCTGTGAGAAACTGTCTGTCGAAGTGAAGGCGGACATAAACGAATTCATACTGCTGCCGGACGAAAACCCGAGTGCGGAAAAACTTGTATCCGGATTAACCTGACGTACTTTCCCGTCCCGATAGAGGTAAATATACGGCTTGATATTGTACAGATACTCAACAGCCTGAGAATTCTGATAGATTCCGGCATTTTCTCCTTCGATATAAGTGCGGAGACTTCTGAGATCATTCTCCGTTACACGGGAAAACATGCGCGTAATCATATTCCATTCACGCACCAGGTTTGACTGCGGTTCATCGGAGGATTCATTCTCCCCGCCGCGGTTTCGTGTTAAAAATGAAGAAAAATCCATTCCGGAGGAAGTGATCTGAAGAGGATAGCTTTTCAGCGTTTCTTCCTCAATATTGTTAATATACAGATTCGCACCATTTGACATGGAAAGAATCATTGCGATTCCTATAATGCCGATGGAGCCCGCAAACGCCACAAGAATTGTACGGACTTTCTTTGTCCAGAGGTTGTGAAGGCTGAGCATGAGAGCTGTCAGGAATGACATCGCCGCTTTTCCGGGTTTCTGATACTTTGCCTCTTCAGTCTGCGGGACAAACGGATCGCTGTCGGAAACAATTCTCCCGTCAAGAAGGCGTACAATACGTGTCGCATACTCTTCCGCAAGTTCCGCATTGTGCGAAACCATCACAACCAGACGATCTTTTGCAACCTCCTTTAAAAGGTCCATCACCTGGATACTTGTTTCGCTGTCGAGCGCTCCGGTAGGTTCATCCGCAAGAAGAATATCAGGATCGTTAACCAGCGCACGTGCAATTGCAACGCGCTGCATCTGGCCGCCGGAAAGCTGAGAAGGCTTTTTGTGAATATGTTCGGAAAGCCCCACCTTCGTCAGTGCGTCTTTTGCTCGTCGGGTTCTCTCCTTTCTGGACACACCTCCAATGGTAAGAGCCAGCTCTACATTTGAGAGTATAGACTGATGCGGAATCAGATTATAACTCTGAAAGACAAAACCAACGGAATGATTCCGGTAAGAATCCCAATCTCTTGATTTATATTTCTTTGTGGAAATACCGTT
>ONSY01000073.1 GCA_900320605.1 uncultured Eubacteriales bacterium | reverse complement strand
CTGGCCTACGCTTAGACACCATCGTTGGCCTTTGGCGTCCCAAGGTCTCGATACCGGCGGCTTGCTGGGCCTTACCGGGCTGGGTTCCCACCAGCTATATGTTCAGCACCGAACCGGCGCACACCTCCCCCTTTCAGTATACCACCGCATCGGGCAATTGAAAACTATTTTTCTTTGACTTGCGGCATGAGATTCCGTATAATAGAAGAAGCTCCTGCGCTGACTGACGGGGAACGGATGAAACGGCCTGCAGGCACCGAGCGTTTTCCCGTTTCGCAAAAAGCGATTGACAGCGCTGAAAATATATCGTATGATATTTCCGAACGAATGTTCTTGCTTTTCCGAAAAATGCGAAAGGAGGCGTTTACGTGGATCATTTTGAACTTGTTTCAGACTATAGGCCGACCGGAGACCAGCCGCAGGCGATCAGTGCGCTGACGGAAGGAATACGGCGCGGCATGCGTGAACAGACGCTTCTCGGCGTTACCGGATCGGGAAAGACTTTTACCATGGCCAATATCATCGCGAACGTCAACCGTCCGACGCTGGTTCTGGCACACAACAAAACCCTGGCGGCACAGCTGTGCACAGAATTCAAATCATTCTTTCCGAACAACGCGGTAGAATATTTTGTCTCATACTACGACTACTACCAGCCGGAAGCATATATCTTCCAGACGGACACCTATATTGAGAAAGACTCCTCCATCAACGATGAAATCGACAAACTGCGTCACAGCGCCACTTCGGCGCTCTCCGAACGGCGCGACGTCATCATCGTCGCCAGCGTTTCCTGCATCTATACCCTCGGCGACCCGATCGATTACCGGAACATGGTGATCTCTCTGCGCCCGGGGATGGAAAAGAAACGCGACGATCTTCTGCTGAAACTCGTTTCGCTCCAGTATGAGCGCAATGACATCGGCTTTACGCGCAACAAATTCCGCGTACGCGGCGATGTTGTGGAGGTTTTTCCCTCATATTCGAGCGATACGGCTCTTCGGATCGAGTTCTTCGGTGACGAGATCGACCGTATCCGTGAAATCAACACCACTACCGGCGAGGTTGTGGCGGATCTGCGGCATGCAGCCATCTATCCGGCTTCCCACTATATCGTTCCTCAGGAGAAAATGGCGAAGGCGCTTGATGAAATCGAGCAGGAAATGCGGGAACGCGTCGCGTTCTTCAAATCGCGCGACCGCCTGATTGAAGCGCAGCGCATTGAACAGCGCACCCTTCATGATATTGAGATGCTCCGGGAGATCGGTTTCTGCAGCGGAATCGAAAACTATTCCCGGGTTCTTTCCGGAAGAGCGCCCGGCAGTCCGCCGTTTACCCTGCTTGACTATTTCCCGGACGATTTTCTTCTGTTCATCGACGAATCCCACGCGACGCTGCCGCAGGTACGCTCGATGTATGCCGGCGACCGAGCGAGGAAGGAAAGCCTCGTGGAATACGGTTTCCGTCTGCCAAGCGCGTTCGATAACCGTCCGCTGACCTTCGATGAATTCTATGAACGTGTCCATCAGGTGATTTTCACCAGCGCAACCCCCGGCGATTTTGAGCGGGAAAAAAGCGCGCAGATCGCCGAGCAGATCATCCGTCCGACAGGACTGCTTGATCCGGAAGTGATCGTAAAACCCACAGACGGACAGATCGAGGATCTGATTTCCGAAATCAATCAGCGCGCGGAGAAAAAGGAACGCGTCCTCGTAACGACGCTGACGAAAAAGATGGCGGAAGACCTGACAGATTATCTCAAAAACTTCGGAATCCGCGTCAAATACATGCATCATGACATTGACACCGTTGAGCGTATGGAAATCATTCGCGACCTGCGGCTCGGCGAGTTCGACGTACTCGTCGGAATCAACCTTCTCCGTGAAGGCCTTGATATTCCGGAAGTCTCACTCGTCGCGATCCTCGACGCGGACAAGGAGGGCTTTCTGCGCAGCGAGCGTTCGCTGATTCAGACCATCGGCCGTGCCGCGCGCAACGCCGAGGGAAAGGTTATCCTTTACGCTGACTCGGTCACGCCTTCCATGGAAAACGCGATCCGCGAAACGCTCCGCCGGCGCGAAATTCAGGAGAACTATAACCGTGAGCACGGTATCATTCCGAAGACGATTCACAAAGAGGTCTCCGGAATCCTTGAAATCTCTTCACGTGAAGAGATTGAATCCAAGAAGAAGAAAAAACTCACCGCGGATCAGAAACGTCAGGAGATCGAACGGCTCACGAAAGAGATGCGCGAGGCTTCCCGTCTGCTTGAATTTGAGTACGCGGCGTATCTGCGTGATGAAATCCGCAGACTTCAGGGTGAAAAGTAAATGGATTTAAAGATCAGAGGTGCCAAAGAGCACAATCTAAAGAATATCAGTATCGACATCCCGAAAGAGAAACTTGTTGTATTTACGGGTCTTTCCGGTTCCGGAAAATCCTCTCTCGCATTCGATACGATCTACGCCGAAGGCCAGCGCCGTTATGTGGAATCGCTCTCGTCATACGCGCGAATGTTTCTCGGTCAGATGAGCAAACCGGACGTCGAGGAAATCGAAGGACTGTCCCCCGCAATCTCAATCGATCAGAAAACGACTTCGCAGAACCCCCGTTCCACGGTGGGAACCGTCACGGAGATTTACGATTATCTTCGCCTTCTGTATGCGAGAATCGGCACTCCCCACTGCCCTGTCTGCGGAAGAGAAATTCTTCAGCAGACCGTCGATCAGATCTGTGATCAGATCCTCGATCTGCCCGAAGGCGAGCGGATTCAGATCCTCGCACCTGTTGTGCGCGGGCGCAAGGGCGAGCATCAGAAAGAGCTTGAATCCGCGGCGCGTTCCGGTTTTGTGCGCGTTAGGGTCGACGGAATTCTCTACGACCTCTCAGAAAAAATCAAACTCGAAAAGAACAAGAAGCATAATATTGAAATCGTTGTCGACCGGCTCGTCGTTCATCCGGAGATACGCTCCCGTCTGAGTGACTCCATCGAGTCCGCGTCAAAACTGGCAAACGGGATCCTTCTCGTTTCGCGCGCGGGAGAAGAGGACATGCTCTTTTCCCAGAACTACGCCTGTCCGGAGCACGGCGTCGGGATTGAAGAACTGACTCCGCGGATGTTCTCTTTCAACAATCCTTTCGGCGCATGTCCGAAATGCACCGGCCTCGGCGTCTTTCTCAAAATCGACCCTGACCGTATTCTGCCGAACCCGGACCTGTCGATCCGCCAGGGAGGCATAAAGGGAAGCGGCTGGGCAATGGAAGGCAATACCGTTGCGGCGATGTACTTCAACGGACTCTCGAAACGCTACGGATTCTCCCTGGACACCCCGATCCGGGATCTTCCGCCCGAAATCATTCAGATTCTGCTTTACGGAAACGGCGGCGAAAAGATTGACATGGAGCGCGACACCAGCTACGGACACAGCCGCTATTCCTCTGCCTTCGAGGGCGTTATCAACAGTCTGGAACGCCGTTACCGCGACACCTCAAGCAACTGGATCAAGGATGAGATCCGCTCGTATATGTCCGAGATTCCCTGCGACGAGTGCGGCGGAAGACGTCTGTCGAAAATCAGTCTCTCTGTCACTGTCGGCGGACTCAACATCCATGACTTCTGCGAAATGTCAGTCACGAACGCCCTTCTGTTCCTTGAGAAGATGAAGCTGACCGAACGTCAGAACCGCATTGCGGAAAACATCCTTAAGGAAATCCGCAGCCGTCTCAATTTTCTCAAAAACGTCGGACTGGAATATCTGACCCTGTCACGCGCGGCGGGAACGCTTTCCGGAGGCGAAAGCCAGCGCATCCGTCTTGCGACCCAGATCGGCTCTTCCCTTTCCGGCGTGCTCTATATTCTTGACGAACCGAGCATCGGTCTGCACCAGCGCGACAACGGAAAGCTGATCGATACCCTGAAAAAACTGCGCGATATCGGAAACACCGTCATCGTCGTGGAACATGACGAGGAAACCATCCGGTCGGCGGATTTTGTTCTCGATATCGGCCCGGGTGCCGGAATTCACGGCGGTGAAGTTGTCTACGCAGGAGACGTGGATGGGCTGATCAGATGCAGAGAATCGATTACCGGAGCGTATCTGAGCGGGGAGCGGTCTATTGAGATCCCGGAATCCAGACGTTCCGGCAACGGGAAATCACTCCGGATCCTCGGCGCTCAGCAGAACAACCTGAAAAACATCGACGTTGAAATTCCGCTCGGACGCTTTGTCTGTGTCACAGGCGTCTCCGGTTCCGGAAAATCCTCGCTGATCAACGAGATTCTCTACAAGTCGCTCGCGACGACGCTGAACCGCGCGAAGCTCAAACCCGGACGGCACCGCGCGATTCTCGGCACCGAGGCTCTCGATAAAGTCATTGAAATCAGCCAGTCCCCGATCGGACGCACCCCACGTTCAAACCCGGCCACCTATACCGGACTGTTCGGGGACATCCGCGAGCTGTACGCCTCAACGCCCGACGCGAAAATACGCGGATATACCGCGAGCCGGTTTTCCTTCAACGTGAAGGGCGGACGCTGCGAAGCGTGTCAGGGAGACGGAATCGTTAAAATCGAAATGCATTTCCTTCCGGACGTCTATGTCCCCTGCGATGTCTGCAAGGGCCGCAGATATACCCACGAGACACTCGAGGTCAAATACAGGGGAAAGAGCATCTATGACGTTCTGGAGATGACCGTTGAGGAGGGCCTTTCCTTTTTCCAGAACCACCCGAAAATCGCCCGCAAGCTTCAGACGCTCTTCGACGTCGGTCTCGGATACATCAAAATCGGCCAGCCGGCGACAACACTCTCCGGCGGCGAAGCTCAGCGCGTCAAACTCGCGACGGAGCTTTCGCGGCGCTCTACCGGCCGGACCGTCTATATTCTTGACGAGCCTACCACCGGTCTGCATATCGCCGATGTCCACAAACTGATCGATATTCTTCAGAAACTGACTGACGCGGGAAACTCCGTCATCGTCATCGAACATAATCTCGATCTGATTAAAACCGCAGACTACATTATTGATCTGGGACCCGAAGGCGGAGATGCGGGCGGACAGGTAATCGCTTTCGGTACACCGGAAGAGGTTGCCCGGAACGAACAATCGTACACAGGCCAGTATTTAAGCCGGATCCTCAAATAATTTACATATCGTTCACGCTTTTTGCTCCGGTCTTCATGTACAATAAATCAGGGGATGAAACGTTCTTATGTTTGGATACGTCAAAACGAACCGCCCGGAGCTGCTCATCAAGGAAGACGCCGCATATAAAAGCGTCTACTGCGCGCTGTGCCGTACACTTGGAAAAGAATACGGTTTCTTCACGCGCTTCACGCTCAATTACGAATGCACGTTCCTCGCGCTTCTGACGCTCGTTGCGCAGAGACAGGAATCCCTGTCGTTTGAAAAGAAGCGCTGTGTCTGCAATCCGCTGAAGAAATGCGTTTACTGCAAAAACTGTGACAGCGCGCTTTCCTACGCCGCCGGTGTCTCTGTGATCCTGACCTACTGGAAACTTCAGGACAACATTGAGGATCAGCGGTTTCTGCGCCGGTTTTTCTCAAAGCTCAGCGCCTTTTTCTGGCGCCGAAAACACAGAAAGGCCGCAGGGAAATATCCTGAGGTGGAGCAGGCGGCCGCGGAAATGATGCGTCAGCAGGAGATGGCGGAGAACACGGAAGATTTTCTGATTGACCGCTGCGCCGATCCGACGGCGAAGATGCTCAGCGCAATTCTTTCGCAGCCTTTTGAAGGCACCGAGAAACGGATTCTCGAAGAGCTCGGATATCATCTCGGCCGCTGGATATATTTCATCGACGCTGCGGACGATCTTGAGGAAGATCTCAGTCAGGGCTCCTTCAACCCGTTCATCAGAGAGTTTTCACTCACTAGGGAACAGTTCGGAGAAAAGCGCCGGGAGATCTGCGTGCGCTGCAATGAGGTCCTGAATTTTTCTATTCCTCCGATTCTCAGCGCGCTTACACTGCTGCCGAATCACTCGTTTTCTCCGATCCTGGACAATATTCTCGGAAAAGGGCTGCCTGAGATGCAGCGCAAAATTCTTTTTTCCAAAGAGGAAGGAAAGGCCGAATCATGAACGATCCGTATAAAGTTTTAGGTGTTGATCGCTCCGCTTCCGATGCGCAGATCAAGGATGCGTACCGCGAACTTGCGAAAAAATATCATCCGGACAATTATTCCGGAAGTCCGATCGCGGATCTTGCCGGAGAAAAGATGAAGGAGATCAACGAAGCCTACGACACCATCATGAAAGAGCGCAAGGAAGGAACTCAGAGTTCCTACGGCAGCGCCGATCAGCAGGCTTCATCCGCCTATCAGTCTTCCTATCAGTCCTCTGGCGCTTACCAGAGTTCCTCGGGCGTATCCGACTATAACGATGTCAGGCGCTTCATTACACAGAACCGTATCACCGACGCGGAACAGATTTTAAACGGCGTTCCGCCGGAAAAGCGCAGTGCGGAATGGTATTTCCTGAAAGGCTCCGTGCTTTACCGCCGCGGATGGCTCGAAGAGGCATACCGCAATTTTTCAACCGCGTGCTCGATGGATCCGAACAACATGGAATACCGCGCCGCGATGAACCAGGCGACAAACAACCGCAGCGGAAACTACGGCTACGGCGGTTACGGCGGATACAATCCGAACATGAACCGCGCCGCCGGAGGATGCAACGCCTGTGACGTCTGCTCTTCCCTGATGTGCGCGGACTGCTGCTGTGAATGTATGGGCGGCGATCTGATCCGCTGCTGCTGAAAAGAGGCGGTAAGATGAAAAAAATGCAGAAAAGCACCGCGGTGGCGCTTTGCGGCGTAATCGCGGCGCTTTGTATTGTTCTGATGCTGCTTTCCGGTCTCATTCAAATTGCGTCGATTGCGATCCCGGCGCTTTGCGGAATTCTGCTGATTGTGATTGTGCTGGAACTGTCCGCGAAGTGGGCACTGTGCGTTTATGCCGCGGTTTCCGTCATTTCTCTGCTGCTTGTCGCCGACAAGGAAGCTGCTGTCATGTTTGCCGCATTTTTCGGTTACTATCCGATTCTCAAAGCAAAACTCGATCCGATCCGCCCGAAGGCGGTTTCGTTTCTCATTAAGCTTCTGATTTTCAACACGGCGATGATCCTCGAATATTTCGCCGCGATCCGTCTTCTTGGTGTTCCCGCGGAGGAATACGAGCTCTTCGGCGTTTCCCTCCCGCTTGTTCTTCTCGTGCTCGCGAACGCTGTCTTTGTCATTTATGATTACGCGCTCTTCGGTCTGGTTGTTATTTACTGCAGCCGGGTTCGTCCGAAACTGAAATTCCTGCGCTGACCGCCGTCAGCGTGTTGTACAGAATCCCGCTTTTTCGTTTTTGCTAAGCTTTCCAGGCGCACTGCCAGATATCTCTGCGGTGCGCTTTTTGTTTTTTGAAAACTTAGCAGAAATTAAGAAATCCCAGCCCTTTTATTGAGTGTAAATTCCATTCCGGAAGATTTTAAACGCTTCATTGTCTTATAATTTAATTACAAATAAACCGTAAAGGAATGAGACGTTTATGATCAAGATTGCTAAAACCGAAGGCGGACTTGTTCGCGGCACTTACAGCTCCGATATGTTTATCACCGTGTTCAAGGGCATCCCGTTCGCAGCTCCCGCCACCGGCAAAAACCGCTGGAGAGCTCCGCAGCCTGTGGAGCCATGGGAAGGAGTCCGCGACTGCTTCGAATTCGGTCCTGCCAACATGACGAAATACGACACCGCTTACGGCCCCTTCTATGAGAATGAATGGCACTGGGATCACGATTTTCCGATGAGTGAGGACTGCCTCCAGCTCAATATCTGGACCCCGGCGAAAACCCCGGAGGACCGTCTGCCCGTCATGATCTGGATTTTCGGCGGCGGTCTGATCGGCGGCAATCCCGCAGAAAACGAATTCGACGGTGAACGCCTCGCGCGCCGCGGCGTCGTTCTCGTCTCGGTCAACTACAGAACCAACGTATTCGGCCTTTTCGCGCATCCGGAAATCACCGCGGAAGCCGGCGGGAAACACTGCACGAATTTCGCGCTCTTCGATCAGAAAGCCGGTATCGACTGGGTCGGCCGCAATATTGCGAATTTCGGCGGCGATCCTGACAACATCACGATTTTCGGTCAGTCCGCAGGCGGACGCAGCACGCTCTGCCAGCTGATTTCCCCGCTCAACCGCGGCGGATATATCAAAAAAGCCATTACACAGTCTAGCACCGGCATTAACTTCGCAATCGGCGGCCACGGCACCGACTACCTGACCTTAAAGGAAGCCGAAGCTCAGGGCGACCGTTTCTTCCGTGAGTGGCTCGGCGTAACAACGCTCGAAGAAGCCCGCGCACTCCCGGCGGAGTTCGTCCTTGACAAATGCTTTGAATTCCTCAAGGCAAGAGCCGGACAGTTCCAGTTCGTCGTAGACGGTGATTTCCTGACCGACCAGCCGGTCAACATGATGGCCGCAGGCGAATGTCTCCCAATCCCGGTAATGACCGGATATACCACCGGCGAATTCTTCGATATCATCACGGCGAAGAGTCTGCCTGAGTTTGAGGAAAAAGCACATATGCTCTATGGCAAATATGCGGAGGAATTCCTGGAGCTCTGTGACTTCAAGAGCGGAGACCTCGACCGCGTTCTCGCACTTTCGAAAGTCAACGGATCGCCTTTCGGCGCACGTCTGCTGCTTATGCGCGCTGCCGATGACAATCTTCACGACTGGCTCTATGAATTCAATGCGGAGATCCCCGGCGAGGACGATCCCGGTGATTATCATTCCTCCGAACTGTACTTCGTTTTCGAAACGCTCGCGAAGAGCCCGCGTCCTTTCGTCGGAAAGCATTATGACCTTGCCCGCATGATGTGCAACTACTGGACGAATTTCGCGAAGACCGGAAATCCGAACGGCCTCGATGCCGACGGCAAGCCGATGCCCGAATGGATTCCGTTCACCGACGACAACTCAAAACCGATTGTTTTTGAGGACACCGTTCATATGTCCGAAGAGGAAATCGCTCCTTCCATCAAGGGTATGTACCGCCTTGCGGCTGACCTGCTCTGGAGAAAGAAATAATCCCTTCTGCGGAAAAAGAGACCTCCCTGCAGTTTCCTGCAGGGAGGCTTTTTGACAATGTAGCTTTTTTCCGTATTTCAGTTTTCAGGAATCGATCAGACGCTTTTTCTGCCAGAATTTTTTCTGCCAGAGCGTCATGGTTGTAATCCCGCGGACCCATTCATCCGTCATCTGACCGAGCCAGAGTCCGGCAACTCCGAGGCCGAGCGTTGTGGAAAAGACATAGCCGAGGCCGACATTACACAGCCAGATGGAGAACATCGCGACAAGCATCGGAACGAAGACATATCCCGCACTGCGCAGACCGGCATTGTGAGTATGATTGAAAGACCGCCCCGCGTGGATCGCGATATCAATGAGGAACAGCACACGGCTGTGAGCGATGATTTCAGGATCTGTGGTAAAGATTCGCATTACCCAGGGCGAGAAAAGGTACATCAGCGTTCCAAAAGTGACATTGCAGATCGCGACATACCGCCAGTTGCGGTTGACGACACGGAACGCCTCGTCGCTTTTTCCGGCTCCGATCAGATGCCCCGAAATAATCTGGGTCGCGTTACCGATGGACTGACCCATGACATAGGCGTAAAAATCTATATTCTGAACATAGGTTTTTGTCGAAATCGCCATCGCCCCGAGGGCCGTAATAAATGAAGTCGTAACAACCTGGCCCAGCGTATAGGAGATTCCCTCCACTCCGGACATCATGCCGACACCGGCGATTTTTTTCAGGAACACAAGACGAAGCCGGAACATATCGCGCCACGCAAAGCCGAATTTGAACAAAAACAGCATCAGCAGGAGCACAATCATCCCGAATCCTTCGCTCAGGACACGCACGATCGCGACACCGCGGACACCGTAAAGCGGGAGCTCGATCGGACGGTAAACAACCGTATAGGTACCTGCGAAATTAATCAGATTGTTGAAAAGGACCACAACCATCGGCAGTTTGGCGCGTCCGTAGGATCGGAAAACACCGGAGCACATTGCGGAAACGGAGGATACGACGGCGCAGCTTCCGACAATTCTCAGATAAACTGCGGCATCCGTGCGCAGGTCGTCGCCGAGTCCGACCCAGCCCATAAACATATTCGCTCCGAAAGCGAGGATCAGGGAAACCGCCGCACCTAAAAGCACACTGATTGAAAGCGCGTTCATCGCAATATGTCCGGCGCGCCGGCGCTCTCCGGAACCCAGTGTCTGATTGAGAAGCACAACCGCACCGGCTGTTGCGATATTGAAGAGGACCGTCGTGATATTCATAATCTGATTGGCGACGCCAACCGAGGAAACCGCGTTCGTGGAATAATGACCGAGAATCGACGTGTTGACCGTTCCCATCAGCGAACGCAGCACCTGTTCAATCAGAATCGGAACTGCAAGCGATAAAAGCGAATACTTTCCTGCAGACTGGTCTGCAGGGACTCTTTTCTGCCGCATTTTTCCCTCTGCCTGCCTTTCGTAAGATTATTGTGTATTATTTCCGATTGGAATTTTTCCCATCGGCGTCATCATACCATATTCCGAAGGTCCCCGTCAAGGTTTCCCGAAACGGATATCCCGCAAAAATGATTGCAACGGCAGGCGTGATATGATATACTTGGGAAAAAGGAATTGAAAGGATGAAGCCCGATGAAATATATGATCGCCTCTGATATTCACGGAAGCTCCTTCTACTGTGAACAGCTGATGAGCCGTTTTTCCGAGGAAAAACCCGATAAGCTGATTCTTCTCGGAGATCTTCTTTATCACGGCCCGCGCAACGCACTGCCGGATCTTTACGATACGGAAAAAGTACTCGGTTTCCTGAACAGCATTGCTGACCGGATTCTCTGTGTACGCGGAAACTGCGACAGCGAGGTTGACCAGGTTGTCCTTCAGTTCCCGATGATGTCGGATTACGCAATCGTTTCCCTTGAGGACAGAAGCATTTTTGTAACTCACGGCCATGTGTTTAATGAATCGCACCTGCCGCCGATGAACTTCGGGGATATTCTGCTGCACGGGCATACGCATATTGCCGGCTGCGTCAAACACGAAACCTACACCTATATGAACCCCGGTTCAGTCTCAATCCCGAAAGGGGATACGCCTCACAGCTATATGACGCTGGAAAACGGCGTTTTCCTCTGGAAGGAACTTGACGGTACCGTATACCGCCGTGTGGAAATCAAGGACCTCTAATAAACAGAAAAACGACCGGAGCATTCCGGCCGTTTTTCTGTTTCATCTTAATTTATTTCGTTGTAAAGAATTTTGAAAGATCCTGCTTCGCAAACGCTTTTTCGTTAAATTCGACTTCAATGCTTTCCGCGGCTTTTTCCACAAGATCATCGAAATCGCCCTGATGCATTTCCGAAATCAGCGCTGTGCGGTTGCTTGCTTCCGCGATATAGGTTGCGCTGAGCTCCTTGATATCATCCTTGAAAATGATATAGTAGAATCCGGAGGAGGAATAATCAACCGAAGCGGCTTTCCCGATTTCTGTCTCCGCCAGGGCTTTTCCGAAATCGGATGTCTCATCCATTTTTCCGGTTGTTTCGCCTAATTTGTATTCATCAGCCTCCATCTCTTCATTGAAGAAATAATCGGAGGCAGTGTAAAGCTTTACGAAACCATCTTTATCAATCTTGCCGCTGTTGTAATCTTCAATCCATCCGTCGATTTCCGCTTTCGCAGCTTCGAGCGCATCGCCCTCAAGGCGCTCGCTCTCGCCTTCTTCGTTTTCCTTATAAAGACCGATAATCGCGTAACTGTAATTGAAATAGTTGCTTTCGAAGTATTCTTTCATCTCGGAAAGAGGAGTTTCAATTTCCCCGTCCTCTCCGTAGATCGCATCAAAAAGGACACTGATCGCAACCTGCTCCTGTACAGCCTTCTCGTAGGAGGTAAAAGCCACGCCATAACTGTCCATTGAAGAAGACATATTTGCCCAGTAGCTCGAAGCCATCGACTTTGCCTGCTGAAGCTGTTCTTCCGAAAGAGCAAGACCGCGGTCTTTCATCATTTTCTGAACGGCGAAATAATTGCGCAGATAGAAAATCGCACGGTCACGGATCCAGGTTTCGGCGTCCTTTCCCTCGATCTGCTGCTTGAGGACCGGTGTTTCGCTGTCCTCTACCTTCGAACTTGCTTCACTCGCACTGTATGCGAGGAAGTAGATATAGGTTCCGATCGGGAGTGTCTCTCCGTCGTATTTCGCCGACCAGGACATTTCCGAGGATTTGCATCCTGCAAAAGCGAACAGCATCGCCGCCGCTAAAACAAGACAAAGAAGGGATTTTATAGTGTTTTTCATGTCAAATCTCCTTACGGATCAAATTATGGTTCTAAAAAAGGGTGTTTTTTCAGAAAGCCCTATTAGTATACATCATTTTCCTGAAAAGTGCAATCCTAAAGTATTTCCGTTTGAAATCAGGAAAGAAATTTCCGTTTGAAATCAGGAAAGAAAAAACTTGACTTTTTGAATCCGATGCATTATAATGTAAAAGCTCTCGAAAAGAGAGGTATGCGCTTGTAGCTCAGCTGGATAGAGTGACTGGCTACGAACCAGTAGGTCGGGGGTTCGAGTCCCTTCAAGCGCGCCAGGAAAATCCGTCGGTTCTGCCGGCGGATTTTTTGCTTTCGCAAACATCTGCCGAAACGGGGGAACATATATGCTGCCTTATCAGAATCTGCTGGACCGCTTTGCTGAGGAAAGCCGG
The DNA here is from genome assembly GCA_900320605.1 of uncultured Eubacteriales bacterium. Taxonomy (GTDB): domain Bacteria; phylum Bacillota; class Clostridia; order Oscillospirales; family Acutalibacteraceae; genus RUG612. The sequence continues at coordinate 11,888 of ONSY01000073.1, read as the reverse complement.
AGAATTCTCGGAAAGAACCTGGTCGGCGTCTATCTGCACGGGTCGGCAGCAATGGGTTGTTTTCATCCCTCAACAGGTGATCTCGATCTGCTGATCGTTGTAAACGAACCGATCCCGAATGAAACAAAGATGGAGTATATGAAAATGTCAGTGTTCCTGAATAAAGAAGCTCCGAAAAAGGGAATCGAACTGAGTGTTCTGCGAAAATGCTTCTGTAATCCGTTTGTCTATCCGACCCCTTTCGAACTGCATTTCTCACCGTCGCATCTCGATCGCTGGAATGCCGATCCGGAGGAATACATCCGAAATTTCAACGGCCTTGACAGAGATATCGCAGCGCACGTGATGATCCTGCGGAACCGCGGAGTCGTCCTGTCCGGATCACCGATCAGGGAAACTTTCGGCGAGGTGCGCCAGGAAGATTACTTCAGCAGCATACTTCATGATATCGAGAACGCGAAAGAGGATATACTCCATGATCCTATGTACGTAATTCTGAATCTGTGCAGAGTTCTGGCTTACAGAAAAAACGGCGCCATTCTCTCAAAAGAGGAAGGCGGTCAATGGGGATTATCCAATCTGCCGGAAACATACCGCTCTCTGCTTGCCGCGGCGCTTTCTCAGTACCGCGGTAATTCCGTACCGTCTTACGGCCGGAATCTCTCAGAGGATTTCGCTTCATTTATGCTCAGAAAGATCTGCAGTAAACCATGAAAGACGTATTTTGGTTTACATAAATCAAATCCATTCGCTCAAAAAAACGCGCTGAGGTTTTCTCTCCGCGCGTTTCTTCTTTATTCTTCCGGATTTCCCGGGAAAACTCCTGCGGCCGCCTCGATGTGATAACGCGGACGTTTCTTTGCTTCGAGATAGATCTTTCCGATGTATTCACCCAGAACGCCGGCGGCGATCAGATGAATTCCGCTCGCAGCGCCGATCAGGCAGAAGATGCCCCAGAATCCGACGAACGCACCGAGCGAGAGCGCGACGATCGCGCCGATTACGGCGAGACAGAGCAGAATCACCCCGAAAGAAAACAGCAGCCGGAGCGGTTTTACGCTGAAGGATGTAATTCCGTCCATCGCGAAGGAAAGCATTTTTTTCAACGGATATTTCGATTCCCCGGCAAGACGTTCTCCCCTGGTGTAGTAAACATAATCGGTGCGGTATCCGATCATCGGGACAATTCCGCGCAGGAAGAGACTCGTTTCCTTGTAATCTGAGAGCGCTCCGATCGCGCGGCGGCTCATCAGCCGGTAATCCGCGTGGTTATATACAATCTCCACTCCGAATGCTTTCATCAGCTTGTAGAAGCCCTGCGCCGTCCCGCGCTTGAACGCGGTGTCGCTCTCGCGGGAACTGCGTACGCCGTAGACAATATCGCAGCCTTCCTCATATTTTTCGAGGAATTCCCCGAACACTTCAATATCGTCCTGTAGATCCGCGTCAAGACTGATCGCGCAATCGCAGAATTTCTCCGCGCATTCAAGTCCCGCAAGCAGCGCCGTCTGATGCCCGCGGTTATGCGCGAGTTTTACACCCATAATCTGCGGATCCTGCGAGCAGAACTGTGAAATCAGTTCCCATGTTCTGTCACGGCTCCCGTCGTCTACATAGAGAATCCGGCTTTCCTCACTGATTTTTCCGGCACTCATGAGTTCCGTTATCTTGCGCCGCAGCTTTTCATTGGTATCCGGCAGGACTTCCTCTTCGTTATAGCAGGGTATCACCAGCGCGAGTCTGATTGCGCTCATCTTCCTGCGCCTCCTTTTCCTGAGGTTCCGCGGCCGCGCCGGCCGCAGGCGTTTCATCGTTCTGATCTTTTTTCTTTACGGTTTCCGGGCTGGCATCGACGGGATCCGAGCCTCCCTCATCCGGATCGGGATCGTTTTCGTTCTCTGCGACCGCGCCGAATGTTTTTCCGGTTTTCGCTTCGTATTCTGAAAGCGTCCGCAGTGTTCTGCGCCGGGGAGGTTCATATTCTGCGTCAACTTTCAGAATTTTCACGCACAGCAGATAAATTCCGAGAAGCAGCAGCGCGCAGAGCGAGATTACCACGCCGATGGAAAGACCCGGCGTCGAATAATCAAAGCGGATTTCGCTCTCACCTTCCGGAACACAGACCGCCATGAAACCGACGCTGACTTTTTCGATCTGCACCGGTGTTCCGTTGACTTTCGCGCTCCAGCCGGGCTCAAAGGGGACGCTGAAAAAAACGAGCCGGCTTTGATCCGTCGTTATTTTTGCCGTAAAGCCGTCATTGTCGTAGCCGAAGCTTTCACAGACATTCTTCCTGAGAACACTGACGTCCGTATAATATGTTCCCTCATCGTAAACAGCGTTTTTGCTGCCTTCGTAATGACTGATCACACCGGGATATTTCGCCGCCTGCTCATCGGTCATGACCATGGCGCGCAGCAGGAGCAGCTCCCGTTTTTTCTTGTCCACCGCCTCGTATTCTTCCGGTGTGACATAGTTATGATACCAGAAGCCCATCGGAATATAGTTCTCGTTTTCCCAGACATCAAAACCGTTCTGGTTGTCATAGTATTTCCAGCCGGGCATTGCCGGTTTATCGTGATTGTCACCGTCGAAATAATTGCGGTCGCTGTCATCGTCAAACAGCCAATGGACGGACGTCAGCGCCCGCAGGCCGTAATGCGTCGTATCGGCGCGGGATCCGACGTCTCTGGTAACACCGATCGAAGGATAGAAGTCCATGATCGAGCCGGGAACGATGCTGTGGAACGCCTGAATGCTCGGCACCTGCCAGAACATCGCGGAATTATCAAGCGACTCGTAAAAATCGACACGGCAGACATCCAGATCCGGCAGATCCACATCTTTTCCTCCGTTGAGCGCGTAGGGTATGATATGTTCCCGCGGATCCGCCGACTGTGTTTTTCCGACAGCAATCACAAAGATGGAATAGATGACGCTGACAAACGCGAGCGCTACCGATACAATCCGCATAAACTGCCTGCGGTTTTTTCTGAAATAAAAAACCAGGAACGAGAACAGGCAGAGACAGAAGAGCGAAATCGCGACATAGCTCCAGAAACGGGTCGGATACTGCTCCAAGCCAAAAACAGTCAGGGGATTGCCGTGAATGTCCTTGAGGTCTTTTGATTTCGTCGGCATCAGACCGATCAGAAGCGTAATTGCCGCCGTAATGGCGGTTGTGATTCCGATCGCCTTTTTGAAATTGACCTGATGGCTTTCAAGCGCCTTAACCGTCGCGAGTGACATCAGAAGCGTCAGCATGTAATACCAGCGGGCATAATAGGAGGAATTAAAGAGCTGAAACGCGGAATTGAGAATCGGGACAAGCGCCATGATGAAGAAAATCACAAGCAGCTTTTTCAGCCAGTGAGACTTCTTGATTCTCAGGAATGCGATCACGCCGGACATGCTGAAAAGCGGCAGCCATGCGCCGAGCGAAGCCCATTTTGACTGGGAATCCGGCGTAAAATTCGGCCTCGCCGGAATATCCGGCGGGAAGAAAAAGCATTCAATGATATGCATATAACGCTGGTTCACATTATAAAGGATCGCGTTCCAGCCGTCGAAAGAGTTGCTTACACGCGGATTCTGCAGCACAGCGAAGATCGACGGGACAAGCAGAACGCAGGAAAGCAGCACTCCGATAACCGCTTCAAGGAAAAGCAGCGCCACATCCCGCAGGCTGATCTCCCAGCGGCGGGAAACCATCCCGACAAACCAGTAGATCAGGGTAAAGGCGACCTGCCCGACAAAGAAATAATAATTTACAAAACAGCAGGCGAAAACCGCAAGCGCGAACACTCCGCGCCGCCGTTCATACATATACGCATCCAGCGCCCACAGGAGAAGCGGGAAGAAAACCATTGCCTCGTGGAAATGGTTGAAAAAGACGTTATAAATCGAATAGCCCGAGAACGCGTAAAGAATCGCGCCGATCTCCGCGGCCCGCTGCGTACGGGTGTAGCGTCGGATGAACAGATAGGAGGTCAGTGAAGCGCAGGCGAATTTCAGCATGAAAAGCGGTCCCATCAGATAGGGAACCACACTGCTCGGGAACAGAAGAGAAATCCAGAAAAACGGGCTTCCGAGCGTATAGAACGTGTAAGAACCGATAAAATTCGCGCCCAGATCCGTGATATGACTCCATTTGTAGTTTCCGCTCAGGATCGCGTCATGACAGAGCCGGTAAAACGGAACCTGCTGGACATTGAAATCACCGTAATAGAGGAAATAGCCTTCATTGACCAGCATAAAGGGCAGAAAGACAATCGCAGCCAGTCCGAAACTGATCAGAAAAATCCGGAGATAGCCGCCGGATCCCCTTTTTTTGCGCAGAAAGCGCTCCCGAAGCGCCATGTCCATTGCGTTTTCCTCCTCAGTACGAATACGTGTAAAGGTATTATATCATATATTACCGCTCTTCGCAAAGAAGATTACATCTTTTTCGTATCGGATTTGTAAATTGTTCCGTTAGTTTACGAATTGTTTATTGAATCAGTCTTTCTCTTATGATAGAATAATATCGAAATCGAGGTGATTTTTTGAGGAAACCGCTCTCTTTTTTCCTTTGTCTGTTACTACTCCTTTTCGCGTTTTCCGGATGCAAGGAAAAACGTCCGAAAAACGCCGATAAGGATTTTTATTATATTCTCACTGAAAATCTTTCTTCCCTGGATCCGCAGACCTGCTGCGACGAAAACGGCCTGACGGTTCTGCGGGCGCTGTTTGACGGCCTGACCCGTATGGTAGACGGGAAAGCCGTTCCGGCCGGTGCGGAAGAATGGAGCTCAAACGCCGATTCCACAGTTTTTACCTTCACGCTGCGGGAAGACCGCTACTGGCGCAGCGTCACGGACAACGATCTGGAAATCCCGGTTACGGCGGACGATTTCGTTTTCGCGTTCCGCCGCGCCGTCTCTCCTGAGACAAAATCACGAAACGCGTCGCTGTTTTTCCCGATTCGGAACGCGCGTGAGGTATATGAAGGCACTCTGCCGTTAACCTCTCTCGGAGTTGAAGCCGCCGGGAAATATACTCTGCTTATAACGCTTGATTCGTCATTTCCCGACTTTCCGAAACTGCTTGCGCATCCGGCTTTCTCGCCCTGCTGTGAGTCGTTTTTCAATTCCACCAGCGGGAAATACGGCCTTGAGCCGCGCTATCTCGTTACAAACGGGCCCTTTGTTTTCGAAAGTTATTATGCCTGGGAACCGGACGCTTATCTCAATTTGCTGAGGAACGCCCATTATGAAAGCAGTTTCGATGTTTTTCCCGCTTCGATTACCTTTACGATCGACCCCTCTGCGGAAAACCTGCCCGAAAAGCTCGCTGAGAGCACTGTGTGCATCGCCGAAATTCAGAAAAGCGATCTCAACAAAGCTCAGGATCTCGGACTGAGAGTCGAATCGCTCAGCCGATCAACCTGCGGACTCTGCTTCAATCTTCAGGATGAACTGATGCAGTATCCGGAAATCCGCCGGGCGTTCGCTGCGACAGTCGACAGGAAACTTCTTTCGGAAAATCTTCCCGACAGGGCCACTCTCGCGGATAACCTGATTCCTCCGGATATGACCTTCCGGGAACAGAGCTACCGCTCTCTGGTCGGCGAAAGGGTTCTGATTCCCTTTGATTCCACCGCTCCGCAGGCAGCGGCCGGACGCCTGTCCGCACTTGAATATGACACTATGCCTTCCGTTTCGGTGTTCTGCGCGGATGATGATGAAACCAAAACGCTTGTCAATCAGCTGATTATCAGCTGGAATCGTGAAATGGGCAATTATTTCAATATGAACCCACTGCCGGAGAAGGAGCTTCGAACAGCGGTAGCCTACGGAAATTATCAGGTTGCGTTTTTCCCGGTTTCCCCCTCAAATGAAAAGGCAGCCTCTATTCTGGACATGTTCTCTTCACAGAACCCGGATAATCCCACGTTCCTGAACAATGAAAGCTATGACGCGCTGCTGGGCCGATATGAGCTCGGGGCCATGCTTTCCGCTGAGAAATATCTCAGCGAGCAGGCTGTGTTTTATCCGATCTGCTACGAGTCCGGTTATTACGCGTTCGCGCCGGGTGTCTCAGGGATCACGATTTATCCCTACCGCGGCGGAATTGATTTCACGCAGGCCGTCATCGACGAGGTAACGGAAAATGGAAGCAAATAAAAGGATCTGTCTGCTCGATGAGATCCGCGGTGCCGCGGTTCTCTGCATGATTTTTTACCATACATTCTATACACTCGCAACGATTTTCTCGATTCCGTTCGCTTACCGTGTCCTCGCGGTTTTCGAGCCGATAGACCCGTATTTTGCAACGATTTTCATTGTCATTTCGGGTATCGTCTCCCAGCTCTCACGGTCCAACCTGAAACGCGGGCTGAAACTCGCCGCAGTCGCGGCGGCTGTAACGCTCGTTACCTACTTTCTTGTTCCTCAGGATGTGATCCTTTTCGGAATCCTTCATTTTCTGGCCGTTGCGATGATCTGGTACGGACTTACGTTCAAATGGCGTGAAAAGATCCCGCTCGCGGTCGGCCTGATTTCCTGCGCGGTACTGACCTTCTGCTTTGCCTGGGTCGAGTTCGGAAAGTTCGCGGCAGTAATTCCTCTGCCGGGATTCCTTTATAAAACGAATCTTCTGTTCCCGTTCGGGATGTATTCCGCGACTTTTTACTCCGCCGATTATTTTCCGATTCTTCCCTGGATTTTTGTATTCCTCTTCGGAACATATCTCGGCCGGCTCGCGAAAGCCGGTAAATTCCCCGCTTTCACCTACAAAAGCCGTGTTCCCTTCCTTTCGTTCATAGGAAAACACGCGCTCTGGATTTATGTTCTGCACCAGCCGGTCATCATATCGATCGCCTGGATCATTACGCGCATTGTCTCTTAATCCTTTCCGGTCTTGGAGGAATTCTATGAAAAAGCCATTCAAAAAAGCTCTGTCCCTTTTCCTGGGTCTGCTGCTGACCGCGGCAATGACAGTCTGTGTATCGGCGACCCCGGCAGGAGAGGAGTATCTCCTTGAAAAAGAGAAGATGAGCTATATCTTCCCGCAGAATGTTGTCGTTCTGACCCCCGACACGCCGATCAACTCCTCCGATTGGAACGCCGCCGGAATTCAGGATCCTGCGGAATACTATCAGAGATATGACGCACTCTCCGCCGCGGCACATTTTGCCTCACCCGGCGGCCGCTACAACGTTTACCTCGCGACGAAAACATCCATGGCGGTTTCCAGCATCTTTAATCTTACGGCCGCGAACGAAGAGGTAAAGTCTGCCGTGATGGAGGATTGCGAAAGGATCAATCTCAACGAAGGATTTGATTCCTCGCCTGAGTTTGTGGAAATCGGAGATTATCTTTTCGTCGCGAACAGGATTCATTTCCAGAACGAGACGACAACGATGGACGAAATGAGTTATATGACCGTCATGAACGGAGTTTCATATACCTTTTCCTCCCATATGTACGGTGCTCTCGAAGAAGGGGATCTGGATTTCATTAAAATGATCGTTTCCTCTCTCCGGTTTACGGAAATCATGGATACCCCGCAGAAAGACACCTCAGCGTCGGCGGTTTTCCGCGGTCTGCTGCCTCTGCTGCTGGCAGTTGCTGTCCTGATTGCGCTGGTAGTATACCTCAAGGTTCGCAGTTCCAGACTCAAAAAGCGCAAAAAACAGATTGCGGACGGACTATCTGAATTCCGTTCCCGCCGCAAAGCGCTTGAGGAAGCCGGAGAGCTTCAGGAGTCCGAAACCGTATTCCTCAACAAAACGGTCCATGGTGATGACGCTCTGCGCAGATTCGCTGTATTCCATTCCTATCGTAAAAACCCGCTGACCATTCCGATCTACCTGATTGCGGTTATCCTTTCCGTTTCAATCGTCGTATCGCTCATCAAACGGGCGTCTGATCACTGGTTCTGGATGCTGCTCTTCTCGGCGATTGCGCTCTACAGCCTCTACCGACTGCTGACGACTTCAAAAAAGATCACCCGTGAGCTGCTTCGCTCCTATCAGAAATATCCGAACCGCGTGGCGATCTTCTCTTTCCGTGATGATTCCTTCCGTCTCTCCGGGCTTCAGGCAAACGGAATTTATCCTTACCTTCAGATCACGGAAGCCTATGAAACGAAGGATTTCTTCTATCTCTATTTCGGAGAAGACCACGCCTTCCTTGTCAACAAAGCCGGCTTTGCGCTGGGGGATCCCGCTGATTTCTCCCGGTTCCTCAAGGAAAAGGTCGGCCGCCACTTCCATCGCCGATGAATCCCGCCTGGAAAGGAGTTTTCGTAATGAAAAAAACATTCCGTATTCTGGGAGTTTTTCTCTCAGTCCTGATCTGTCTGAGTTTTGCAGCCTGTTCCGGTTCCAAGACTCCATCGGAATCCTCGCTTCCGATCAGTGAATACCCGCTGACTGTCGGCGGACTTACCGTCAAAACGCCGCCGCAGAATGTGATTGTATTCTCGGAGAATCTGGCGGATGTGATTCTCACCTGTTCTCTGGAATCCGCTCTTTCGGGACGTGACGCCTCCTGTACCCAGAGTGCTCTTTCCGCTCTGCCTGCGGTTGACGAAAGCGATGTTAACGCCATAAAGAAGCTGGATCCCGATCTTGTTCTTTTTGACACCAAACCTGAAAACTTTGAAGAGCTCGCGCTGAAAGGCGTTCCGGTTATGATCATTGAACCGGCCAAAAACCGCGCAGGAGTCGAAAAATTATATTCTGACGTTGTCTCCATCTTCAAGGGAAAAACTACCGGTGCAGCGGAAGGTGCCGCCCGGGCTCAGGAAGTGCTCGCGAGTCTCGACGATGTTACCAGAAGCCTTCCGGCGTCTTCCGTTCTTTCCACCGCCTGTTATCTGAGTGATCTCGAAGGCGGCGCCGCTTCCGGCGATTCCGTGATCGGAATTCTCTTTGAGGCCGCCGGTCTTTCAAACGGATTCCAGTCCACCGCTGACACTTCCCTCGCTGCGCTGAAAATTGTTGACCCGGACTATATCTTCTGCCCGAAGGGGCTTGCCGCCTCCATCCTCGCGTCTCCCGATTATGCGGGACTGCGCGCGGTAAGCCGCGGCAGCGTATATGAACTCGATACCTCGCTGACCTCCCGTCAGGGAACAACCCTGGTGGAGGCGGCAAAGGCAATCGCCGATGCCGTCTACAACGGAAGCAACCCGCCCGGATCACAGACGGAGCCTTCCGATCCTTCTTCCGGAGAATCCTCTGAACCGGACGATTCCTCTTCCACCGGCAGTGATTTTATCGATCTGGAAAACGGCGATACCGGCGAACGTGTTACCGAGCTTCAGGCCCGCCTGATAGAACTCGGCTACCTCATGGTAGACGAACCTTCCGGTGAGTTCGGCGACCTCACGGAAGCCGCCGTTATCAGCTTCCAGTATTATAACGACTATTACGCGACCGGTATTGTCAATGAAGCGACCTGGAACGGTCTGTTCGCTTCTGACGCGATTCCTTTCCCCGGTGAGGAAGAATAACACAAACAAACACCGAAAAAAAGCGGGGAAAAAACCCCGCGCGTATAAGGATAAACTAGCAATACAACTACACGGCATTGATCAAGGTGTAAAGAAAACCCGGGATAAATGATGCGTGATGATTCAGATCACCGCACCATACATCCCGGGTTTTTAATTATGTAGCTGTTTCTCCGTTTTCCTTCAGCACCCGTTCGATCAGACTGTCAAGATCCGAAAGGGTATTCATCCCGACCGCTTCCCTCCGGAACGCCGCGGCTCCGCGCAGCGAGTGAAGATACCAGGCGAAATGCTTTCGTGCTTCGCGTATGCCCAGTTTTTCGCCCTTGTACTCGCACATCCGGGAAACATGTTCCCGCATTACCGTCATTCTTTCAGGAACGCCCGGCGCCAAATAGGCCTCTCCCTTGAAATATGCGGACAACTCACGGAAAATCCAGGGATTTCCCTGTGCGGCGCGGCCGATCATAATCATATCACAGCCGGTTTCATCAAAAAGTCGCTGAGCACTTACCGTGTCCTTAACGTCTCCGTTTCCGATCACTGGAACTGAAACCGCCTCTTTGACCCGGCGGATAATGTCATAATCCGCCTGCCCGGAGTACATCTGTGCCCGGGTCCTTCCATGAACGGTGATTGCGGACGCGCCGGCTTCTTCGCAGATCTTTGCAATATCCACCGCGTTGACACTGTTCTCGTCCCAGCCTTTTCGGATCTTTACCGTGACGGGGATCGGCACGGCGCGTGATACCGCCCTGACGATTCTGCCGCAAAGCTCCGGCTGGCGCATCAGATTCGCTCCGCCGCCGGACGACGCGATCTTCGGCGCGGGACATCCCATGTTGATGTCAATCGCCCAGGGAGAGAACCGCAGCAGGTTTTCCGCGCAGTACGCCATCGCCTTCGGATCGTCTCCGAAGATCTGTATCGCGGCTGGCTGTTCCTTTTCGCTCAGACGCGCATACTCGTCTGTCTTTTTATTTCCCTGTTCCACGGCTTTGGAACTGACCATTTCCGTGATACAGTAATCCGCGCCGAATTCCATACAGATTTCTCGAAACGCGCGGTCTGTGACACCTGCCATCGGGGCAAGTGCGATTTTTCCGGGAAGCTTTAACATTTTTACCCTCTTTTTGTGTTTCTAAAAGTATTTTACCACTTATTTTCACGGTTGAAAAGTGATATAATATCCTTGTTAGCACTGGTATCATTCAAAATGACAATGCAGACACAGAAAAACAGACCTGCACCTTCTGTTTTTTGCTAATGTAATGCGGCTCCGTGCCGCTGAGATCTGATACGGGAGATTCATCTATGAGACTTCTTGTTCTGGACGGAAACAGCATCCTGAACCGTGCCTTCTACGGGATCAAGCTCCTGACCACGAAGGGCGGGCTTTTTACCAACGGAATCTACGGATTTCTGACCATGCTCGGAAAAATCGAGAGCGACACCGCGCCAGACGCCACTGCGATCGCTTTCGATATGCACGCGCCGACTTTCCGGCATAAAGCCTATGACGGCTATAAAGCAAAACGCAGGGGAATGCCTGACGAGCTCGCCCAGCAGATGCCCCTTCTGAAAGAACTTCTGCATGATCTCGGATATAAAACCGTGGAATGCGAAGGCTTTGAAGCGGACGATATTCTGGGTACGCTCGCCGCTGCCTGTGAAAAAAACGATAATGAGTGTGTGATCGCTACCGGAGACCGCGACAGTCTCCAGCTCGTAACGGAAAAAACATTTGTCCGTCTTGTTACAACAAAATTCGGACAGACACTCACGACACTGTATACTCCGGAAAAAGTGAAGGAGGTCTACGGCGTCACTCCCCGGCAGATGATTGACCTCAAAGCGATCCAGGGCGACAGCTCCGATAATATCCCCGGTGTCGCCGGGATCGGCCCGAAAGGAGCAACCGAGCTGATTTCCTCGTTCGGAACACTTGACGGCGTATATGAAAATCTGGACTCAGAAGCAATCAAACCGACGATGCGCAAGAAGCTGTCCGAGGGAAAGGACAGTGCATACCTGAGCTATTTCCTCGGCACAATCGTAAAAAACGCACCGGTCGATCTGGAGGTTGAGCACTACCGCCGGGCCCCGGTGGATCTTTCTGCTTCGCGCGCGCTGATGACGAAACTGGAACTGTTTTCCCTGATGGAAAAGCTTCTGCCGGATGAAAGTGAGATTCCGGAATCCGTTATGGCAGCCGCTGAACTTCCGGAAGTGCTCCGTTATGAAGATGGAGCCGCCGTCCTGACAAAGCTGTATGACTTCGGTCGTGCGGATTTTGTCTATGAGTCAGATGAAACCGGGATTGTCCGATTCCTCTTTATGATTGATAAAACGATCTTCGACGTGCGCTGTGATGACGCGTTTTTCCG
>ONSY01000110.1 GCA_900320605.1 uncultured Eubacteriales bacterium | reverse complement strand
TTCAAATGACATCCGCTATGTCGGCGTCAACGACCACCAGATTGATCTGTTCGAAGGTCAGTATATCGTTCCCAATGGCATGGCATATAACTCTTATGTTATTCTTGATGAAAAGACCGCTGTGATGGACACGGTTGACCGCAGGTTCACTCACGAATGGCTTGACAATCTCGCCGCGGCACTCGGAGGGAGGAAACCGGATTACCTGATCGTCCAGCATATGGAACCGGATCATTCGGCAAATATCGTCAATTTTATGAACAACTATCCCGAGGCAAAGATCGTCTCAAGCGCAAAAGCCTTTACGATGATGCAGAATTTCTTCGGAACGGATTTTGAAGACCGCAAGGTCGTGATTTCCGAAGGATCCACGCTCTCGCTCGGCCGCCATACGCTTTCCTTCGTCGCCGCCCCGATGGTCCACTGGCCCGAGGTCATGATGACGTACGACGCGGCGGATAAAGTCCTCTTCTCGGCGGACGGCTTCGGCAAATTCGGAGCGCTCGATGTCGAGGAGGAGTGGGATTGTGAGGCCCGCCGTTATTATTTCGGGATCGTAGGCAAATACGGCGCTCAGGTTCAGAATGTTCTCAAAAAAGCCGCGGCACTCGAGATCGAAACGATCTGCCCCCTGCACGGTCCGATCCTCAGGGAAGATCTGGGGCACTATCTTTCTCTCTACAATACCTGGTCGAGCTACGGTGTCGAGAGCGAGGGGATCATGATCGCCTACACTTCCGTTTACGGCAATACGAAAAAGGCAGTTGACCTCCTGGCAGAAAAACTCCGCACAAAAGGGTGCCCGAAAGTTGTTGTTACCGATCTCGCCCGCGAGGATATGGCAGAAGCGGTTGAAGACGCATTCCGCTACGGCCGGATCGTCCTTGCCACGACGACTTACAACGCCGATATCTTCCCTTATATGCGTACGTTTATTGAGCATCTGACTGAGCGAGGCTACCAGAACCGCACGGTTGCGCTGATCGAAAATGGCAGTTGGGCGCCTCAGGCTGCAAAAACGATGCGCGCTCTGCTGGAAAATTCGAAAAATCTCACGTTCGCAGAACCGGTCGTAAAAATCAAATCTGCCATGAATGCGGAAAATGCCGAACAGATCGAAACGCTTGCGAATGAGCTCTGCCGGGATTATCTCGCCTGTCAGGATGAAACCGCGGACAAGAATGATCTGACCGCACTGTTCAACATCGGTTACGGACTCTATGTCGTCACCACAAACGACGGAAACAAAGACAACGGTCTGATTGTTAACACGGTTTCACAGGTAACAAACACCCCGAACCGGATTGCTGTTACGATCAACAAGCAGAACTATTCGCACCACATTATCAAGCAGACCGGCAAGATGAACGTAAACTGCCTGAGCGTGGAAGCGCCCTTTGCGGTGTTCGAGGCTTTCGGCTTTAAGAGTGGCCGCAACACTGATAAATTCGCGGACTGCACCCCGCTTCGTTCCGATAACGGCCTTGTGTTCCTGCCGAAATATATCAATTCTTTCATGTCTCTGAAGGTGGAAAGCTACGTGGATTTAGACACCCACGGGATGTTCATCTGCTCCGTAACCGAAGCGCGCGTGATCTCTAACGTGGAGACGATGACCTACACCTACTATCAGAAAAACGTGAAGCCGAAACCCCAGACCGAAGGCAAGAAAGGCTTTGTGTGCAAGATCTGCGGCTATATCTATGAAGGCGACGAGCTCCCCGAGGATTTCGTATGCCCGCTGTGCAAACACGGCGCCGCCGATTTCGAGCCGATCGTCTGAGGAAAGATTCCAGAATATTTTCCTTTCAAAAAGTCAGTCTTTTCCTGAACGTCCGCAACCGAACGCATTCGTTTTTCGTTTCTTTATATAGAAAATTTGCACGGTTCTGTGCATGATGGATCCGAAGGGACGTGATTTCATGAAAAAAGCCTTTTGTGCTCTGCTTTTTGTTTTGATAGTTTTCTCGCTCGTCTCCTGTACCGGGCAGGAAGTTACGCCTGCTGAGCAAGGCGATCCCGAGGTCGACTGTCTGTATGAATTCAAAAATGAGAGCGAGCTTGCTTCCTATCTATGGGAAAACCGGGAAGGACAGGCAGAAGCTCTGATCGAATATCAAAAAAGCATTGGCACGGAACATGGCGTGACGATCTATTCTCCCGCCGTCGTTCCGGAAGGCCACCACCTCAAAACGATCGACCTTCCCTCCTACAGCAGCCATATTTCCTATCGGTACGGCAAGGATGACACGGAATTCGAATTCGTGCTTGATTGGAACTTTAAATCCGGAGGGAGCGGAGAAGAAGCCCTTCGGAACGTGATCGAAAACCTGGAGCTTTCCCGGATTGAGGGTCTTGACAATGTCTGGGGGAATCAGTTTCCTGACGAAGTTGATGAAACGTTCGATCCCCTGGCTGCCGGAACATACATGTTGTTTTTTCAAACGGACGGTTACCTGTTCCAGGTCAATGTTGCGAAGGAAGATCTGAAAGCCATCTGTGAAAACGGAAAAATTGCGCTTCAAAGCAAGTTCTTTCCCTTTTCATAACAACTGCAGGTCAAAGAAAACCCCGCCATTTTACCGGCGGGGTTGCTTTTTGAAGTTTCATTTGGGAAATCAGACTTTCACCTTGAAATCGCAGCCGCATTTCGGGCAGCAGACAACGTGTCTTCCTTTGCGTTTGGGCAGGCGCGCGATCGCCTTGCAGTTCGGGCAGCGGCGGTAAACGTGCGTCTTGCGCTCCTTCCATTTTCGCCATTGCAGCCGGAAGAACCCGGCAATCTTTCCGCGGATGGAAAGATACGCGCGGTTTTCACGGCGTCGCTGTTCGTGATTTCGAGAAAAACAGCGGAACAGATAGAAAAAGAGGATCAGCAGCAATACGAAATACAGAATTAGACTTCTCAAAAAGAGATTCAGTACAAGGAGCGCGAAGTACACCCAGAAAATCAGCGTACCGAGCTCATCGGTACCGTAGCGTCCGTACATAAAACGGTAAAACGCCTCACGGATTCGTCCCATCTGTTCATCCCCCTTCCGAAAAGTTTTGCTGAAAAAGGACATACTTCCCTTCTGCGATCTTCAGTATAGGCAAGAAAAGTCACAATAAAACGAATTTTTCATGAAATATCTGTTAAATTCCACGCGCATTCTTGCAGTTTTCAGAAAATAATTGTACAATTAAGAATACACTTGGATCGGAGGATTCAACATGGATTATAAAGGAATAAAATGTCCGATCTGTCAGAAGCGGTTTAATTCGCTTGATGATATCGTTGTATGTCCTCAGTGCGGTGCGCCTTACCATCGTGACTGCTACGAAGAAAAAGGAACCTGCATTTTCCCTGATCTTCACGAAAGCGGAAAAAGCTGGAACGCGCCTGCCGACGATATTCCTCATCAGGCTCAGCAAAGCGGAATTCCCGCCCAGAAAATCTGCCCCAACTGCTCCACCAACAACGCGGAAAACGCACTCTTCTGCAGCCGCTGCGGCTATCGCTTTATCGACGGAACCATGCCGCAGCAAAACCGGGATGCAAGACCGGTTTCGGGCTTTGGAACCGGAGGTTTCCCCGGAATGATGCAGGTCGACGAAATGGGCGGATATCAGAAAGAGGAACCTGTTTCCGACGGGATCACTGCCGGCGATCTTTCCGAACTGATCGGACCGAATCGCGTATATTATATGAATGTATTTCATACCCGCCAGTATTATAACCGCCGGCGCTTTCATTTCTGCGCTTTCCTTTTTTCCGGCGGCTGGCTGCTCTATCGTAAAATCAATAAGCTCGGAGCGATTCTGACTGCGATCCTGCTCCTGCTCACAATTGCCAATACCTATCTGACATATTTTCTCATCAATCCGATGATCATCGATCATCTCGGAAAGATGGGAATCGACGCTTCAGCCGGTGTAACTTATGAGCATCTCTTTATGCTGACACAGAACCTGATGGCGGAATCTCCGGCTTTGCTGCTACTCTTCGCAGTACCGAGCCTGCTCGGAATCGGACGTATCGTTCTGATGGTAATCTGCGGTCTCAAGGCAAATGACTGGTATTTTAAGTCCTGCTGTGAAAAAATCCGGAAAATCCGATCGGCACATCAGCCTGGGACTGAGGAATATACGGAGGAACTTCAACATCAGGGCGGAGTAAATCTTCCCATTGCAATCAGCCTGCTTGTCTGCGCACTGATTATCAACTACGCGCCCCAATTCTTTTTGTAAACAAAGAGGAGAAGTAAAAAATGCAGAAAGTCAAAAAAGCGATTATTCCCGCAGCCGGACTCGGAACACGTGTTCTTCCGGCAACCAAAGCGATGCCCAAGGAGCTGCTGCCGATTGTTGATAAGCCCGCAATCCAGTATATCGTTGAGGAAGCAGTAGCCTCCGGAATCGAGGATATTCTGATTATCACAAGCCGCGGAAAGGATTTGATCGTAGATCACTTTGATCGCTCTCCTGAGCTTGAAAGCCGACTGGAAAAAGGCGGAAAACTGGAAGCCCTCGAAGAAGTAAAGCGTATTGCCTCCCTGTGCAATATTTCCTTTATCCGTCAGAAAGAAATACTTGGCCTCGGCCATGCCGTCCTTCAGGCGAAAACCTTTGCGGGGGGAGATCCGGTCGCTGTGCTTTACGGTGATGATGTCATCATGTCAGAAAGAAAACCGGTCTGCCGCCAGCTGATCGACGCCTATGAAACCTACGGGAAAGGCGTTGTCGGCGTAAAAGAAGTCTCCACAGAACAGATCCTCAAATACTGTTCTCTCGCGGTAGAAAAAATTAAGGATAATATCTATACGTGTTCCGACATGATTGAAAAGCCAAGGAAAGAGGAGATCCTTTCTCACTTCGCGATTCTCGGACGCTGCGTCCTTCCGCCGGAAATCTTCCAGCTTCTGGAGGAAACGCAGCCCGGAGCCGGCGGGGAAATTCAGCTGACTGACGCCATGGCACGCCTGTGCCGAAGCGAAGGAATGATCGCCGTTGACTTCGACGGAAAACGTTATGACATGGGAAATAAGCTCGGAATAATGGAAGCTGCAGTGGAAACAGCGCTGCGTCATCCGGAGATCGGCAAAGAATTCAGAGACTACCTGAAAAATCTCGTCTCATCGATCGATTTTTCTTGACGAACCTGATTCTTTCTGATATAATATCCTTTGCTGCAATTCAAGCAGCTGATCCTTGCTCCGTCTAAAACGGGGCCAAAAGTCCAAAAGGAGGTGCAAAGAAACATGCCGGAAATCATGCATTCTTATGAAACCGTATTCATCATTTCCCTGAATCAGGGCGAGGATGGTATTGCCGCTCTCGTAAAGAAATTCACGGATCTGATCGCCGCAAACGGAACGGTTGAAAGCGTTGACGAATGGGGCAAGCGCAAATTCGCTTATCTCATTGACAAACAGCCTGAAGGTTATTATACGCTGATCAACTTCAAGAGCGGCCCTGAATTCACCGCTGAGCTTGATCGTGTTTTCAAGATCACGGACGGTATCCTTCGCTCGATGATCATCAAGAAAGATGAACGCAAAGTGAAGGCCCAGAAAGCAGCTGACAAGGCTTCCGAAGTGGAAGAAGTAAAGGCGCAGGCGGAAGAAGCCGCCCCGGTCGCTGTTGAGGAAACAGCCGAAGAAGCAACCGAAGCGTAAGGCGCATTCTTCAAAAATGAAAACGCCGCGGAATTTCTGAGAAAAAGGAGTGTAGAACATGTTGAACGTTGCCGTACTGATGGGTCGTCTTGTGGCTGATCCGGAGCTTCGTCATACGCCGAGTAATGTTGCTGTAACAAGCTTCACGCTCGCGGTTGACCGCTCTTACGTGAAATCAGGCGCTGACCGCCAGACCGATTTTATCGATATTGTTGCCTGGAGAAGCACCGCCGAGTTTATTACGAGATACTTCCGCAAGGGTCAGATGATGGTCGTTCAGGGATCTATTCAGACGAGATCCTATCAGGATAAGGACGGAAACAAACGCAAAGCGTTTGAAATCGTTGCGGACAACGTCAATTTCGCGGATTCAAAACGCAATGACGGCGGTTCGAATTCCTCTTACAACGCCTACGCTCCGGTCCAGAACGAACCCGCTCCCGCTTATGAAAGCGGCAGCCGCGAGGATTTCGAAGAAATCCCGATGGACGACGATCTCCCGTTCTAAGTCTTAATCATTCCACTATATTTTAAAAGGAGGCAAATTGCCATGGCTGATAACAGACCTGACCGCAGAGGCGCAAGAAAAGGCCGCAAAAAGGTTTGCGCGTTCTGTGTAGACAGAGTCGAATACATCGATTATAAAGATGTAGCAAAGCTTCGCCGCTTCATTTCTGAAAGAGCCAAAATTCTGCCGCGCAGAGTTACCGGAACGTGCGCTGCTCATCAGCGCGAGCTGACGGTTGCGATCAAGCGTGCGCGTCATCTTGCTCTTCTTCCCTTTACGAGCGACTGAGTTTAAAATGGCCGGATCTTTACGATCCGGCTTTTTTGCGTCCAAAGCCCCTCCTGAGGGATACTTCCCTGCAATATCATTCGTCCCAAACGAATAACATGAAAAATATGTTGAGGAAGAATTGATAATTTCAGGATATTTGATATAATTAAAGATAATGTTAATTTCTATCGGAGGTTTACGGATGGAAAAGAAGATCGTACGTACGCGATTTGCTCCAAGTCCCACGGGCTTCATGCACGTCGGAAATCTGAGAACGGCCCTTTATGAGTACCTGATTGCCAAATCCCAGGGTGGTTCCTTTATTTTAAGAATAGAGGATACCGATCAGGAACGGTTCGTCGAAGGCGCTACCGAGGTAATCTATAATACACTGGAAAAAGTCGGACTGCGTCATGACGAAGGTCCGGATATCGGCGGTGAATTCGGTCCGTATATTCAGAGCCAGCGCAAGCCGTTATATAAGGAATATGCAGAAAAGCTGGTAAAAAGCGGGCATGCCTACTACTGCTTCTGTTCAAAAGAACGTCTGGACTCCCTTCACGATGAGAACGGTATCGGCGGCTATGACCGCAAATGCCGCGATCTTCCGCAGGAGGAAGTCAAACGCCGCCTTGCCGCCGGAGAGCCGTGTGTCATCCGCCAGAAGATGCCGATCGAAGGATCAACCACGTTTCATGATGCGGTTTACGGCGATATTACAATCGAAAATTCCGAACTGGAGGATCAGGTTCTCCTGAAATCCGACGGTTTTCCGACCTATAACTTCGCCAACGTCGTTGACGATCATCTGATGCACATCACCCACGTTGTACGCGGCAGCGAATACCTGACTTCCACTCCGAAATACAACCTTCTCTATGAGGCTTTCGGCTGGGAGATTCCGCAGTATGTACACCTGCCCATGATCATGGGAAAAAACGAAGACGGCTCTGTCAGCAAGCTTTCCAAGCGCCACGGTTCGACCGGATTTGCCGATCTCGTCGAAGACGGCTATCTTCCTGAAGCCATCATCAACTATATCGCTCTGCTCGGCTGGTGTCCGAAGGACAGCACCCAGGAGATATTCTCACTTTCTGAACTTGAAAAAGCGTTTTCAATCGAAGGGATCAGCAAATCACCCGCTGTTTTCGATTACGACAAGCTTACATGGCTCAACGGCGAATATATCCGCGCGATGGCTCCGGATGAATTTATGGCCGCCGCGATGCCCGAGCTTCGCAAGGTTTTCAAAAACGGCGCGGTTGACTGGGAGGTGCTCGCCTCTATTTTGCAGCCGAGAATCACAAAATTCAAAGAGATCCCGGATCTGGTCGGCTTTTTGCGCGAGCTGCCCGAGTATTCCAGCGAGCTTTTCATCAATAAAAAGAGCAAAGCGACCCTTGAAAACGCGCCGGAAATGCTTCGCGCCGCGATCGATACGCTCGAAGCGCTCCCGAAATGGCAGCTTACCCCCATCCATGATTCGCTCATGGCGCTCGCCCAGAAGCTGGAAGTCAAGAACGGCACGCTTCTGTGGCCGGTACGCATCGCAGCTTCCGGCATGACGGTTACGCCCGGCGGCGCAATGGAGATTTTAACGATCCTGGGCCGCGAGGAATCCCTGCGGCGGTTAAAGCTCGGCCTTGAAAAGCTCGGCGCATGATCCCAGAGAAAGGATTTTGAATATGGACGAAGTTCGTTTGAATGAAGCCCCCGTGGAGGGCACCAATTTTATCGACGATTTTATCATTGAAGATCTCAAAGAGGGCGGCCGCTTCGAAGGGGCGCAGGTACATACCCGCTTCCCTCCCGAACCGAACGGTTACCTTCATATCGGCCACTGCAAGGCGCTGTGCATCGATTTCGGAACGGCGCAGCGGTTCGGCGGAATCTGCAATCTGCGCATGGACGATACAAACCCCGCAAAGGAAGATAACGAATTCGTGGCGGCGATCCAGGAGGATATTCATTGGCTCGGCTACGATTGGGGCGACCGCTTTTTCTACGGCTCCGATTATTTTGAACAGACCTACGCCTACGCCGAAGAGCTGATCCAGAAGGGCCTCGCCTACGTCTGCGAGCTCACGCCCGAGCAGTTCCGCGAATACCGCGGCGATACCTCCACCCCGGCCCGTTCGCCCTGGCGCGACCGTCCGATTGAGGAAAACCTTGATCTCTTCCGCCGCATGCGCGCAGGCGAATTTCCCGAGGGAAAATATACCCTGCGGGCGAAGATCGACCTCGCGAGCGGCAACTTCAACATGCGCGATCCGGTTCTGTACCGGATCCGCTATATCGAACATCACCGCCAGGGTACGAAATGGTGCATCTTCCCGATGTACGATTTCGCACATCCGATCCAGGATGCCATCGAAGGGATCACGCATTCGCTGTGCTCGCTGGAATATGAAGATCATCGCCCGCTTTACGATTGGGTTGTGAACAATCTCTCCGTTCCCTCGAAGCCGCGCCAGATCGAATTCTCGCGCCTCGGAATCAACAATACCGTTCTGAGCAAGCGCAAGCTGCGCGCCATGGTGGAAGGCGGCGTCGTTTCCGGATGGGACGATCCGCGCATGCCGACGCTCTGCGGTCTGCGCCGCCGCGGCTATACGCCTGCCGCGATCCACAGCTTTATCGATCAGATCGGCGTTTCCAAGGTGACGAGCATCGTGGATTCCTCCTTCCTCGAACATTGCCTGCGCGACGACCTCAACCAGAAGGCTCAGCGCGTAATGGCGGTTCTCGATCCGGTTAAACTGATCATCACGAACTATCCCGAAGGGAAAACCGAACTTTTTGAAACAGAAAACAACCCGAACGATCCCTCCGCGGGCACACGCCCGATCACGTTCTCGCGCGAGCTCTGGATCGAGCGCAGCGACTACATGGAAGAGCCTGTAAAAGGTTATTTCCGCCTTTTCCCGGGCAATGAAGTTCGCCTCAAGACGACTTACGTCGTTCGCTGCACGGGCGCAAAAAAGGATGAAGCAGGAAACGTTCTGGAAGTTTACGCCGAATACGATCCCGATTCGCGCGGTGGAAATCCCGCCGACGGCCGCAAGATCAAAGGCACAATCCATTGGGTCAATGCCGCCGACAGCCTCGACGCTGAAATCCGCCTTTACGATAATCTCTTTACCGTACCTGATCCGGAATCCGGAAACTTCATGGATTATCTCAATCCCGATTCTCTCAAAATACTCACCGGCTGCAAGGTAGAATCCTCGCTGGGCAAAGTAGAGCCGGGCGTGCCGCTTCAGTTTATGCGGCAGGGCTATTTCTGCGCGGACAATCGCGACAGCGCCCCCGGTCATCTCGTATTCAACCGCTCCGTCTCCCTGAAAGACAGCTTCAAGCCGAAACAGTAATCCCCTTTTCAGAACCCCTCAAAAGAGCGCTTCCAAAAGAGGCGCTCTTTTTGGAAGGTACCGATTATGATTCATCTTTCAAAAGTAACACACCGCAACCTCTGGGAGCTGCTCGAGCTCTGTGTATCTGATGAGCAGAAGAGCTTCGTCGCACCGAATACCGTATCGATTGCGGAAGCATATCTGACGCTTTCTGTGGGCGGGAAGGTTTTCCCCTTCGGCATTTACGAGGAGGATACGCCCGTCGGATTTCTGATGATCGGCTACGGCGTTGACGAAACCTTCGAAAATCCTCCCTGCGTCGCCGCGGGCAATTACAGCCTCTGGCGTCTGATGATCGACGCGCGCTATCAGGGGCGCGGATTCGGCAGGCAGGCGCTGCGCCTGGCGCTTGATTTCATCCGCACCTTTCCCTGCGGGCCGGCGCAATACTGCTATCTCTCCTATGAGCCGGAAAACGAACGCGCAAAGGCGCTCTATCATTCCTTCGGTTTTTATGAAACCGGAGAAATGGACGGCGACGAGCAGATCGCAGTTTTGAAGCTCGATTCACAAACCCAATCTTCAAAAACTTCTTGATAAAGGCCGGATCTTCCGGTCTTGACCCAACTTTTAAAACGATCCATTCTTATGGAAGGAGGAGAACGATGAAGCAAGCTGAAAAAAATCCCTATTGGACCAGACTTGATAACGCCGCGCTGATTTTCCCGGCCGCGCAGCGCAGAAAATGGAGCAACGCGTACCGTATCTCCTTTACTTTCTTCGATCCGGTGGATCCCGCCCTGCTGCAGCAGGCCTTTGACCGGACCGCACCGCGTTTTCCTTCCGTCTGCGTGCGGCTGCGCCGCAGCACTTTCTGGTATTATCTCGAACAGGTTGAATCGATCCCCCCGGTTCGCGAAGACAGCTACCAGCCGCTCGTTCTCATGAGCCGGAACGATACCCGGCGCTGTGCGATCCGCGTGCTCTACTACCGCAACCGGATGGCGGTTGAATTTTTCCACGCCGTAACAGACGGTACCGGCGCCATGGTTTTCACGAAAACGCTTGCCGCGGAATATCTCCGCTTGCGCTATCAGGTCGAAATACCCGCGCAATGCGGCATCCTTGATCTCGCCGAAGCACCCAAAGAGGAAGAGCTCGAGGATAGTTTCCAGAAAAACGCCGGTCCTGTGGCTGCGCCGCGCGATTCGCTCAATGTCTACCGGCTGCGCGGACAGAGAGAGCCGGACGGCTTTCTCCACGCAACGCTCGGGATTCTGAACGCTCCGGCGCTTCACGAGCGCAGCCGCGCCTGCGGAGTTTCTGTAACCGCGTATCTTACCGCGGTGCTGCTTTACTCGATTCTGGAAATCCAGAGCGAGGATACTCCCAAGCTCAAAAAACGTAAAAACGTGAAGGTCCAGATCCCGGTGAATCTGCGCAAGCTCTTCGGCGGATGCACCATGCGCAATTTTGTTGCTGTTGCCAATATCGGCGTAGACGCGCGCCTCGGCGAATATACCCTTGAGGAACTGATCGGAATCGTATCCCATGAGATGCAGCTTTCCATCACAGAAAAGAACATGCGCGCAATCTTTACGCCCAACGTTAACGATGAACAGAATCCGTTTATGAAGGTGATTCCGCTGTTCCTCAAAAACCCGATCATGCGGCTCGTGTTCGATACCGTAGGCGAACGCGTCTCGTCGATGTCGCTCTCAAATCTCGGGCAGGTCGCGCTGCCCGAAGAGATGAAGCCGTACGTGGATCGGGTAGAGTTCGTGCTCGGACCGCAGTCTACTTCGCCTTACAACGTAGGCGTTACCAGCTATGGGGAACGCTGCTTTATCAATATCGTCCGCAATACCGTTGAGCCCCGGCTGGAAAAAACGTTTTTTACCAATCTTGTCAAGCTCGGATTCCACGTTTCGGTGGAATCGAACGACAGAGAATGATCGGAGGGATTTCGTAATGTACTGTGTTAAATGCGGTGTGGAGCTGCAAAAGGGCGCGGAACGCTGTCCGCTGTGCGGATTGAAGGTATATCATCCCGAGCTATCTGAAGTACCGGAAGCCAAGCCTTATCCCCGTTACGGCGACGCCCCCGAAAAGGTGCGCCGCGGCGGATTGCTTTTCGTGATCACGATGCTTCTGATCATTCCGGTTCTGATCTGCTTTTTAACGGATCTCAAGATGAACGGCGGCGTTACCTGGAGCGGATTTGTTGCGGGCGGTCTGCTGATCTGCTACGTTTCCATCTGCCTGCCGCTTTGGTTTCGCAAACGAAATATCGTGATCTTCTTCCCGATCGCGGCGGCCTGCGCGCTTTCCGTGGCGCTGTACATTTGTCTGAAAACCGGCGGGAACTGGTTTTTATCCTTTGCCTTCCCGGCAGGCGGCGCGCTGATCCTGCTGATCGAAACCGTACTCATTTTGCTTCGGTACGCCACGCGGGGGAAATCCTACCGGGCGCTCTTTATCTTCGGCGGCATGGCGATCGCCATCGGCGGACTGTGTATTCTGATCGAATTTCTGCTGCACATCACGTTTTCTCTGCCGATGCAGTGGTGGAGCCTCTACCCGATCCCGGTGCTTTGCATCGTGGGGCTGCTGCTGATCGTGATCGGCGCTTCCCCGGCGCTGCGCGAATCGCTTCACCGCAAGTTTTTTATTTAAATCAAGAGTATATTTTCAAAAGGAGTCGGCGGTTTTTTCCGCACGGCTCCTCTTTTTTTATCAATAATTGAACTTTTGGTAGATTTTTCATTGAAATAATCTACCCACAGCGTTATAATAGAGATGAAAGGGCGGTGGAAATATGGATTATCAGACCTTCCCGCAGAAACTGAAAGCCCTGCGTAAACAGAATCATCTTTCACAGTCGCAGTTCGGCGAACAGGTCGGCGTATCCAACCGCGCCGTTTCCAAATGGGAAAACGGTGAATCCATGCCGAGTACAGAAAAACTGCTGCGAATCGCGACACTATTTTCGGTTCCCCTTAATGCCCTTCTTTCCGAAGACGTTTCACCGCAGGTGCATACCGCAGTTGAAGGAATGCCTTCATTAAAAGAACTATATCGAATCGGCAGCGGTCCTTCGAGTTCCCATACCATGGCACCCCAGCGCGCCGCGGAGTATTTCCGCATCAAATATCCCGATGCGGACCGTTTTGAGGCAGAACTGTTCGGATCGCTTGCGAAAATGGGAAAAGTATACCATCTGGATTCACTGATCCGTGAAACGTTCGCGCCGAAAAAAGCGGTAATATCTCTTCGGGTCGGCGAGGATTCTCTTCCTCATCCGTGCACGATGCGCTTCTGCGCTTATTCGGGGAAAAATCTGCTCGGAAAAATCGAAGCATACAGCACCGGCGGCGGAAGCTTCCGGATTAAGGGTGAGGAACTGAGTCAGAACGAAAGTGTCTATCCGGAACATTCCTATACTGAAATCGCATCTTACTGTGAACAGAAACGAATCCGCCTATGGCAGTATGCCGAGGAAAAAGAAGGCTCTCAGCTCTGGGATTATCTCTCGGAAGTCTGGAAGGCTATGGTAGAATCCATCGAAAGCGGACTTTCCGAGGAAGGAGTTCTTGAAGGCGGACTCGGTGTACAGAGAAAAGCGAAATTTCTTTACAGCCAGTCACACATCGACGAAAGTGCCGAAACGCGCGAGAACCGTCTTGTCTGCGCCTACGCGTTCGCCGTCAGCGAGCAGAATGCTTCCTTCGGCAAGGTCGTGACGGCACCGACATGCGGGGCGGCAGGCGTCCTCCCGGCGGTTCTGCGTTACGCGAAGGAAAAGCGCGGCTTTTCGGACCGCGAAATACTCCAAAGCCTTGCTACCGCGGGGATTGTCGGAAATCTGATCAAAACAAACGCATCAGTTATCGGAGCGGAGTGCGGATGTCAGGCGGAAATCGGAAGCGCCTGTGCGATGGCGGCGGCAGCGCTCGGCGAATTGTACGGGATGTCTCTCAACCAGATCGAATACGCTGCTGAAATCGCGATCGAACATCATCTCGGTCTGACCTGCGATCCGATCAAGGGACTTGTCCAGATTCCCTGCATCGAACGCAACGCGGTCGCGGCGATGCGCGCGATCAACGCGGTCAATCTCGCAAATTTTCTGAGCGATACAAGAAAAATCTCTTTTGATCTAGTGGTTAAAACCATGTATGAAACCGGACGTGACCTGTCACGTGTCTATAAGGAGACAAGCGAAGGCGGTCTCGCCAAGCTCTATCTGTAAAAAGCAAAAAGCAGTTTATCAGTTTCTCAGCAAAAGGAACCAGCCGTTCCTCCTTAAAACAGGGAGAACGGCTGGTTTTTTGTCTGTATAATCAATCTGCCCGGAGAAGCGCAACCGAAAGATCATTGACATTGGTTCCGGTCGGGCCGGTGAAGATCAGCCCGCCGGCTTTCAGAAGGGCATTGTACGAATCGTTATTTCTGAGTATATCGCAGACGGAAACACCCTGCGTCTTGAGTGTTTCAAAAGTATCCCCGTCCACATAACCTCCCGCGGCATCCGTCGGTCCATCCGTACCGTCGCTGCCGACGGAAAAGACTGCCGCATTTTTCATTCCGGAAATTCCCGGCGCAGCCGAAAGAGCGATTTCCTGATTCCTGCCGCCTTTCCCGTTCCCGGTCACCCTGACAACAGTTTCACCCCCGGCAATATATGCGAATGATCCGCTGTCATGCCGGTGCGTTCTCAGAACCGATGAAAGATAATTTCCCGCCTCCCGGGCTTCACAGGAAAGTTGATCTGTCAGAATCATCGTGCTGTAACCCAGGCGGCGGCAGGCCTTTTCCGCTGCGGCGCACAGTTCCCGCACACTTCCGCTGATCCGGGTATTTACATTGCTTACTGTCTTCGGTGTTTCAACATCTAAAAGCCGAAGCGCTTCCGAAGAAAGATTCAAAGCGTATTTGCGGACGATATTCCGTGCGTCCTGTGCGGTTGAGGAATCCGGATATGCGGGTCCGGAAGCGATCATATCAAGAGGATCCCCGAGAATATCGGAAAGGACAACCGCCTCGACTCTTGCGGGGAGGCAGATCTGAGCAAAACGGCCCGCCTTGACGGCGGACAGCCGTTTTCGGATTGTATTGATCTCTTTGATATCCGCGCCGCTTGCAAGAAGCTGATCAGTAATGTTTCTCAGTTCCCCGAGCGGAATCATAGGCTTTTCAAAGAGGGCGCTTCCCCCGCCGGAAAGAAGAAACAAAACCGTATCTTCCGGTTTGAGGTCAGAAACCAGTTTCAGAACAGCCTGTGTCGCGCGCAGGGAATTTTCATCCGGTACAGGATGTCCTGCCTCAAAACAGAGATAGTTCGCAATCGGTCCGATCGCGTGGCCGTACTTTGTAATGACAATACCGGTTTCGATGCGGCCGCCCAGAAAATCGGAGGCGGTTTTCGCCATCCGCCATGCAGCCTTTCCGACAGCCACCAGGATCACACGCCCCGGATATTTCTTTCCTGCCAGCGCACGCAAAACCGCGGCATCAGGCAGAACCGCGGCAATCGCTTCCCGGATGATTTCATTTGCGTGCGAACGTAAAACCTGATTCATAAAATGCTCCCTGAAAAACGGCGCGCCGTGTCCGAAACGCGGCGCGCTGCTACTATTGTTTTTTCTATCCGTTCTGGTATTCTTTCGCTATGTCAAGCCGAAGCTCGTCAATTTTCTCTCTCAGACGCAGAAAGTCCTCGAAAGCGTCGGGCTTGTTGTTCGGATTGCGCAGCAGTGCGGCGGGATGGTATGTTCCCATCATAAGATAGTTTCCTTTTTTAAAAAACACACCGTGTTCCTTTGTTACCATAAAATCCTGCTTGATGTACCTCATTGCTGAAATCCGCCCTAAACAGACAATAATCACCGGACGGATAACGGCGATCTGCCGGCGAAGCCAGTCGGCACATGCGGTCTGCTCCTCCGGTTTCGGATCCCGGTTATGCGGCGGACGGCACTTGACTGTGTTGGTGATATAGATATTCTTTTTCCGGTCGAGATCCACAGCCGCAAGATATTTGTCAAGCAGCTGTCCGCCCCGTCCGACGAAAGGCTCTCCCTGAAGATCTTCGTTTTCACCGGGGCCTTCCCCGATGAAAAGCACCTTCGCTTCCTTCGGACCTACACCGAAAACGACATTATGGCGTGTCTGACATAGTTCACACTTTTCGCATCCGAGACATTCCTGCCTCAGTTCCTCCCAGTTTTCAGCCATTCACAGCCCTCCCAAAAGCTCATTTTCCGGCAGCTTCATAATGCGATAAAACAATTTGCTTCCGGTGCACTGAAATTATATCATATTCCGTTCCGAAATTCATCTTTTTTCTTGAAATAGACGGAAAAAGAGAGTAAAATAGACTTGCAATAAACGCCAAGGAGTGTAATTCATTATGAAAATTATGGTTGAAACTTCCGCTCGCCACCTTCATCTCTCTCAGGAGCATCTTGATATTCTGTTCGGCGAGGGATATCAGCTCACCAACAAAAAGGATCTTTCTCAGCCCGGCCAGTTTGCCTGTGCCGAAAAGGTTGAGGTGGTAGGACCGAAAGGTTCTCTCGTTATGTCAATTCTGGGACCGATCCGCAAAGAGACTCAGGTTGAAATCGCTCTGACAGACGCACGCAAAATCGGCGTAACTGCTCTGATCCGTGAGTCCGGCGACATTGAAGGAACCGCAGGATGCAAACTCATCGGGCCGAAAGGCGAAATTGAAATTGAAAAGGGCGTTATCGCTGCAAAACGTCATATTCACTTCACTCCCGAAGAGGCTGCTGAAGCAGGCGTCGAGGACAAGCAGATTGTCTCCGTCAAGGTTGATTACAATGACCGTGCCCTGATCTTCGGTGACGTTGTTGTACGCGTCAGCCCGAAATTCGCCGCGGCAATGCATATTGACACCGACGAAGCAAATGCTGCCGGTCTTCCCGGCACAGTTGACGGAGAAATCATTCTCTGATTCAACCTAAGGAAAAAGATTCCCGCCAAAAGGGAGACGCTTCGCATGGAAGTTGTCTCCCTTTGTAGTTGTGTCGTCAGCCAGAATATTTCTTTGCAGAAACCATTCCATTTTCTTGGCTGAATTTTTAAATAGAGACTTATACCAAAAAACAGGTGGCAGTTTGTTTTTCTGCCATCTGTTTTTTTATCATGACACGATTCAATACAACTCGGATTCAGGCAAAGACAAAATGGATATTCCCGAAAACCAAGGGTACAGTTCTTAATGGTAGGCCCTTTAAGGAGTACGTAACAAGTGGATTCCCAACGCTATGGTTATGAATATGTCCGTATAATCTCTTCCGCAATCTCTCGCTTGGAGACACATCGATCCATAGCCTGTTTCTCAATATAACGGTGTGCCTGAGGCTCATCCATTTTGAGTTCAGAAATCAGAAGCCATTTTGCGCGATTCACAAGACGGATTTCTTCCATTCTCTCCTCAAAAGAGAGAGTTTTTTTCTCAATCTTTCTCAACCTTTCTCTTGCGCTTTCCATCCATGCAAGCGCAAGTGAAAAGATCGGCCGGGAAAGCGGCTTGTATAACGTAAACACTCCGTTTTCAGAGGCCTTTTCAGTTATATCATCATACAGTTCCGCTCGTACCAGCAGAAGAGTCACTGCTTCCCCGGAAGATGAAGTATCAATCGCAAAGCGCAGACCGGTATCATCCGGCAGAGGCGAATTGACAATCACAAAATCAAAATCCCTCTCACGCAGAGCACGTTTTGCCGAGCTTACACCGGAAACAATCTTTACCGGTCCATAGCGCGGCTGTGCCAGGAATGAAGAAAGAGCCGTATTCAATTTTTCCGCCGCTGAAACGACGAGAACGCTGTAAATTCGCTCTTCCAGGTTCATACAGGATTCCTTTCCTTAAGGAGTAAAGAAGGAGCGGTTAGATTCCGCAATAAATCGATAAAATACGTTCGGGGATATGAGCACGAATGAAATTGCTTCCAAGAGCAGCATGGCACGCGTCTTCAAAGCTTTCCGGGAGCCTGTCATATTTTGAAAGGATCGCATGATCAGCCGTGAACAGATTAAGATCAGTCGCTTCCGGAAGCGCCAGATGATTTTCAATCCCATCAAGAGCCGCATAAATCAAAAGTGCAAATGCAAGATATGGATTGGTGCATGGATCCGGGGAACGAAGCTCCGCACGCCGATACTCTCCTTCTGCAGCAGGAATACGCACAAGCTGAGATCTGTTTTCAGCAGACCAGGAAATATACAACGGGGCCTTAAAATGTCCGAGTCGATGATATGAGGCAGGAGTCGGATTCAGAAAGGCGGTCATTGCCCGGACATGTTTGAGAATTCCGGCGATCATTTCCGAAAAAACATCATTATCTCCGAACGGTTTCGGGGCGATGTTGATATGGAACCCGTTTCCCGGAGCATTATCGAGCGGCTTCGGAGAAAAGTCTGCAGCAAGGCCGTTTCGGTTGGCCACAGTTCTGACTACACGCTGGAATGTTAACGCATTATCAGCCGCTGTCAAGGCGTCGGAATAGCGGAAATCAATTTCATTCTGGCCCGGGCCTTCTTCGTGATGAGAACTTTCGGGCCGGATACCCATCTTCTCAAGCGTCAGGCAGATTTCTCTTCGGACATTTTCCCCATGGTCCTCCGGAGCAATATCCATATAACCGGCTTCATCCACAGGGATTTCTGTCTTTTTACCTTCCTCATCCTGCAGGAAGAGATAAAACTCCTGCTCTGCGCCAAACGTGAATTCAAAACCTGATGCCTTCGCACGGGCGACAGCCTGTTCCAGAAGACTGCGCGTATCACATTCAAACAGTGTGCCGTTCGGATATGTAATCGTCGAGAACATCTGTACGACACGTCCCTGTTCCGGACGCCAGGGAAGCGGGACGAGAGTATCCGGAACCGGATGCAGCAGCAGATCGCTTCGCATTTCGTCTCCAAATCCGGAAATTGCGGATGCATCTATCGCGATTCCGTACTCAAAGGCCCGGGGCAGTTCTTCCGGCATGATGGAAATATTTTTCTGTTTTCCGAAAACATCGCAGAAAGCAAGCCGGATAAACTTGACGTCCTCTTCCCTCGCATACGCGATAACCTCTTCCTTTGAATACTTCATAACTGCCTCCTGATATTATTAATTTGCCACATACATCTGTCTGTAAGGGTTTTTGCTGTCCGGTGTGACTACAGTAAACGGTGCGGAAAGGATTTTCTGTGAATCAAAGCCGAAAAGCTGACAGAATTCGCACACAGAATCTTCTATTTCCGCAAGGTCTTTTTTTTCAGCTGGTCTTGCCGTCACCTGTTCCGGGAAACGGATTTCCCCGCATGCTGAACGCAGAAACATTTTTCCGCCGTGCATTCCCGTACAGGGAAAGTAACCGACTATCTTATCATCCGGTGAAAACAGATTGAGAACGATAATCAAACCGCCCGCCTGGTATTCCCCAAGAAAGCTGCCTGCTCTTCCGCCGATCACCATCCGCGGGATTTTTTCCTGATAGGCTTTCATATGGATTCCGGCGCGGTATCCGGCATTTCCTTTAACGAAGATACTTCCGCCACGCATCGCGTAGCCGGCTGCGTCGCCGACATTTCCGTGTATTACAATTCTGCCTTCATTCATCGTATCGCCGACGGCATCCTGTGCATTTCCCATAACAGTGACTGTACCGCCGTTGAGGTAAGCGCCGAGAGCGTTTCCGGGAATTCCGTGAACGGTAATCTCTTTTTCACTCATCCCGGCGGCGATAAAACGCTGTCCGCAGCATCCATCGATCAGACACTCGCCGTCTGAAGAGCGGATCGCGTTATTGAGTGTCCGGTGATCCAGAGATTTTGCATGAATTACCATAGATTATACCACTCCTCCGAATTTTTTTCTACGTATTTGGGCAGAAAAAGCCGCCGTTGTTGCCGCTTTTTTGAGTAAATCAAAATTAACGGAGGAAATCGGCGTCTTCTCCCGGATCATAGAGGTATATATTCCCGCGCGCTCATGACAGCCGATCAGAATAAAGCCTTTGAGAAGATCATCTTTATAAAACAGCCGTTTTATCGACGTTTCTGTTTTCTCCTCATACATGTCTCCGTCATACGAACCGGCCGTCATGGCATGAAGACCGAAAAAGCCGATGGAATTCATCGGAATCGCATTGTCAAGAGATTCGGAACCACCTGCCATATTGATTCCCGCAGTATAGCCCTGAAGATAAGCGTTCGGCAGAATTGCAAGGACCCGGTTCTGTCCGATGGAGCTGTCCCACCCTTCAGTACAGTCTCCTGCTGCAAATATACCGGAAATGGATGTCCGCATCTGACGATTCACAATTATTCCCCGGTTCACTTCGCCTCCCGCTTCCCTGAGGAGGGAAGTATTCGCACGTACTCCGACAGCAAGGACGAGAAGATCAAACGGAACAACTGCCCCGCTATTCATATAGGCAGTGTTTTTCTCAAACCGTTTGACACTGTCATTCAGATAAAAATGCATCTCGTGTTCTTCCAGATGTTTCTGCATCATTGCAGCACAGTCAGTATCCAGAATGCTGGAAAGAACACGATCCGCCAGATCGCAGACAGCAACACTCGCAGCCCGACCGACAATCCCCTCCGCACATTTCAGGCCGATCAGGCCGGCACCGACAATCAGAACACGCGAATTATCACTTACTGCCGCATCAAGCGCCATCGCGTCATCAAGCGTCATGAAAGAGAACTTTTTTTCTACATTCTCAATTCCTTCAAAGCGGGGTACGAACGGCGAGGAACCAACCGCAAGGCACAGTCCGTCATACGGCAGAAACGTACCGTCATCCAGTTCAGCCTCACAGTTTTCTTTATGAATCTGAACCGCTTTTTTTCCGTAAAGCACACGGCACCCCATACGCTCGTAATAATGTACGTCGCGATACTGCATACGTTCCGGGTCTGTTTTCTTTTCCAAAAAGTAGGAGATCAACGGGCGGCAGTAGACAGCGCGGTTTTCTTCGGAAACAACCGTGATCCCGCTTTTCGAATCCATTGTACGGATTCCCTCAATACACCCTGCAGCCGCAACACCGTTTCCGATAATCACATATTGTCTCATTGCGATTCCTCCCGTTCTTCGTAAACGATCGCCCGGTTCGGACATCCCTGAACACAAGCCGGCGCACCGCTGCTGTTCTCCAGACAAAGCTCACATTTCTGCATTACTCCGTCCTCATTCGGCGCAAGCGCTCCATATGGGCAGACAAGTACACAGGTGAAACATCCGACACATTTTTTCCGGTCAATCCGGATCACTCCGTCCTGACGGAAGAGCGCACCGGCAATACAGCTTTTTACGCACAGCGGATCCTCACAGTGACGGCAGGAAACCGCGTAAGTGATTTTCTCGCCTTCTTCAACATGGATTCTCGGATAGATCGGTTTTCCTTTCAGTGCCAGCACCATGTCCGTCATCCCGGAGTTCGCAAAAGCGCAGTTGTATTCACAGAGATGGCAGCCAAGGCACCACTGTTCATTGACATATACCCGTTTCATTGAATTATTCCCCCGCATGCGAGATACCAAGGATATCCAGCTCTTTCTGATTCAGGCCGACTCCGCGCAGCATCATTCGGTTGCCGCGCAGCGCTTCAATGGAATTGATTCCCATTCCGCCCATCAGCTCCATAATCTCCCGGCGCCAGGCGGTCATCAGGTTTACAAGGCGTTCACATCCGGTTTCCGGATTCAGCCGCCGAACAAGTTCGGGCTGCTGTGTTGCTATTCCCCAGTTGCATTTTCCGCTTTGGCATGTACGGCAGAGGTGACACCCAAGTGCCAAAAGCGCAGCCGTTGCGATATAACAGGCATCCGCGCCGAGTGCAATCGCTTTAACGACGTCTGAGGCGCTTCGGATAGACCCTCCGGCAACCAGAGAAACACTGTTGCGTATCCCCTCGTCTCTCAGCCGCTGATCCACAGCCGCAAGTGCAAGCTCAATCGGAATTCCGACGTTATCACGAATTCTCGTGGGAGCCGCACCGGTACCGCCGCGGAATCCGTCTATCGCAATAATATCCGCGCCGCTGCGGGCAATTCCGCTTGCGATCGCCGCGATATTATGTACTGCGGCAACCTTTACGATCACCGGTTTCTGATATTCAGTCGCTTCTTTCAGCGAATAGACCAACTGGCGAAGATCTTCGATCGAATAAATATCATGGTGCGGCGCGGGAGAAATCGCGTCGCTGCCTTCGGGAATCATACGTGTTTTCGAGACATCTCCAACGATTTTCGCACCGGGAAGATGCCCTCCGATTCCGGGTTTCGCGCCCTGACCCATTTTTATCTCAATTGCGGCACCGGCTTCAAGATAGTCCTCATGCACACCGAATCGCCCGCTTGCAACCTGAACAATCGTATTTGCGCCGTACTTGTAGAAATCCTCATGCAGGCCGCCTTCGCCTGTATTATAGAGGATCCCGAGCTCCGTCGCAGCACGAGCGAGGGAAGCATGGGCATTGTAACTGATCGAGCCGTAACTCATCGCGGAAAACATAACCGGCATGGAGAGAGAAATCTGCGGCGGAAGCTCCCGAAGGATATTTCCCTGTTCGTCGCGGCGCACCCGGTCCGGTTTCTTTCCAAGAGTAACATGAGTTTCCATCGGTTCGCGCAGCGGGTCAATCGACGGATTCGTTACCTGGGAAGCATTGATCAGGATCTTGTCCCAGTAAACAGGAAACGGTTTCGGATTTCCCATGGAAGAAAGGAGAACGCCCCCGCTCTGCGCCTGCTTATATATTTCACGGATCGTATCGTTCTGCCAGTTGGCATTCTCCCGTAATGTGCAGTTGCTTTTTACGATCTTGAGCGCCCTGGTCGGGCAGAGCGAAACACAGCGCTGACAGTTGACGCATTTTGTCTCATCGCTCATCATGATTCCGCGCTCGGCACTGAAGGAATGGACTTCGTTTGAGCACTGACGTTCACAGACGCGGCAGGCAATGCACCGGTTTTCATTCCGGACAACTTCAAATTCGGGGTATATGAAATCGATTCCCATTTCAGCAGACACCTTCTTTCACACGGATGATGACAGGCTCTCCGCCTGCCGGAGCCCAGATTTTTTCCACATCCGGCTCCATCGCCCGGATCGCCGCCTCTTCGCTCGCAATGTATACTCGCTCATCTTTTTCACCGACCACCATTGAACGCAGTTTCAGCCGGTCGTTCAGCGCCATTATACCTCCGGTGAAACCTAAAACAATGGAAAACGGGCCGGTTACGAGGAGACTGGGAAAAACGGTTCGCAGATACGCCTGCTTCTGCCGTTCCTCGCGATCCCATTCACGTTCGATCGTACTCCAGAACGGCGCTGCGACAACATTCGCGGCCTCCGTCATCGATAGGCCCTGGATCCGGATCAGATAATCCATGATATAGGTAATGACCTCCGTATCGGTCAGGAGTGTGCATTTGTATCCGAACATTTCAATAAACCGCCGGTTTGCGTCATAAGAAGATATTTCTCCATTATGGACGACAGAAAAATCCAGCAGCGTAAATGGATGAGCGCCTCCCCACCAGCCCGGGGTATTGGTCGGATATCGGCCGTGTGCCGTCCATGAATAGCCTGCATAGTTTTCGAGCTGGTAGAACCTTCCCACGTCTTCGGGAAAGCCAACCGCCTTAAAGGTTCCCATGTTTTTTCCGCTTGAAAAGACATAGGCCCCTTTCATTTCGGTATTGATTTTCATCACCGTACGCGCTACAAGCTCCTTTTCGTCGAGCTGAAGGCTGCGAAGCATTGAATTCAGCGGGGCGACGAAATATCTCCAGATGATCGGCTCATCCGTAATCTCCGGGATTTTTCTCGTCGGGATAATCTCCGACTGTACGATTTCAAAATATTCCTTTAATAGGGTCTCACATTCTTTTCGGACATCACGGCTGTCGAAAAACAGATGAAGTGCATAAAAGTCGCGATATTCAGGATAAATTCCATATCCTGCGAACCCACCGCCGAGTCCGTTGGAACGTTCGTGCATCGGTTCCATGGACTTCGCGATCAGGTCGCCGGGCATCCGTTCCCCATTTCTGGAGATTACCGCGGCAATCGCACATCCGGATGGTATACGGAACTGACCTTCCTTGCGCATTTTTCCCATTCCCTTCCAGGAGATTATAAAAAAAGAAGGCGTCCACTCCGGTACAGGGCACCTGTACCGTCATGAACGCCTTTGCTCATTGCCTGCATTATACGCCACCCGTTACAGGATGTCAAGTGGAAAATCCCGCGGATTGCGTCAGTTTACAAAAAGAGAAAAAAGGGGGTTGACAACCGGGAACTCCGGGAGTATAATTTCGCACAGAAAGGCAAGGGCGTCTTTGAGTGAATGTACTCGAAGACGCTCTTTCTTCTTTTTCAGGAGAAGAGCGGATCGAATCAAACTGCATAAAAAGGCAAAGGCGTCTTTTGTGTTTCGCAAAAGGTGTCTTTGCCTTTACTCATTTATAAAGGAGAATTCAGTATGAGTACAGTATCAGATTATTTCGGAAGCCAGGTTTTTGACGATCGCGTAATGCGGGCAACCCTTTCCGCAGACGTTTACGCTTCTCTCCGGAAAACGATTGACGAAGGGAAAGAACTGGATATCAGTGTGGCCAACGCGGTAGCCGAGGCAATGAAGAACTGGGCGGTTTCGAAAGGCGCAACCCATTTTACGCACTGGTTTCAGCCGCTGACCGGAATCACCGCGGAAAAGCACGACAGCTTCATCACCCCCTCTCCGGACGGAAGCGTTATCATGGAATTTTCCGGCAAGGAGCTTATTAAAGGAGAACCGGACGCCTCTTCATTCCCGTCCGGCGGCCTGCGGGCAACTTTTGAAGCCAGAGGATACACAGCCTGGGATCCGACTTCCTACGCGTTCATCAAGGGAAAGACGCTCTGCATTCCGACAGCGTTCTGCTCCTACGGCGGTCATGCGCTCGATAAAAAGACACCACTGCTTCGCTCCATGGAAGTTTTAAGCCGGCAGGCGCTCCGTATTCTGCGGCTTTTCGGCAATGATACCGCAAAAAGGGTTGTTTCTTCCGTCGGTCCTGAACAGGAATATTTCCTTATTACGAAGGAAATGTATGACGCAAGACCGGATCTTCGCTTTACCGGCAGAACCCTCTTCGGAGCAAAACCGCCGAAGGGTCAGGAACTGGATGATCACTATTTCGGTGTAATCAAGCCAGGTGTCGCCGCTTTTATGGAAGACTTGAACAACGAGCTCTGGAAGCTCGGGATTCTTGCGAAAACGGAACACAACGAAGTTGCTCCCGCTCAGCATGAGCTTGCTCCCATTTATACAACAACCAACGTCGCCACGGATCATAACCAGCTGACAATGGAGATCATGCAGAAGGTCGCCGCAAAACACGGTTTGGTCTGTCTGCTTCACGAAAAGCCTTTCGCCGGTGTCAACGGCAGCGGCAAGCATAACAACTGGTCCATCGCAACGGACAGCGGCCAGAATCTGCTTTCCCCCGGCGATACGCCGTATGAGAACGCGCAGTTCCTGCTGTTCCTCTGCGCTGTTATCAAAGCAGTCGACGATTATCAGGACCTTCTCAGGATCTCAGTCGCAACGGCAGGAAATGATCACCGGCTCGGCGCAAATGAAGCTCCGCCCGCTGTTATTTCAATTTTCCTCGGCGACGAGCTGAACGCTGTTCTCGAAGCAATCGAAACCGACACGCCCTATCAGGGCTCTCAGAAGCTGCAGATGAAGCTCGGTGTGGATGTCCTGCCGAAATTCAACCGGGATACCACGGATCGCAACCGCACGTCACCCTTCGCTTTTACCGGGAACAAATTTGAATTCCGGATGCTTGGTTCCTCGAACTCGATCGCCTGTGCGAACATCATGCTTAACAGCGCGGTAGCCGAAAGTCTGCGTATCTACGCCGATCGTCTCGAACAGGCCGGTGACTTTGAATCCGAACTGCATGAAATGATCAAGGAAACGATCAGAGAGCATAAGCGCATTATCTTCAACGGCAACGGGTACGATGACGCCTGGATCGAAGAAGCAACCGAAGCGCGCGGACTTTTAAACTACCGGACAACGGCAGACTGCATGCCGCATCTTCTTGACAAGAAGAATGTCACGATGCTGACAGGTCTTGGTGTTTTCACCATTGACGAACTCCGCTCCAGACGCGACATCATGCTTGAAAATTACTGCAAAAGTGTTGTGATTGAAGCGAACACCATGATCAATATGGTTCATAAGAGAATCGCTCCGGCAATCACCCGTTTTACTTCGGACCTCGCAAAACAGGCTTCTGAGAAGAGATCCTTTGCTCCGGATGTAACATGCGGCTATGAAACCGAACTGGTAAGAAAGCTCTCCGCCCTGACGGACTGTATTGCGGAGAAGGCCGGCGAGCTGGAAAAAGCCGTAATCGGGCTGCAGGATGCGGAAGATATTATCGCGGAATCCGCGCTGATCCGTGATACTGTGCTTCCCAGAATGAGCGAACTGAGAATTCCCTGCGACCGGGCTGAGCTGCTGACGGCGAAGAGTTACTGGCCGTTCCCGACCTACGGAGATATTCTTTTCAGCGTGAAATAAACTTCCGGAGGAAATAATATATGAGTATTGAATTTTGGTTTCTGATCGGCGCTGCGCTGGTATTCTGGATGCAGGCCGGCTTTGCGATGGTGGAAACCGGCTTTACGCGGGCAAAGAACGCCGGAAACATCATTATGAAGAATCTGATGGATTTCTGTATCGGAACCGTCGTTTTCTCTCTGCTCGGATATACGCTGATGATGGGAGAAGACGCGCTTTTCGGACTGATCGGAATCCCGAATCTCGATCTGTTCACGAAATTCAAGGCGTTCATCGCTTCGCCGGCTGAAGGATTTACCGGCGCGAGCACTTTCGTCTTTAACCTTGTGTTCTGTGCTACAACCGCAACGATCGTCTCCGGAGCGATGGCGGAACGTACGAAATTTTCAGCCTATTGTGTATACTCCGGTTTCATCAGTCTGATCATATATCCGATTGAAGCTCACTGGATCTGGGGCGGCGGATGGCTCTCCTGGATCGGATTCCATGACTACGCGGGATCCTGCGCAATCCATATGGTCGGCGGGATAGCCGCACTGATCGGAGCGTATCTTCTCGGTCCGCGTATCGGGAAATACGTCACAGATCAGAACGGGAAAGTAACTAAGGTCAACGCAATACCCGGCCATTCAATCCCGCTCGGGGCTCTGGGCGTATTTATTCTCTGGCTCGGCTGGTACGGATTCAACGGCGCCGCAGCCACCTCCCCGTCGGAACTCTCCTCGATCTTTCTGACGACGACCATCGCGCCTTCTGTTGCAACCTGTACCACCATGATCTACACCTGGATCAAAAACGGAAAACCGGATGTTTCGATGTGTCTCAACGCATCACTCGCCGGACTGGTCGCTGTTACCGCCGGGTGTGACGCTTTTGACGCGGTCGGCGCATCTGTGGTCGGTATCGTCGCCGGAATACTTGTCGTTCTGGTTGTGGAAATGCTCGATCTGAAGCTGCACATTGATGATCCCGTCGGAGCCGTCGGCGTCCACTGCGCGAACGGAATCTGGGGAACAATCGCAGTCGGTCTGCTTGCGAACCCGGATGCCCCGGCCGGGCTGAACGGTCTTTTCTATACCGGCAGCTTTTCACAGCTGGGTCTTCAGATGCTTGGCTTTGCAGCGGTTGCCGCCTGGACTTCCCTGACGATGTTCTGCTTCTTTAAAATGCTCAGGAAGGTAAACTTTCTCAGAGCGGAACCGGCTGACGAGCTTTCCGGACTTGACACAAGCGAACACGGTCTGCCGAGCGCCTACGCAGATTTTATGCCCGCCGTCGACAAGTATGCTGAATTCGGAACCGGAGACCAGATCGTCGCCGTTACCGGAACGGCTCCAGTTGCCGAAGCGATTCCCGTGAAGCGGGAGCCTTCCTTCGACGGACATAAATTCACCAAGGTCGAAATCGTTTTCAAGGAAGAAAGGCTCTATGCGCTCAAGGACGCAATGAGTAAACTCGGGATTACCGGAATGACGGTTTCGCATGTCATGGGGTACGGTATGCAGAACGGACATACGGAATTCTACCGCGGCGTTGCGGTGGAAACCGACCTTCGCCCCAAGGTTCAGGTAGATATCGTGGTTTCTGCAATTCCGGTACGCGATGTGATCGAAACCGCCAAAAAAGTGCTCTACACCGGCCATATCGGTGATGGAAAAATCTTTGTCTATGATGTGGAAAATGTAGTTAAGGTACGCACCGGCGAGGAAGGATACGCTGCCTTGCAGGACGTTGAATAATACAATAGTCTGCGGCCTTTTCCGTTTTTCCGGAGAAGGCCGCCTTCAAAGGAATGATTGGTTATGTGCTCTATTATGGGCTATTGCGGAGCAGAAGCTGACATGGAGAAATTCCGGAAAGGATTCCGCCGCACAAAATCCCGCGGGCCGGATGACAGCAGAATCATCGATACGGGCAAAGGACTTCTGGGATTCCACCGGCTTTCAATTATGGGACTGACACCGTCGGGAATGCAGCCCTTCGGGCTTGACGGCAGCTGGGTCGTGTGCAACGGCGAGCTGTACGGATTTGAAAAAGAGCGTGACGATCTTCGCCGAAAAGGATACACTTTCTCATCCGACAGCGACTGTGAGATCATTCTCCCGATGTACTTTGAATACGGTACGCAAATGTTTTCCCGGCTGGACGCGGAATTTGCGATGATTTTTTTTGACGGCAGAAGCGGAGAATATCTGGCTGCGCGCGATCCGATCGGCATCCGCCCTCTCTATTACGGATTCGATGAAAAGGGAATCATTATTTTCGCAAGCGAAGCTAAAAACCTGGTCGGGCTGACAGATACCATTCTCCCCTTCCCTCCGGGGCATTATTACCGCGGCGGTGAATTTATCCGCTATGCGGATATGTCGGCAGTGGAGGAAGTGTCTCCGGATGGTCTGGACGCCGCCTGTTCAAAAATCCGTGAGAAACTGATCGCGGGTGTGGAAAAGCGGCTCGTTTCCGACGCAAAAGTCGGATTTCTTCTTTCGGGCGGACTTGATTCCTCACTGGTCTGCGCCATAGCTTCTCAGAAGAGCCGCGAACCGATCCGCACGTTCGCGATCGGAATGGAAAAAGATGCGATTGATCTCAAATACGCCCGCCAGGTTGCCGAATACATCGGTTCGAACCATACCGAAATCATCATGACAAAAGAAGAAGTCCTCGAAAATCTGGAAAGAGTCGTGGAACTGCTCGGAACGTACGATATCACGACAATCCGCGCAAGCATGGGAATGTATCTGGTCTGCAGGGCAATTCACGAACAGACGGACGTCCGCGTGATTCTCACCGGGGAGATCTCCGATGAACTGTTCGGGTATAAATACACGGATTTCGCTCCTAACGCGCAGGCTTTTCAGGAGGAAGCGGAAAAGAGGATCCGTGAAATCCATATGTATGACGTCCTGCGCGCGGACCGCTGTATTTCCGTCAACTCGCTGGAAGCTCGGGTTCCCTTCGGGGATCTTGATTTCGTAAAATACGTAATGAGCCTTCCTCCGGAAATGAAAATGAACCGGTACGGAAAAGGAAAGTACCTCCTGCGCCATGCGTTTGAAGGTATGAATCTCCTGCCCGATGAGATTCTCTGGCGTGAAAAAGCCGCTTTTGCAGATGCGGTCGGTCATTCCATGGTGGACGATCTCAAGGAATATGCCGAATCTCTTTATACCGATGAAGAATTCTACGACCGCCGGATCCGTTTTAAACACGCGCGGCCGTTTACGAAAGAATCCCTGCTCTACCGGGAACTCTTTGAAAAGCATTACCCGGGTCAGTCCCGGATGGTGAGCGATTTCTGGATGCCGAACCGGGAATGGGAAGGATGCAATGTCAACGATCCCTCTGCACGTGTGCTTTCCAACTACGGAGACAGCGGAACATAAAAAGATGAAAAGAGACGAGTTCCAATGGAAAAAATACTGATTCTTGATTTCGGCGGACAGTACAATCAGCTGATTGCGCGAAGGGTGCGCGAACAGCACGTTTATGCGGAAATTCTGTCCTATCACAGCATCACGCCGGAAAAAATTGCGGAAGCAGGCTATAAAGGGATTATTTTTACCGGCGGACCGAACAGTGTCTATGAACCGGACGCGCCGCGCTGCGAGGAAGCTATTCTCCGCCTTAGGATTCCGGTCCTCGGGATCTGCTACGGAGCTCAGCTTCTGGCTTATCTTTCCGGAGGTCATGTCTCTTCCGCAAAGAACTCAAGCGAGTACGGAAAAGCTGTGCTGAAAGCAGAAAAGCATCCTCTCTTTGACGGAGTACCGGACGAAAGCCTCTGCTGGATGAGTCATACGGATTTTATCAGCGGCGTTCCCGCAGGATTCGAAGTCATTGCCAGAACGGAAAAATGCCCCTGTGCCGCAATGGCGGACAATCCGCGCCGGCTTTACGCGGTGCAGTTTCATCCCGAAGTGACGCATACTGAATTCGGGAACAGGATTCTGAATAACTTCCTGTTTCTGATCTGCGGCTGCACCGGCGACTGGATGGTGGAAAACTTCGTTTCCGAGATCATCACGGAATATTCCGAAAAGCTCAGAGGAAAGAAAGTATTGCTCGCGCTTTCCGGCGGAGTTGACTCCTCCGTCGCCGCGTTGCTGCTGCATCGGGCAGTGGGAGCGAATCTGACATGTATTTTTGTCGACCACGGACTTCTTCGAAAAGGCGAAGGAGACTTTGTTGAGAATACATTCCGGCAGGAATTGGGGGTCAACCTGATCCGCGTCAACGCGCAGGAACGTTTTCTGAACAGACTCAGAGGAATATCAGATCCGGAAAGCAAGCGGAAAATCATCGGAGAGGAATTCATCCGTGTTTTCGAAGAAGAAGCGAAAAAACTCGGGCATATCGAAGTTCTGGCACAGGGTACGATTTATCCCGATGTCATCGAGAGCGGAAAGGGCGATTCTGCTGTTATCAAAAGTCATCATAACGTCGGAGGTCTTCCGAACGTGATCGCGTTTGACGAAATTGCGGAGCCGCTTCGGAACCTTTTCAAGGATGAGGTTCGCCGCATCGGTATTCTGCTCGGTCTTCGCAGGGAACTCGTCAACCGTCAGCCGTTCCCCGGACCCGGTCTTGCGGTTCGGGTCATCGGAGAAATAACAAGAGAAAAAGTAAGGCTGCTGCAGGAAGCAGACGCGATTTTCCGCGAGGAGATTGACCGTGCTGCACCGGAAAACCTGCCAGATCAGTATTTCGCGGTTCTGACAGACACCCGCAGCGTCGGCGTTATGGGCGACGCGAGAACCTACGGATCGATGATCGCGCTTCGCGCGGTTTCCACGGACGATTTCATGACAGCCCAATGGAGCAGAATTCCGTATGAAGTACTCGAAAAAGCCAGCAGCC
This sequence comes from uncultured Eubacteriales bacterium, assembly GCA_900320605.1. Classification (GTDB taxonomy): domain Bacteria; phylum Bacillota; class Clostridia; order Oscillospirales; family Acutalibacteraceae; genus RUG612. The sequence goes on along the minus strand of ONSY01000110.1, from coordinate 7,707 downwards.
GCATCACGAACGAAGTGCCCGGAATATCCAGAGTAGTGTACGATATTTCATCGAAGCCTCCGGCAACGGTGGAATGGGAATAAGGAGGAAGATGTATGACAAAATATATTTTCGTCACCGGCGGTGTTGTTTCCGGACTGGGAAAGGGAATCACAGCAGCTTCTCTGGGAAGGCTTCTGAAATCACGCGGGCTCAAGGTTGCCGCGCAGAAACTTGATCCCTATATCAACGTGGATCCGGGTACCATGAGTCCTTATCAGCACGGTGAGGTTTATGTCACAGAGGACGGAGCCGAAACGGATCTCGATCTCGGTCACTATGAACGGTTTATCGACGAGGATCTGAACAAGTATTCGAATCTCACAACCGGAAAAGTCTACTGGAATGTCCTCAACAAGGAACGGCGCGGAGAATATCTGGGTTCCACCGTGCAGGTCATTCCCCATATCACCAACGAAATCAAGGAGTTTGTTTACAGTGTTGGAAAAAAGGCGGGCGCCGATGTCGTCATTACGGAAATCGGCGGCACCATCGGAGATATTGAATCCCAGCCGTTTATCGAAGCTGTCCGTCAGATTTCTCTGGAGGTCGGGCGGGAAAACAGCCTCTTCATTCATGTGACGCTGGTTCCGTATCTGAAAGGTTCCGAAGAACATAAATCAAAACCGACACAGCATTCCGTCAAGGAACTCCAGGGCATGGGAGTCAATCCGAATCTCATTGTCCTTCGCTGCGATGAACCGCTGGAAGAATCCATTTTCCAGAAAATTGCGCTCTTCTGCAATGTAAAAGCAGACTGCGTGATTGAAAACATCACTCTGCCGAATCTTTATGAGGCGCCGCTGATGCTTGAGAGATCACATTTTTCCGAAGTGGTCTGCCGTGAACTCGGAATCAATCCGCCGCATGCGCCGGATCTCTCCGAGTGGGAAAGCATGGTGGCAAGGATCAACGATGCCCGTATTCACAGTGTCGAAATCGGTCTGGTCGGCAAATATGTGGCGCTCCATGATGCGTATCTTTCCGTCGCTGAAGCGCTGCATCATGCCGGATTCTTTCATAATACCCATATCAATATTCACTGGATCGACTCTGAAGAAATCCGTCCTGATACAGTTTTCTCCATCCTTTCAGGGCTGGACGGCATTATTGTTCCCGGCGGGTTCGGGAGCCGAGGGATTGCCGGGATGATTCTCGCTGCGAAATATGCCCGTGAAAACGGCGTTCCCTTTTTCGGAATCTGTCTCGGGATGCAGATTGCCGTCATCGAGTTCGCGAGAAACGTTGCCGGAATTCCCGATGCCGATTCCGGTGAATTCAACGAGCAGGGCGTACATAAAGTCATCGATTACATGCCCGGGCAAAGCGACGAAATCGATAAGGGAGGAACGCTTCGCCTTGGTGCGTACCCCTGTGTAATCAGTCCCGGAACCAAAATGGAGAAATATTACGAAACTTCGGAAATCAGAGAACGTCATCGGCACCGTTATGAGTTCAACAATGACTACCGTGAAATTCTTTCGTCCTGCGGTCTTACCTTAAGCGGGATTTCCCCGGATCACAGACTCATCGAAACGGTTGAGCTCACGGATCGTCCGTTCTACATCGGTGTTCAGTATCACCCGGAATTCAAGAGCCGTCCGAACAAACCGCATCCGTTGTTTCTGGGATTTGTCGAGGCAGCCATCGGAAAGTCAAAGGGATCTGAAAGATGAGTATTCATGAAGAATGCGGCGTATTCGGCCTTTTTTCTGAAAAGCCGGTCAATGCCGCCGAAATCTGTTATTTCGGCCTGTTCGCGCTGCAGCACCGGGGACAGGAAAGCTGCGGGATCGTTGTCAACGAAGACGGTTTATTCGTCTCGCACAAAGATCTCGGACTTGTCAGCGAAGTTTTCTCGAAAGAAACTCTGCTTTCTTTTCCGAAAGGAAAGATGGCGGTTTCACATACCCGCTACGGTACAACCGGAGCCGCAAACCGAAACAACTGCCAGCCGATCGTGGTAAACCATCAAAAAGGCCGCATGGCTGTCGCTCATAACGGAAACCTTTCCAATGCGGCGGCGCTGCGGACTTCTCTGGAACTGTCCGGAGCAATCTTTCATACTTCCAGTGACACCGAGACGATTGCCTATATCATAACAAAAGAACGTCTTACGGCACCTTCCATCGAAGAAGCGCTCAGCCGTGCGATGAATCGTCTTGAAGGCGCGTTTTCCCTGATTCTGATGTCTCCGCAGAAGCTGATCTGCGCACGGGATCCCTATGGTTTCCGGCCTCTCTGTTTCGGAAAGACAGATGACGGTATTTATATCGTTGCTTCCGAAAGCTGTGCTCTCAAAGCGGTCGGAGCGCATTATATCCGGGATGTCGAGCCCGGTGAAATTCTGATTTTCAGTAAGAAAGGGCTTCTGTCCCGCCGGGAACACTGCGGTCAGACGCCGAAAAGGATCTGTATCTTCGAGTATATCTATTTTGCCCGACCGGATTCCGTCATCGACGGAAGATCGGTTCATACAGCCAGGATTCATGCCGGAGCTGTTCTTGCCAAAACACATCCCGTAACGGCCGATCTTGTAATCGGTGTCCCGGATTCCGGTCTGGACGCCGCTATCGGCTACAGCAGAGCATCCGGAATCCCCTATGAAATCGGACTGATCAAAAACAAATATATCGGGCGGACATTCATCTCTCCGCAGGACCGTCAGGATCAGGTGAATATCAAGTTATCCGCTGTGGAAGAGGTCGTCAGAGACAAGCGGATTATTCTGATAGATGACTCGATCGTCCGGGGTACAACAAGCGGACGGATTGTATCCATCCTTCGCGAAGCCGGCGCGAAAGAAATCCATATGCTGGTCTCTGCTCCGCCGTTTCTTTACCCGTGCTATTACGGGACGGATATTGATTCCAAAGAGGATCTGATCGCGTGTCATTATTCTGTCGATGAAATCGCAAAAATCATCGGAGTTGATTCTCTCGGATATTTTCCGATAGGCTGTCTCAGCGAACTTGCAGGCAGTCAGGATTTCTGCAGTTCCTGCTTTGACGGAAGCTATCCTACCGAAATACCGAAAGAGAACCGAAAAAACCGCTATGAGCGGCGCCTTTCAGAAATCGAGTAACACCGGGAACAGGAGGAACGTGATGCGATTCACAAAAATGCACGGACTGGGAAATGATTACCTTTATGTTTACGGAGAGGTTCCGGAAGGAATCGCGGAACTATCCAGAAAACTTTCCGACCGCCACTTCGGAGCCGGCTCCGACGGGATGATTTATATCTCCCCTTCCGAAACGGCGGATTTTAAAATGAGAATATTCAACGCCGACGGAAGTGAAGCGAAAATGTGCGGAAACGGTATCCGCTGTGTCGGGAAATATGTCTACGATAAGGGATTTACCGACCAGACAACCTTAACGGTAGAAACTCTTTCCGGTATCAAAACCCTGCAGATGCAGATACGTTCCGGAAAAGTGAATGACGTCACCGTGGACATGGGACAGGCTCAGATTATCGGGGAACCTGAAATCCGCGTGAACGGTCAGAGTATTCCCGGTGTCATGGTATCTGTCGGGAATCCGCATTTTGTCCATTTTGTTGATGACGCTGACGCTGTCCCGCTGGAAACCATCGGTCCATCCATCGAGAAGCATCCAGCATTTCCGGACGGCATCAACGCGGAATTTGTTCATGTCATTAAGAAAGACCGGATCCGCATGCGCGTCTGGGAACGAGGCAGCGGAGTAACTATGGCCTGCGGAACCGGTGCCTGTGCGAGCGCGGCGGCTGCAGTGCGAAAAGGGCTTTGCAGCTTCAGTGAACCGATCACGGTTCTGCTTGACGGCGGCCCGCTGACAATTACTGTTTCGCCGGATTTCTCCGTCACAATGTGCGGACCGGCGGAAACCGTGTACGAAGGAGAAATAGCGCCATGATCACTCCAAACATGCATTATGCCGACTTAGAGGATTCCTATCTCTTTTACCACATTGCCCAGAAAACGAACGCATACTTACGCGAGCATCCGCAGACACGCCTCCTCCGGATGGGAATCGGAGACGTAACGCTGCCTCTCTGCGGTGCGGTGATCCGGGCGCTCCACGAGGCAGTAGACGATCAGGCGGAAAAAGAACGCTTTCACGGATATATGCCTGAGTGCGGTGCGCCGTTTCTGCGGAAAGCAATCGCCGAACATTACCGCAAACGCGGCGTAAATCTGGACGAGGAAGAGATCTTCGTATCAAGCGGCGCGAGTGATGAATTGGGAGATATTCTTGATCTCTTCGACCGCAGCAGCAATGCTCTGATTATAGAGCCGGCATATCCCGCCTATGTGGACGCGAACGTAATTGCCGGGAGAAAGATCATCCATCTGCCGTCAGGAGAAGAAAACGGATTCCTGCCGGAACCCTCCCCCGGTGCAGAAGCGGACCTGATTTATCTCTGCTCTCCGAACAATCCTACGGGTGCAGTTTTCAATCGGGCGCAGCTTCAGCGCTGGGTGGATTTCGCGAACAGAAACGGTTCCATTATCCTGTTCGACGCCGCTTATGAGGCTTTTATTGAAGACGATACCGTTCCCCACAGCATTTTTGAGCTTGAGCGGGCTGAAACCTGCGCAATCGAAATCTGTTCGCTTTCAAAGACAGCCGGATTTACCGGAACAAGACTCGGATATACCGTAATTCCAAAAGCGCTTTCCCGGCAGGGGATGAGTTTCAATGAGATGTGGATACGAAACCGGACCACAAAAACGAACGGCGTTTCCTATATCATCCAGAAAGGCGGTGCTGCAGTTTTTTCCGAGGAAGGGCAGCGTCAGATTTTTGAAAACATCCGTTATTACAAAGGGAACGCGGAACTGCTGATGCGGGCATTTGACCATCTTGGAATCTGGTACTGCGGCGGCAGAAATGCCCCGTACCTTTGGATCAGATGTCCGAACGGAATGGGAAGCTGGGAATTCTTTGATTATCTTCTCAATGAGATCCAGGTCGTGGGAACACCCGGCGAAGGATTCGGCTCATGCGGAGAAGGATATTTCCGATTTTCCACCTTCGCCAGCCGGGAGGACACGGCAGAAGCGGCGCGGAGAATTGTCCGGCTGCTGGAAAAGGCCTAGGAATATGCCCCAAACAACAACTTTAGACCGGATAAAAAGAAGAGCTCCTCTGTCTTCACAGAGGAGCTCCTGCGTTATTCTGTATCATTACAGTTTCTCGACGATTTCCTTCGTATCAAGCGCAATCGCCAGTTCTTCGTTGGTCGGGATTACAAAGACCTTGACCTTTGAATTCTTTCCGGTGATATCAACCGTGCCGCGTGTATTGTTCGCATCCCGGTCAATCTCAATGCCCATCCACTCAAGTCCGTCAACGCACATTTCACGGATTGTCGGATTGTTCTCGCCGATGCCTGCCGTAAAGACGATGCAGTCGACACCGCCCATCGCCGCAATATAGGCGCCGATGTATTTCTTTACGCCGTATGTAAACATATCAAGAGCAAGCTGCGCACGGTGGTTGCCCTGATCTGCCGCCGCGAACAGATCCCGGAAGTCGGAGGAAACACCGGATACACCCGCGACACCGGATTTTTTATTGAGCATCGTGAGTGTTTCGGATGTGGTTATACCTTCCTTATTCGCGATGAATTCAACAATCGCCGGGTCCATGCTGCCGCTGCGGGTACCCATCGGGACACCTTCAAGAGGGGTCAGGCCCATCGAGGTATCGACGCATTTGCCGTCTTTGACCGCAGCAAGTGAGGAGCCGTTGCCGAGATGGCAGGTGATTATTTTCGTGCCTTCGACCTTGCCGAGCAGTTTCAGGGCTTCACCGGAAACATAGCGGTGGCTTGTTCCGTGGAAGCCATAGCGGCGGATGTGATCTTCTTCATAGTATTTGTACGGGATCGCGTACATGTACGCATATTCCGGCATCGTCTGATGGAATGCCGTATCGAAAACCGCGACCTGCGGAACACCGGGCATTGCCTTCTCGCATGCCTCAATTCCCATCAGGTTTGCCGGGTTATGCAGCGGGCCGAGCGGGATACATTCACGGATCGCATCCTTGACTTTTTCATCCACAAGAACGCTCTTTGAGAACTTGTGACCGCCGTGGAGCACACGATGACCGACAGCGTCGATTTCCTTCATGGAGGAAATCACACCGTATTCTTCGCTTGTGAGTTTATCAAGAACCGCTTCCATTGCCTGAACGTGGGTCGGAAAATCCATTTCACCCTTGAATTCCGGTTTTCCGTTTTTCGGTGTATGGGTCAGATACCCGCCGATTCCAATACGCTCGCAGGTACCTTTCGCAGCGATCTCGTTGGTATCCATGTCGATCAGCTGATACTTGAGCGATGAGCTTCCTGCGTTGATTATTAAAATATTCATAGAAAAATGCCCTCCGTACGTTGTTATTCCGATTGTCAAGAATCGCAAAATGCTGTATTATTATCATAATACAATGGACATGGAAATTCAAGGAGTTTTGCGCAAAATGGAAGTAAAAAGCCGTATTTTCGGGATTGTCTGCGAATTCAATCCCCTGCATCTCGGCCATGAGGCGCTCCTCAACGCGTGCAGAGCGGAAGGCGCTTCACAGATTGTCTGTGTAATGAGCGGTAATTTCGTTCAGCGTGGAGAAGCAGCTGTCTTTTCAAAATGGGCAAGAGCGAAAGCTGCCGTCGTCTGCGGGGCGGATCTCGTACTCGACCTGCCGAGTTCGTTTGCGGCAGCCGGTGCGGAACGTTTTGCTCTCGGTGCCGTTGCTCTTCTGAAAGAAGCAGGAGCAGATATACTCGCTTTCGGAGTTGAGTTTGCATCGGCAGAGGAATTGCAGAATCTCGCCGACTTTTTCTGCTCTGATGAGTTTTCAAAACATCTGCCTGAAAAACTTCATACAGGGATCGCCTTTTCAAAAGCGCGTGAAGAAACCGCACGAGAAGCCCTTGGGAAACGTGCGGCCAGTATTCTGAGAGAGCCGAATCATATCCTCGCCATTGAGTATCTGAAAGCGGCAAGATCTCTCTCCTATTCTCCGGAGATTTTCACGTTTCCACGGCAAAATTCCGCACATGACAGTGAAAGCATTTCCGGTTTTGCCGCAAAACCGCTTCGGGATGGATTGCTGCGCGGAGAATTCCCTGAAGACGCGTTCCCGCAGGCCGCAAGGGACATCTTCCGCACCGAAATTGAGGCAAAGAAAGCTCCCGCCTCTCTGAAATTCTGTGAACGCGCTGTACTCTCAAGACTGCGCGCAGAAGATACCAGAGCCTTTCGTGACCTTTCCGATCTGAGCGAAGGAATCGAAAACGCCATCACAAAGTCGTCTAGAAACGCTCTTTCCCTTGAAGATCTCTACGACGGCGCAAAATCGAAGCGTTATTCCCACGCACGGATCCGACGTCTTACTCTAGCTGCTTTTCTTTCCATTCGGGAGAATCCCGCACTTCCGCTCTATATGAAACCGCTTGCTGCAAGCGAAGCGGGGCTTTCACTTCTCGGGAGATACAAATCAGAAACAGCGCTTCCGGTTATAACCAAGCATGCTGATCGGACGAAACTAGATCCCGCGGCGCTCGCGCTCTACCTTGAGGAATGCCGCCTTAGCGATCAGTATGCGCTCATGCTTCCCTCTCCCGCTCCCTGCGGTCTCGAACAGACAAACAGCCTTTCTCTTATTACAACACACC
>ONSY01000249.1 GCA_900320605.1 uncultured Eubacteriales bacterium | reverse complement strand
GCTCCTGACGCCATGTGCGAGTGCAAGCTCCATACAGGACATATAACAGGCCGCCAGCAGTTCTTCTTCTTTGTTATCTCCGCCGTGCCAGACAGGGCCGGGTGTGTGGATCACGTATTCACAGGGCAACCGATAAGCTTTTGTTATTTTCGCCTTGCCGGTTTCGCAGCCGCCGAGCGTCCTGCATTCCGCAAGAAGCTCCGGACCTGCCGCCCGATGGATCGTGCCGTCCACGCCGCCGCCACCGAGCAGACTGCAATTTGCTGCGTTCACAATCGCCTGAACGCCGTGATTCTTTGTGATATCCCCGCGTACAAGCTCAAAAACGGTTTTACTCTCCGTTACGGACGATTTCTCTTTCCACTGCATATAGATATATTTCCGCTCCCAAGCTGGATCGGAATAAGAGCTGTATTCGCTCATCTGGCAGCCATGGCAGAGATCGTCCGCCATTTCAAGGATTACGTCGTATAGTTCAAGGTTCTCTTTCCATTTAGCTTCGATCTTATCAAAACCGAGCCACGCGCCGAGAATATTCCCGGTGATCGCGCCGGTGGAATCACTGTCTCCCTTATGGTTGACTGCCGAAATGATTCCGGCGGAGAAATCCCTTTCATGCCGTAACGCGCAATAGATTGCAATCGCCAGCGCCTCTTCGCCGACCCACCCCTCGCCGAGCCGGTGAATATTATCGAGATCATCCGCATCGTTTTCTGTGAGGGCTACAGCCCGATCAATGATATCCGTCAATTCTCGGATGTTCGCATCCTCTGAAAAGATCTTTGCGACGGTATTTCTTGCGTCAACAACGATTTCTTTCAGAGATCTTCCATCCGGCGCGTAAACGATACGGTTAATGATATGTGTCAATACCGCCGCAGGCATATACCCGAGGGAATGTCCGTGCGTGACCGCCGCAAGGTTCGCGCCCTCAATGTCGATGGTTTCAATGTCGGTGTAAGGATAGCTCATTAATCCCATCGGAGCAACGCGCATCACGCCGCCGCAGCCCTTGCTGTGATTCAACGGGTGTTCGATGTCGCCATATGTTTTTTCATCTCTTTGCTGTTTTAACGCTGAAAGACAGGTGTTCCCAGGCGCGCGGCGACTGTAGAGCTCCGGAACATCCAGAAGCCATGAGATACGACCTCTGCCGGGCTTTGCTACATCCTTTTTCTTAAACGGCGTTTCCTGTGTAAAAAGCCAGTCCTGATAGGACATTGGAACGTACCCCATAGGCTGACCGCCGATCCCTCTTAAGGAAAGACGGGTATCTCCGACAAGGATACCGTTTGCGGTAAACAGCGTCATTTGCGTATCGTCCGATATCAACGCCTTATTGGTAATTGGGTCAAGCTCATAGTTTTGTATGCCCTTCGGTCCGTAATGGGAGAAGATATATTCCTCGCCCCGGAATTCAACCGCATAGCCAAGCGCGTCGCCCGCAGCGCCGCCTATGAGGCTGCCGCGAATTTTATCAAGATATTGCTCAGTTTGCGCGATTCTTTCATTTACCCGGTCGAGCTCCGCCTGATTTTCGTCTCGGTAAAACCGGTCGTGTGTAAAATTTCGCTCAAATTGCTTGAAATTGTACTGCTCCGGCGTTCGGTCAAGAACTGCAAATTCGATCCTGCGGAACAGATCCTTTTCGACCATTCCGCAGTATTTGAGTTCTTTGAGGGCCTGATAAAAGAGATCGGACATGACCGCCGCGTCGTTACCAAATGCGCCGCAGCCCCATGCGCCGAGCACAAGCACTTTATATCCAAACGCAGCCGCGCATTTCAGCATCCCGGTGATCCTTGTGAGAAGCATCTGCCGATAGACTTCCTCTGTCAGCCCTTCTTTCCCTTGTGTAATCATCGGTGCCGCACAGGTCAAGACGGAAACGATTCGAGTTGTCTCCAATAACGCTCCTTTGTCGTCCCGGATAATCTCCACAGTCGGCGTAAAAATCATAGCGTCAGAACCCAAAAAGGTATTCAGGCTTCTGTTGTAATCATAATATGGTTGCGCCTCGCTGCTTTCCAGAGACAGGAGCAGCGAGCTTTTTCTGCATAAATCTTCCTCCTGTGCTCTCGCGCCACGACGCACGCCGCCACCCGGATTTACAGGATTTGCGAAATTCAGGACCAGTACGGGCTTAGAGGATTTATCAAAGAGAAATCCGTACTCATCATATAACCTGATCGCGGCAGAAAAACTGTCCATATTAACACAGCCATAGCCGCAGCGCCCAAGCACATGAACCGTTTGCAGGTTTTTCTGTTTTTCTATCTTCCTGACGTCCTCCGGAAGAATGACAATAGAACGCTGCATATCCCCTTTGCTGAGCTTCAGATGTACTGCTTTATCTCTTGAAGAATACTTCCCAAGATCACATATCTCCAATGTTTCCTGAAGTATCGAAATGTTTCTATCTCTCATAAGCAATCGTTGTTCCTCTGTGCGTCCCTTCTATTTATTTCCTTTTACAACTATACATCAAATCCGCAAAAAAAACAATAAATATATATTCATATATTAAAATCCATTTAGTTGCCGACACCGCCCAAGGCGGTGTTATTTTTTTGCCCTTTTTTACTGGACTACGAAAAAATCTGAAATTTTTTTCAAAAACCTTTGAAGTAAATCCGAAAAACCTCCCTTGGGTAGTGAGAGGCAAAAAACCTCCCTTCCCCGAAAAGGGGTTGAACATTGAAAACTGAATAGCAAACCATCGGGTACATTCCCTGTAT
>ONSY01000108.1 GCA_900320605.1 uncultured Eubacteriales bacterium | reverse complement strand
TTTGATATAAGGAGCGTTTTCATTTATGGCAGAATCTGCGTCCTCTGAAAAGAAAAGTTTTTGGAGCCGTCTAGCAGAAAACAGGAAGAAAATACTTAAAAGTGCCGGCATTATTATGGCGGTGACAGTTTTTTGCGCGGTTGGAATCTGGCTCAGAAACACGCCGACTGTCGAATCGGAGCCTTTGCCTGAAAGTTCTGCTGTTTCTTCCGAAACAGTTTCCCCGGAGCCCTCTCAGGAAGTTGAAGATAAGGTTACTTCACTGCCGGTAAATCACAAAGCCTCGGCGCGGAAACATCATATTTTCCCTGATGGAATGATCATCGGCGGAGTGGACGTTTCCAAAAAAACAGTCGATCAGGCTCAGCGCGCATTGGACGAATGGCTCTCTCAATACCAGGTTACACTTACCGTAAACGGCGTTTCTCATTCCTATTCCGCTGAGCGGCTTGGACTTACCTATTGTCCGCTTGATCTTCAGAGTCTGATAGATCAGGCCTGGATCTCACCGGAATATATGAAAGTTGACGTGGAAAATCCTGCCGTAGTTGATGAAAACGCACTTCGTGAGCTGATTGATTCTTTCGGAGGAGCATTCACAGCCGGAAAAAACGCACGTCTGTATTATGATTCCGCGGCCGGATCATTCACGCTTCAGAAAGAGGAAAAAGGAAGCCGCTTTGAAATGGATTCCGTTCTTCCGCTTTTGAAGGACGCGGTTTTCGCAATGGAATCATCTGTTGCTGTGAAAGTTCCGGAAAAAGAAGTCGACGCTTCTGTTACAGCCGGAAGCACTCAGGCGCAAAGCGCCCTGCAGAAGGCGAACAGCCTCCTTGAGACGAAACTCAGCTACGTTTATGCACCGACCGGAAAAGCTCCTGTAACTGAGACTATCAGCAGAAGTCAGATTGCCTCTTTCCTCACAGTTTCGGGAGACGGGCTGTCCCTTTCGATCAATTCCAATTCATTGCGTGATTACTGTTCGAAAATGGGAACTCTCCACGCCGCCCCGAAAGAAGCGTCGTCCGGGGTAACACCGACGAGCGTAACGAAGGCGCCGGGAGAATATGTCGATGAAGACGCGCTTTACCGCGATATCTCGTCCTGTGTTCTGAGCGGAACTTCAGGTGAGCGGAAAGCAGTGTATTATGAGCAGGAAGAGAACACCAGTACGGCTTACGGCGGTAACTATATAGAAGTCAATCTTTCCGCCCAGCATATGTGGGCTTATAAAAACGGAAAATGCTTTGTCGATACGGACATTGTATCCGGATGCGTTGCCTGGGGTACTGCAACTCCGACAGGAGTATACAGCATTTATTACATGAAACGCAACGCGACGCTGGTAGGACCAGGGTATGCGACACCGGTCAACTACTGGATGGCTTTCAACGGCGGAATCGGAATTCATGACTCCCTGTGGCGCGGCGCTTACGGCGGTGATATCTATCTGACGGATGGTTCACATGGCTGTATCAATACTCCGTTCGATGCGGTCGCGACAATTTATGAGAATGTCTCGGTCGGTTGGAAAGTCATTGTTTACGGGGACAGCTCGGCGATTGAACAGAAGATTACCGGTACGAATGAATATAAGACGCTGGCCGGAGAAAAAGCCTTCGCGCTTGACGCCAAGCCAAAGTATGATACGGCACTTTCCTACACGTCTTCTGATCCGGCAGTCGCGGAAGTTGACTCGAAAGGCAACGTAACGCCTAAATCACCCGGTAAAGCAACAATTACTGTAAAAACCGCAAAGCGCAATGGTTTTACAACCGCATCCATGGAAGTCACCGTGACAGTCGAAGCGGCCTGTACGAAAAATGGCGTTCATAACTGGGACGAAGGAAAAGTAACGACGGCTGCAACCTGTCAGAAAGCCGGAGTCAGAACCTTCACCTGCAAGGACTGCAAGGAAACCAAAACAGAAGCGGTCCCGGTTTTGGAACACAGCTGGGACGCCGGGAAGATTACAACAGCCGCATCCTGTGAGAAAGCCGGAACAAAAACCTTTACCTGCAAAAACTGCAAGGAAACCAAAACAGAAGCGATCCCGGCTTTGGAACACAGCTGGGACGCCGGGAAGATTACAACAGCTGCATCCTGTGAAAAAGCCGGCGTAAAAACTTACACCTGTTCAAAATGCGGGAAGACAAAAACCGAAACGGTTCCCGCCCTGGAGCACAGCTGGGATGAGGGGAAGACTACCACAGCCGCAACCTGTGAAAAGGCCGGAGTCAAAACCTATACCTGTTCAAAATGCGGCAAAACAAAGACAGAAACGATCCCGGTGCTGGATCACGACTGGAATGAAGGCGAAGTGACGACAGCCGCAACCTGTGGAGCATCCGGAGTAAAAACAATTACCTGCAAAGGCTGCGGGAAGACAAAACTCGAGACGATTCCGGCATCAGGCCATGACTGGAATGAAGGCGAGATAACAACGCCTGCTGCCTGTGATCAGCCTGGAGTGAGAACATATACCTGCAGAAAATGCGGAGAGACAAAGACAGAATCAATACCCGCTTCTGGGCATACCTTTACAGATGGGGTCTGCAGTATCTGCGGTGAACCGGATCCGGATTATTCTTCCAGCTCCGAAACTATTCCCAACACAGACCCTTCTTCTGAGACAGAGTCATCTGGCGGTGAGAATCATTCAGACAGCGGCGATGATACAGCGCATCAGCCGTAAGAATCAAAAACAGGACATTAACAATAAAAAGAGGCGTTTTTCCGATGAAAACGCCCCTTTCGCTTTTTCAGAACCCCTAAATTCTTTTCTGCAAGAAAAGACGCAGATAATGCAAGGAGGAAGAACTAAATGAATCCGGAGCGTTTTCAGGACTATACCCGCAGACTTGTAAAAAACTGCGGAAAAATCATCCTTGGAAAAGATGAGGTGATCCGTCAGGTCATTGTCTGTTTTCTGGCCGGAGGCCATGTACTGCTGGAAGACCTGCCGGGAACAGGAAAAACCATGCTTCTTCGGGCTTTTGCCCGCTCAATCGGAGGGGAGTTCCGCCGGATTCAGTTTACTCCGGATCTGATTCCCTCGGATCTTACAGGTATTAATTTCTACAACCAGTCTGCCGGGAAATTCGAGTTCCGTCCGGGTCCGTTATTCTCCAACATTGTTCTCGCCGACGAGATAAACCGGGCAACTCCCCGGACACAGTCCGCGCTTCTTGAATGTATGGAAGAGAGGCAGATTACCGTTGACGGTGTAACTTATCCTACCAGAAAACCGTTTCTGGTAATGGCGACCCAGAATCCGATTGAATCCTACGGAACATTTCCTCTGCCTGAAGCTCAGGTGGACCGCTTTTTCATGCGTCTGAGTCTCGGATATCTGGAACGCGAACAGGAACTGGAGGTTTTTGCGCGGCCGTCAAGCAGCGTCCTTCTCGAAGAACTGTCTCCCGTAGTAAGTATGGAGGAAACGGAAGCGCTTGCGGGCGAAGCGGCAGAGGTTACGGTTTCCGATGATGTGGCCGGGTATCTGATGGACATTATCGCGGAAACCCGTCAGAACCGCAGTCTGGCAAACGGAGTATCAACACGTGCAGGACTTTGTCTCTACCGTGCGGCTCAGATCACTGCGGCCATGGAAGGAAGAAACTATGTTATTCCGGAAGACATCAAAAGGGAAGCTCCTCCCGTTCTGGGACACCGTCTCAGTACGCTTTCCGGAAACAGCTCGGACGGGACACAGGCTCTGCTCAAGATCCTCGATGCCATCCCGGTCCCCCTTGAAAAGCTATGATTTTCGTATTCCTTGTGCTGCTTGTTCTCTGCACGCTTGCGATTCAGTACCGGTCTGCCGAACGTGCTCTGGAACGGCTGAATTATCAGAATACGCTTGATCGGGATCTGGCGGAACCGGATCAGATTGTAACGCTGATCTCGATGGTACGTAATATCGGGCGCCTGCCGGTTTTTTATCTGAATTTTATGGAAACGCTTCCTGAAAAAACACATCCTGAAGAAGACGAAACCTGGCAGAAGCACCATCTGAAAAGAGCGCTGTTTGGTCTCTATTGCACAAGCACGCTCTCGTTGCCCGCGCATCGGAGATATACGCGAGCATTTCGTTTTTCTCTCCCGGAACGCGGCAGCTATCTGTTCGGAAAACACTATGTCGTGGCAGGTGATTTTCTCGGAGTCAGAACACGCTACAGGGAAGGGAACGAAGAGAAAAAACTGGTTGTCATGCCCAGGCGTCGGGAAGATCCGCAGCTCGCACTGACTCTTGGCGGATACTTAGGAGAGATATCCGTTCGCCGTTTCATCTTTGAGGATCCGGTGCTGACAATCGGCGTTCGGGAATATACCGGAAACGAACCCATCAAGCAGATTTCCTGGAAGCAGACAGCACGGACCGGTACTCTGCAGGTTAAAAACTACGATTTTACAGCGGATGCGAATGTTACGGTGCTGCTGAATATTGATGGCGGTTCACCGGAAGATCTGGAACGCTGTTTTGAAACGGTGCGTACAGTCTGTGAAATGCTGGAGCGCCGCCGGATTCCCTATGAATTCTATGGAAATGGGGATTTTTACGGTCCGAAAGGAGAACTGGGATGGTTCTATGAGGGGCTTGGGGATCAGCATTTCAGAACTCTGATGTATGCTCTCGGACAAACAAGGGGAGTTGTGCTGTTTCCGTTTTCAACCATGGTGGAACGCTGCGGAAAACGGCGCCGCACCAGCAGGGGTTATATTGTGATTTCACCGCCGCTGCGCGACGGAGAGCGTGAAGCGCTTCGTACTCTTCGCAGGTTATCTGAGACAGAGCCATGCCTGCTGATTGCAAAAGCAGAGGAGGGGGGGACCTCCGGTTGAGTACAGTAATTTTCACGATGACCGCTGCGAACATCGGGATATATTATGTATTTCTGAGTCTGTTCCAGGTGTTTGACGGGATGCTACCGGCAGCTTTTTCAGCGCTGTTTCTTGGTTCAGCCGCCTGCAGCTGCGGTGCGAGAATTGCCTCAGGAAAACCGGCTTTCCGTTTCCTGTTTCTTCTTCTGCCTGTACCGGCATTCCTTCTTGTGCATAGTATTCAGCAGGCGCTTTTGCTTCTGCCTGCCGTTCTGTATCCCGTATGTCTGATTCTTTCCGGCAGATTTACAGTTTCCTACTGGGCGTATCGCAACCATTATGTATGGTCAAGCTGTGTCCTCTTTTTACCGATCGCAATTTCACAGACGGATCATTTCCGTGCTGTACCCCTGCTTTTTGGAGTCAGCAGCCTGATTCTCGGGACTTTCACCCTCCGGCAGCTTCGCTTCGGTCAGATCACCGGAATCAAACAGAAAGCTTTTGAAATGCTGAGCCTTTGCTCAGTTCCATTCGGGATCGGATTCATTGTTTTAGCGGTGTTTAAATCAAAAGAAGCAGCCGGCATGGTTGCGGAGCGTGTTTTCTATCCGTTGGGTTTCCTGATGGAGCGGGCCGTCGCCTTTTTCGATTCGCTGATTGCTCCGGTAGAAGAGACCGGAAGGCCGGAGACAGAGTCTTCGATGCTTCTTGAATCGGAAGCGGCGATCACGGAAACAGAACAGTCGGCCGGGGACCTTCCGCCGGTTAATGAATCATCAGGAGAGTGGATTGGAATCCTGCTGATTCTGGCTGCAGTCGCGATTGTGATCTGGATTCTTGTTTCCCTGATCCGACATCTTAAGGATTCCCGCTCCGAAGAGATTCTCGGAGAACGGATCGACTTGAAGACGCAGGAGGATTCGGCGATAAGCCATAGGCCTTCAAACAGAGATCGGAGCACTTCAAATCGCCGGAAAGTACGCAGACTCTATGAAAAGTACCTGCGC
>ONSY01000104.1 GCA_900320605.1 uncultured Eubacteriales bacterium | reverse complement strand
TCCCGTGATCATGATTTTGAGCCGGGTTTCTGCCTCTTCCTGCCCGGAGAAGAGGTTGTCAGCCGACGGCGGGCGTTTGAGCTTGAACGGGCTTACGCAAAACTGCCGAAGGAATTTCGAGGCTATACCCGCGCGCTGATGCAGCCTGTCGGAGGTGCGAGGAAAGGTGTAATTCGCCTGACAGAGTTTCTTGCGGAAAAGATCGGTTCAGAAGACGGCACACTTTCAATTTCCGGATGGCTGAATGTGCCGGAACAGGCGCTGCTCGAACTGACGGAAGGTGAAGTGTATTTTGACCATTTCGGTGCGCTCAAGGCGGCCAGAGCGGCGCTAGCGTATTATCCTGAGGATATCCGCAGAAAAAAACTCGCTGGCCAGCTTCTGACTGCAGCTCAGGCGGGACAGTATAACTATATGCGGTGTATCAGCCACGGAGAAGCGGCCGCAGCGCAGCTTGCTGTCTTCGAGTTTGTCAAGGCGGCATCCTCCGTGATTTTTCTGCTGAACCGGCGTTATCAGCCCTATTACAAATGGAGTTTCCGGGCTTTGAGAACGCTGCCTCTTCTTTCAATTGAAGCGGAACTGTTTGAGTATCTTCTTACAACTGACAACTCGAAAGAGATGTGTGAGGAAAAGTACCGTGTGATTGAAGGAATCGCAGTAGACCTGATTGAGCTTCTGATGGAACAGGGCATTACAAAAGCGAACTGCGGTGACCTGGAAAAACACGCCTATTCGGTAAACGATTCCATCGAAAACGCGGAGATCCGCAATCTCCATATTCTGTCTGCGATCTGAAAAAGGAGGAAAGAAAGATGCAGATACACGGCCTTCAAAAAATGACGCTGCTCGATTATCCGGGACATGTCGCATGTACTGTATTTCTCGGCGGCTGCGATTTCCGCTGTCCTTTCTGCCATAACTACGAACTGATCGACGGATCGGCTGATCCGATTATGGGTGACGGTGATCTGTTTGCCTTTCTGGAAAAACGACGCGGCCTTCTTGATGCTGTTGCGGTAACAGGCGGTGAACCCTGTCTCCATCCGGGACTTCCTGAGCTTCTCAGAAGATGCCGTGAAATGGGCTTTGGAACAAAACTGGATACGAACGGATATCATCCGGAGATGCTTCGGAAACTGCTCGAAGAAAACCTGGTTGACTATGTTGCGATGGATGTTAAAAACAGTCCGGAGAAATACGCCCTGACATGCGGCCTTGAAAAAATCGATCTTTCACCGGTTTGCACAAGCATTGAATTGCTGAAGGAAGGACGATGCGATTATGAGTTTCGCACAACGGTTGTCAACGAGCTGCATGAAGCGGAGGATTTTGATAAAATCGGCATAATGATAGCCGGCGCGAAACGATATTTTCTTCAGGTGTTTACGGACCGCGAAAGTGTTCCGTTTGAAGGCCTTTCGGCGCCTTCGCGTCAGGATATGCTCCGTTACGCGGAAATTGCGCAAAAATATGTCCCTGATACTCAGCTTCGTGGAATTGACTAAAAAACTAGATATAGTTTTTTACGTCTTTTTTAGCCACAATATATTGACACGCAAAAAGGAAGCTTTTATAATTAATAGTACACCGAAAAAAATCCGATGACATAGAGAAACATTTCAGAAAAGGAGCAGAGATCATGTATCAGGTCGTAAAAAGAGACGGCAGTGTTGTTGATTTTAATATTTCCAAGATCAGTACTGCGATCACGAAAGCCTTTGAGGCGCTCGAGAAGCAGTACCACCCCAGCGTAATCGAACTGATCGCGCTGCATGTTACAGCCGATTTCGAGGAGAAGATCCACGACGGCAAAATTACCGTTGAGGACATTCAGGACAGCGTCGAGAAAGTCCTTTCCGAATCCGGCTACGCCGACGTCGCCAAGGCATATATTCTCTATCGCCGTCAGCGTGAAAAGGTCCGCAATGTTAATTCCGCGCTCCTTAACTACAAGGAACTCGTCGACAACTACCTCAAGATCAATGACTGGCGCGTTAAGGAAAACTCGACGGTTACCTATTCCGTCGGCGGCCTGATTCTGTCAAACTCCGGCGCTATTACGGCCAACTACTGGCTTTCCGAGGTTTATGACGATGAGGTCGCGCAGGCGCACCGCAAAGCGGAAATTCATCTTCACGACCTTTCGATGCTTACCGGCTACTGCGCCGGCTGGAGTCTTAAACAGCTGATCCAGGAAGGACTCGGCGGTGTTCCCGGAAAAATCACTTCATCTCCGGCGAACCATCTTTCAACGCTCTGCAATCAGATGGTCAATTTCCTTGGAATCATGCAGAACGAATGGGCCGGCGCCCAGGCGTTCTCGTCTTTTGATACCTATCTGGCTCCTTTTGTAAAGGTAGATAACCTTACACAAAAAGAGGTTAAACAGTGCATCCAGTCCTTCGTTTATGGCGTTAACACACCTTCCCGCTGGGGCACTCAGGCGCCGTTCTCGAACATCACCCTCGACTGGGTTGTCCCGAACGACCTGAAGAATCTTCCGGCGATTATCGGCGGACGTGAAATGGATTTCACATACGGCGACTGTCAGAAGGAAATGGATATGGTCAACAAGGCGTTTATCGAGATTATGATCGAGGGCGACGCCAACGGCAGAGGTTTCCAGTATCCGATTCCGACCTATTCGATTACCCGCGATTTCGACTGGTCCGAAACAGAGAACAACAAGCTTCTTTTTGAGATGACTGCGAAATACGGCACCCCTTATTTCTCGAACTATATCAATTCCGATATGGAACCGAGCGATGTCCGTTCGATGTGCTGCCGTCTGCGCCTCGACCTTCGTGAGCTGCGCAAGAAATCCGGCGGATTCTTCGGCTCCGGAGAATCAACGGGTTCGATCGGCGTTGTTACGATCAATATGCCGCGCATTGCATATCTTGCGAAGGACGAAAAGGATTTCTATCAGCGCCTCGACAATCTGATGGACATTTCTGCCCGCAGCCTTAAAACGAAGCGTACGGTTATCACCCAGCTTCTCAAACAGGGCCTTTATCCCTATACCAAACGCTATCTCGGCAGTTTCGAGAACCATTTCTCCACCATCGGACTGATCGGCATGAATGAGGTCGGTCTCAACGCGAAATGGCTGCGCGCCGACCTGACAGATCCGAAGGTGCAGCGGTTTACGCGCGATGTGCTGAATCACATGCGTGAACGCCTCTCTGATTACCAGGAGAAATACGGAGATCTCTATAACCTTGAAGCGACGCCTGCCGAATCGACGACCTATCGGTTTGCGAAACATGATAAGGAGGAATTCCCGGATATCATCACCGCCAATATGAACGGGACTCCGTATTACACGAATTCCTCTCATCTTCCGGTCGGATATACGGAGGACGTCTTCTCCGCGCTCGACATTCAGGATGATCTTCAGACTCTGTACACTTCCGGTACGGTGTTCCATGCCTTCCTCGGAGAAAAGCTTCCGGACTGGAAAGCGGCCGCGAATCTTGTCCGCAAGATTGCCGAAAACTACAAACTGCCTTATTATACCATGTCGCCTACGTATTCTGTCTGCAAGGATCACGGTTATCTGACAGGAGAGCAGTATACCTGCCCGATCTGCGGTGAGAAAACGGAAGTATACAGCCGTATTACCGGGTATTACCGCCCGATCCAGAACTGGAACGACGGCAAGGCACAGGAATATAAGGATCGCAAGGTATACAATATCGGCCGTTCCTTCCTGACCCACACCGGGCCGAATCCTGCTCCGATCGATGAGATTCTGCCTGATGCGGCACCGGTTATCACGCTGAACGCAGCCGAAGAACCTGTTTTTGCGGGTCAGAAGATTATGCTCTTTAAAACACCGACCTGCCCGAACTGTAAGGCTGCCGGTGCGCTGCTTGACAAAGCGGGAGTTGCCTATGAGGCGATCAATGCCGATGAATCACGTGAACTGGTCGAGAAATACGGCATCCGTCAGGCTCCGACACTCGTTCTTGACAACGGTGAGAGCTTCGAAAAATTCCGCGGTGTTTCTGACATCAAGGGCTGGCTGATGAAGCGCGCATAACCTTAAATAACAGAACAGCGAGCAGAAGTTGCAAAGCGGCAATTTCTGCTCGTTTGGTATAAAGGAGAATTCCGATGAGTTATTATGATATTATTGTAGTCGGCGGCGGCCCCGCCGGCATGACCGCAGCGCTATACGCACAGCGCAACGGGAGACACGCCCTAGTAATTGAGAAAAACGGATTCGGCGGTCAGATTACCCATTCGCCGAAAGTGGAGAATTATCCGGGATCACTGTCAATAAGCGGGAATGAACTTGCCGATTCGATGCTTGAGCAGATTCTCCATCAGGGCGCAGAGATCGAGTTTGAGACGGTAACTGCCGTACAGGATCGGGGTACAAGGAAGATCGTCGAAACACTCGAGGGAGGTTCCTATGAAGCCGGTGCTGTGATCTTCGCAACCGGAGTCAAGCATCGGATGCTTGGCCTTGAGGGTGAGGGAGAGCTGGTTGGAGAGGGAATTTCCTTCTGTGCAGTGTGCGATGGCGATTTTTATAAGAACAGGAATGTCTGTGTTGCCGGAGGAGGAAATTCTGCGCTTCAGGAAGCAATCCTCCTTTCAGAAAAGTGCTCCAGCGTGACCATATTACAGGATCTGCCTGTTTTGACGGGTGAGCAGAGTCTGCAGGATATCCTCGCGAAACGGGAAAACGTTGAAGTGCGCACAAACCTTAAAATCACAAAACTGCTGAGGCGTGAAAACGGCGAGTTCTGCGGTTTGGAAACGGAAGACCGAACAAGCGGTGATGTTACTCAGATTGCTTGTGACGGGCTATTTGTCGCCATCGGTCTGATCCCGGAGAATGAACCGTTTAAGAATCTGGCGGCGCTTAACCGTTATGGATATTTTGATTCCGCAGAGGATTGTGAAACGTCTACTCCAGGTGTCTTCGTTGCGGGAGATTGCCGCAGCAAAAATGTCCGTCAGCTGACAACTGCGGTTGCTGACGGTGCGACCGCAGCGCTTGCCGCCTGCAGGTTCCTGACGACACAGGATTCCGTGGAATAAGCCCTTGTCTACGGGATTTACTCAGTCTGCATAAATGGGATCCCTTAACCGGAAATACAGGATGATTCTGCCGGTAAATCTGTCAGTTCGTGTTAGCTGGACGACACTGCCTCCGCTGTTTTCATTCGATTCTAGAAAACAGTTGCGATCCGATCAAATTACTGGATGGAAAAAGATAATCTTCGCTTGTTCTGACTCGCCGCGGATTGGACTTTGACGCAGGCAGAAGGGGAGAAAAAAGGCTTGTAATATGGCTGAGGATATGATAAAATATTCATATTAATGGTCACGTTTTTGAAAATCGCCATTCGTTTCGAGGTTATGATCTCATGAAGCTGAAAAAATGGCTTGAGAAGATATTCCCCCGCTATTCGTGGATCCCGCTGATTTGTGTTGCTGCAATGAACTTTCTTACCTATTCGG
>ONSY01000161.1 GCA_900320605.1 uncultured Eubacteriales bacterium | reverse complement strand
TTATCGCCTTTTGCAAACGCGGCGAAATCCGCCATCATGATTTTCTCAACGCCCTGATCGAGTTCGGAGAAGCCGCCGGTAATCGGCCGGTCTTCCGGGATTACGGCAGTTTTCAGCCACTCACCGTTGACAGCTTCGTAGAGATCATCCTGTATTCTGACATTTGTTTCGCTCATATAAATGATTCCTTTCTCATAACTGATAATATAGAACCGGATACTGTACAGCGGGATTCATTTGATGATCAGTTCGTACAGATATTCGGACGATTCCGCTTCGCTCATGCGGTTCTTTCTTCCGCCGAGCTCAGCCTTCCGGGACATGCCGAGCTTTTCCATGAGACGGTAGGAGGCCACGTTGCGTGTGTCGCAGGTTGCGATAAACCGGGTAAAACCGTGTTTGGAAAAATAATCAATGAGCGCTTTGGCAGCTTCAAAGGCAAATCCTTTTCCCCAGTAATCACGATGAATAATCCATGCGAGTTCTCCGGCACCGTCCTCGCAGTAGAGAGTGACGCCTCCGATGTGTTTCCCGTTGAATAGAACCGCAAACTCGTAGAAATCCGGATGGTCCTTGTTCCATTCCGATTCAAAGGATTGAAGCTTTTCAAGCGTTTCCTCAGAATCCCGGTAGGGAAGATAACACATGTACCTGGCATTGTCCGGGCACAGGGCATAGGCGTTGACAGTTTCGAGATATACCGTCGTGAGAGGTTTCAGGATCAGACGTTCCGTGACGATAACGATTTCTTTCATAAATGCTGATCTCCGGATAAATGATTCGATACCATTATATTCGAAACGGGCAGAAACAGCAAGATGGTTTTTTACGCAAGCCCTCGCGGGTATTAGAAAATCCTGCATCTGGCAGACTATCCGGAAGATCGTTATTAACTGTTCTGACAGCCTGATTATCTTTTCCTATATAGAATCAGCTCCGGTTCGGAACCGTCGATGCTGTAACTGCAGATCAGGATAAATGTTGTATCTGCGACAACACCGTAACAGATTCCCCGGTCGGCAAATTCAATCTGCGATCCCAGATAGATTCTCTGATCATCCAGGAACTGGACTGTTTTCCCGTTGGGAAGCGGATAGGGTATATTTACGAATGAACCGGGTAATTCAGAGAGTGCGGATGCCGCGGGAAGCTGGTTTGCTTTAAGAAGCGAATTGATCTCATGAAGCAAATCCTGCTTGAACTGAAGGTACTTCTGCATGCCGCCGGTCTGAATATACTGAGCTGCCACACACGTACCGCCGAAAGGCCTGCCGCAGGTTTCGGCACAACCCCGGCAGTCACTGCTGAAAGAGCATATTTCACAATTTGCACCGCAGATTGAATTCATATGATATTCCTCCCTGTATGATAATTTATGGTACAAAACCGATCAGAGACTGACAGAAAGATAGAAAGGACATGAAGCAGATCAAAGCGTACCGACATGTACCATAGGCGTCAAAGACCGTTGTTTACAATGGCGGCGTACTGATCTTCAGGAATCATCGGTGATGTAATCTCAGTAAGCAGAGAAACATCAATTTCTCCCGTTTCGGCATACTGGCGTCCGGCGAGACGGACTCGTTCCAGTCTGGGAACAGTAACGACAGACGCCTGAGGCACATTGAACATCGGACTTTCCGGGACGGTCAGAATGGTGTGATTCTGCGGAAAACAAAGCTGAAACTGCTGGATGGCAGGCTCAAAATTCCTACGGCTGTTAGGAAAACCGCAGCCGCAGATCATAAGATATCTCAGATGAGAAAAATCTGCCTGCCCGACATGCTCATATCGGTCGCCGACTTTCTGCATTGCCATGCTCGAGAGGGGAAGGGTGCGGTCGATCAGCGCTTTCAGAGAAGCGGGCATTCCGTAACAATAGAGCGGAAAACTCAGAATGAGCAGATCGCTCTGAAGAATCTCTTCAAGTATGGATTTCATGTCGTCATTATAAATGCAGGTCCCTCCGTTATGCATGCAGGAAAAGCATCCCGAACAGTACTCTATGTGCTGGTCCACCGTATGAATGATGTGTATTTCCTGCGGCGTGAATTCCTGCATTCCTTTCAGAAATGACCGGGTGATCTGCATCGTATCACTTTTCTCCCGTTTGGGACTTCCGTTCAGAACCAATACTTTCATAGCTGTTTCTCCTTATCAGACATTTTATTTCCGTAAACGGAAATAAAATGACGGCTGAATGTTTCAATTTTTGCGATTGCCTCGTCAGTTTTCTCCGGCTCTCTGTCGCAGAGGTGAATGAGCGTAGAGATCGGTGCAGTGTAGGCAAAAGCCAGTATTCCCGGATCATCCGGACGCAGTAGCCGCCGTTCCATCATACTCTCAAAAATCCGTGAGAACATATCTGTAAGTCCGGTAAGAAAATGATTTGTTGCAAGTGTCCTGGCACGTTCATCCCGGAACTGTTCTATGGTAAGTACCTTTCGTGTTTTCACGATTTTCTCGTCATGTACGGTGAGATCGACCATCCGCATGGTCAGGGAAACAAGTCCCTCAAGGGAATCCGGTGCAGGAGGGAGATGGTCCGGTGATCCGAACCGTTCTTTATAATATAAGATCATTTCATCAAGCAAAGCGTTCCAGATTTCCTCTTTGCTCCTGAAATGCTTATACATTGAAGATTTTACCAGCCCGAGAGAGGCGGTCAGTTCACGGATATTCGTTCCTGCGTAACCTTTCTGAGAAAACATTCCGAGTGCCGCATCCAGGATCCTTTCTTTTGTCTTGCTGCTCATATGAACCTCCGAAGTAATGGGTGACCGATCGTTCTCTTATTATAGCGAACGATCGGTCACCTGTCAATGGATTTTCGGTGAAATGATTCGATATGATAAAGTCGGAATCCCAGCCTATATGTGAAGATAGAAAAATCCGACGGAAAGCTTGTTTTTATTCGGTACAGAAGGTATAATTTTTATGGAAAATCTTTTTTGTGCATACCGAAAACAGGATATCCGAACGCGTTAAGAGCGCATAGTAATGCGGTATACATGAAAGAAATCAATAGATGCGGAAGGTGAGAAAGTGAAGGAACTGAAATGTCCGAACTGCGGACAGATCTTTACCGTGGATGAGTCCGGATATGCCCAGATTGTCTCTCAGGTTCGCGACCATGAATTCGCGCAGGAACTGCAGAAAAGAGAGCAGGAACTGTCTAAAACAAGGGAGAATGATCTGAAAATCGCGCAGCTTGAACTGGAACGCAGACACAGCGAGGTGATTGCGCGCAAAGAACGTGAGCTCGCGGAGCAGAAGAGTGAAATTGAACGGCTGCAGATGCTCCTTTCAAACAGCGATACCGAAAAAAAACTGGCAGTTCAGACTGCGGTGCAGAACAAGGAAAAGGAAATCTCGGAAAAAACAACGGAGATTACCGAGCTGCAGGGAAAACTCACAAGTAAGGAAACTGAAAATCAGCTTAACGAGAAAATGCTGATCGAAAAGTATGAAGGTCTGCTTAAGGGGAAAGACGAGCAGATTGAGTACTATAAGGACTTCAAAGCCCGTCAGTCCACCAAGATGATCGGTGAAAGTCTCGAACAGCACTGCATGAATCAGTTCAACATGATACGCATGACTGCATTTCCGAATGCATATTTCGAAAAGGATAACGATGCGAGAACCGGAAGCAAGGGTGATTTCATTTTCCGGGAAGCAGACAGCGAGGGAACGGAGTTTCTCTCCATTATGTTTGAAATGAAGAATGAAATGGATGAGACGGCTACCAAGCATAAAAATGAGGATTTTTTCAAAGAGCTTGATAAAGACCGCCGGGAGAAAAACTGTGAGTACGCGGTGCTTGTTTCGCTCCTCGAAATCGATAACGACCTCTACAATAACGGAATCGTTGATGTCTCCTATCGCTATGAGAAGATGTACGTGATTCGTCCGCAGTTCTTTATCCCGATGATTACAATTCTGCGCAACGCGGCGCTCAACTCGCTGAAATATCAGAGGGAACTGCAGATTGTCCGGAATCAGCAGATTGACATTCTCCATTTTGAGGAGAATATGAATGCTTTCAAAGACGGGTTTTCACGCAATTACCGCATCGCGAGTGAAAAGTTCCAGACCGCGATCGACGAGATAGATAAATCCATCCTGCATCTGCAGAAAATAAAGGACAATCTTCTTTCCTCGGAAAACAATCTCCGTCTCGCGAGCAACAAGGCGGAAGACCTGACGATTAAGCGGCTTACAAAAAATGCTCCGTCAGTAAAGGAAATGTTTGATCATCTTCCTAAGGAATGACAGACCGGAAGATGAGAGAGTTATAAATCGATAATATGGAATAGGAGGTTTCAAAAATGAGTATTCTTGTGGCAAGAACGAAATTCGGTCTGGTGCGCGGTGCGGCACTGTCCGGAGCATATGATGGTATCACCACTTTCCGTTCGGTACCGTACGCGGCACCGCCGGTAGGCGAACTGCGTTTTAAACCTCCGGTAGATCCCTATCCATGGAAAGGGGAACTTGATGTTTCCATGAGCGCGCCGAAAGCGATGCAGGAAACCTCTGCGACCGGACTGACAATTGAACCCTGGGCAAGCGATTTCTATTCTCAGGGAAATCCGCCCATGAGCGAAGACTGCCTGTATCTTCATATTACGACCGGAGCCGCGGATCCTTCCGAGAGACGTCCTGTCTTTATGTGGTTCCACGGCGGCGGACTTGCGAGCGGATACTATACCGAGATCGAGTTTGATCCCTCAGAGCTTGCTCGAAAAGGAATCATTGTTGTCAGCGTGGCTCAGAGGCTCAATGTTTTCGGCTATCTGTGTCTCCCGCAGCTCTCGGCGGAACAGGATGGAATAAGCGGGAATTACGGCTTGCTTGATGAGATCAAGGCACTTGACTGGGTACGTGAGAATATCAGTTCTTTCGGAGGGGATCCGGATAACATTACTGTCGGAGGTCAGTCCGGCGGTACCGCAAAAGCGACTGGGCTTGCTACTTCTCCAAAAGCACAGGGAAAGATCAAACGATGCATCAACCAGTCGAATCTGTCATGGATACGCAGTTATCCCGCCCTGGAAACTGCACAGGAAAAGAACAGACAATATCTTGAAAGCATCGGACTTGATCCGGACATCAGACCGGAGGAATTGCGGCGTCTTCCGGCTTTGAGATTCTATGACCTTAAGAATCCGGAACTATCCGGAATCCATGGCATCCTGCCAAGCGCGATGGTAGCAGACGGCGTAAATGTTTTCAGCACTGACGGAGCGGAAAACATGGCCCGTTTCGGTTTTGGTATCGATTATCTGTCAGGGGGGAATCTTGGGGAAAGTTCTGTACGTCCGGGGTTTAATCTTGGACCGACTGAGAAATTCAAGAACGCAGCGGAATTCTATGACCTGATGCGTGAGAAACTCGGAGACCTCTATGATCAGTATGAATTTGAAAAGATTTGGCCGGTTACCGATGAAAACGCCGACCTCATGAGCCGAGTGCTTGCAAGCAGAGCTTTCAGCGGCGGTCTGGGCGGAGGAGTGATCGTGAATCGGTATTTCGGTGCTTATCGGGCCAAAAAAGCCTCAGAAGCACGAAACTGGTCATATGTCTTTGCACGTTACCTGCCTTGTCTTCCGGAAGAAAAGGGAACGTTCCGGGATACGGAAAATCTTCTTGCATGGCACTCCAGTGAATTGTGGTACATGTTCGGATCAATGCGTGAGGGTGTTCCGCCGTGCCGCCCATGGGAACCGATCGACTTCAAGCTTACCGAGCAGATGACTTCCTACTGGGCGAATTTCATGCGTACCGGAGATCCGAACGGGACAGATTTTCAGGGCTGTTCGCTTCCGTACTGGCCGGAGAGCAGAGAGAATTTCGGCTGGATGGAGTTTACAAACGACGGGCCGAAAGGACATGACGGACTGGAACCGCTTGATCAGCTCGCCCTCGCGTATCTCAAAAAGATCGGCGGATACCCTGAAGAGTAAGAAACGAACCATGATTAACAAATGATAATTGTACAGGAGGGAACATATGGAATCCACTTACAGCACCAGACTGATTGCTCCGAGGACCTGGCAGATTGAGGAAAAACGCGGAGAATTTCAGGTATATATGTATCTTCTGGAGGAAAATGATCGGGCGGTTATTATTGATACCGGATTGGGTAATCTTGATGTCGGCTCAATCGCTGCCGGTTTGACGGAAAAACCGGTGTCGGTCATTAATACCCACTGCCACGGAGATCATATCGGCGGCAACGGCGATTTCAAGAAGGTCTATCTCTGCCCGAAAGACCGGCAGGGCTACCTGGATCAGATTGCGGGGAACGCTCCAGGGAAACTTCCGAGGCCGATCACAACGGAAACAACCGATATCAGCGACGGCGACCAATTGGATCTTGGAGGCAGAGTTCTGCGCATTATTGAAACGCCCGGTCATTCTCCGGGCTCGATCAGCATACTGGATCCTGCTTCCCGTATCCTGTTTACCGGAGATTGCTGTGCACGCGGTGAAATACTTGCTTTTTCAGAAGAACACGGCATTGTCGGCTATCGTGATACGATGAAGAAGATATTGAAGCTGAGTGATGATTTTGATGTGACATATCCAGCGCATGGGGTGACCCCTGTCGGAAAAGATGTTCTAAAAAGCATTTTAAAGCTAGCAGAAGATATTATCGATGGAAATATTGAAGAAAAACCGTTTGTTCACTCTTTCTTTAAGGGGAAGATGTGCGCGAGCCGCGGTGAACTCGGTATTGTCTATCCGAAAATAGACCGATAAAGAAGACCTGTTCACACAAAGCGATAAGGAGAAAAAATGAAAAAATACGACTGGATCACGGTGTCCTCACCTGAATCACAGGGAATTTCTTCAAATGACATTTCCCGTTTCCTCGATGCTGTGGAAGAAGAGGGACTGCAGCTTCACAGCATGCATATCATCCGCAACGGCAATATGATTGCTGCCGGAGTGGCGGCTCCGTTCTCGGAGGACAGTATTCACCGCATCTATTCCGCGGCAAAAGGCATTGTTTCAGCTGCTGTTCTTTTCGCAATCAGCGAAGGATATTTCAGCTTTGACACGCTCGTTGTACCGCTTCTGCGGAAACACATGCCTGAAAATCTCGACGAGCGGTTTGAGAGGCTTACTGTTTATCACCTCTTAACCATGACAACCGGTCATAACGCGGAAACATTCTCAAAAATGCGCTTCTCCGATGACTGGGTCAGAACGTTTTTTGAACTGGCACCGGTTTACGAACCCGGGACAACCTTTTTTTATGATATCGGCGCCCAGTATGTGCTCAATTTTCTGATTCTGCAGGAAACCGGACTCAACGTGGATGAATATCTTAAACCGAGACTGCTGGAGCCTCTCGGAATTGAACTGCTTGCGGCAAAAGGTGCGCAGGATATCTTCAATTCCTCAAC
>ONSY01000103.1 GCA_900320605.1 uncultured Eubacteriales bacterium | reverse complement strand
TCAGATAATACCGGCCTGTGTGGCGGCGTCAGACTGGATGCGGTTCATGCGTGCATAGCTGCCTCCGAGGGCAACAAGCTCATCGTGCGTCCCGCTTTCGGTAACGCGGCCTTCCTCAATTACCAGAATCTGGTCAGCACTGCGGATGGTTGAAAGGCGGTGCGCGATTGCGATGACGGTGCGCTTTCCGGCTATGGAGGCGATTGCCTTCTGAATCTGCTGTTCCGTCTCAACATCAACCGAAGCGGTAGCTTCATCCAGAATAATGATCGGGGAGCGGCGCAGAATCGCGCGTGCGATCGCCACACGCTGTTTCTGCCCTCCGGAAAGACGTGTCCCGCGTTCTCCGACCTGCGTTTCATAACCGTCCGGCATGGCCATGATATCTTCATGAATATTCGCGGCACGGGCAGCGTTTTCGATATCTTCCATTGTCGCATCCGGGGCGGCGTATCCGATGTTTTCGGCAACAGTTCCGTTAAAGAGGAACGTATCCTGAAGAACCGGCGCAATATTCCGGCGGAGGCTCTCGATTGTCGCGTCCTGAAGATCAACGCCGTCGATCAGGATCCGGCCTGAGGTCGGTTCATAGAAACGTGAGATCAACTGTGTCAGTGTCGTTTTGCCCACGCCCGTCGGTCCGACCAGCGCAAGCATTTTCCCGCTTTCACAATGGAAGGAGATGTCTTCCAGTACTGGAGACTCTTCGTCATAGGAAAAGCTGACGTGGTCAAAAACGATATCTCCCTCAACTTTTTCCAGCGGCTTAGCGCCGGGCTTGTCCGCAATTTCTACCGGTGCATCAAGAACCGTCAGAACGCGTTCTGCTCCGGCGAGGGATTGCTGCATGCTTTCAAGAAGATTTGCCAGGCCTGTGATCGGCATATAGAAGAGACTCAGATAGAGTACGAAGGAAACAATGTCCTCAACGCTCAGGCTTTCGTGCAGAGCAAGATAACCGCCGAAAGCGACTACAAGGATCGTTCCGAGAGAAGAGATAAACTCTACGGAAGGATGAAAAATCGCGCTGATCTTGAGTGCCTGAAGCATCGCTTTGACATGCGCGAAGTTTTTTTCATCGACACGTCCTGTTTCATATTCCTCACGTCCGAAAGACTGTATCTCATGCAGTCCGGAAAGATTGTCCTGAAGCTTGCCGGAAAATTCGCCCATCCGTTTCTGGGAAATACGGAAAAACGGCCTGACTTTCTTTGAAAAAATAAGTCCGGAAATGAGAATCAGGGGGATCGGCGCACAGGTGATCAGAGCAAGCTTCCAGTTGATCAGAAGCAGAACGGTCAAAACACCGAGGAATGTTACCACGTTGGTAATTGTTTCAGGTATGATATGAGCGTACAGCAGCTCAAAGTCACGTGTATCGTTGACGATCCGGCTCATAAGATCGCCTGTCTGTTTGTCATGAAAGTATCCGAGATGCATCCGTTCAAGTTTATCGTATGTCTTTGTGCGGAGATCGCCGACGAGGTACCACGCCGCTTTATGCGCAAGATAGTTGCTCAGAAAACGGAAGACGACACGGAGGAGATAGAGCGCAATCAAAGCGACAGTAAGCCGCCCGATCAGAACCATCGAGGAGTCTTCCATTCCTCGGGAGACGATTCCAGTCATTGCGGAGAGAGCACGGGGCGCGGCTAGATTTACGAGCGTCAGGCAGAGTGTTGAGAGAATCGCGAAAACATAGAGTGTTTTATACCGAATGGCTTCGCGGCTTAATCTCCATAAAAGTTTCAAGAAATCAGCCTCCTTCTGTAAGTTTCGCAGGATTATCGTCTGTAAGAAGCTTTACAAGATCGGTCAGCAGCCGGTCGCGGTTGATATAGGAAACGTAGGTGAGCTCTTTTCCGATGGTCTCGCCGTGATAAGCACGGTCATAACCGGGAAGCTGCGCGGGGCGTGACACGCATCTCATATATTTTCCGTTTTCATTTAACAGCCACGCAACAGCGGTTACATCCCAAATTACACGGCTCCAGCAGAGCAGATCGCTCTGACGTTCGGCTTCCTCTATGGTGTTTCGCGCGAGATAATCCGCAAGAGGGTTCTTCCCGAGAAGCCAGCGCTCCAGTTCCGGTTTTGAGACACGGAATTCACTGACCACACCGAGACACGGCAGAATTACGAGACGTGACTTTTCGATGACAACCCGCGCGGCGGGGATATCCTGCATCATATTGAATTCTTTTGTGCCCGGCAGATCGTAGGAATTCCCGCCGAGCCAGACAACGACGATCTTCTCCGATATCTCGGGATTCATGAGAATTGCCGAGGCGACATTTGTAATCGCGCCGATCGCGACAACCCACAGCGGGTTTTCAGAACTGTAATTCATTGCCCTTCGGGAGAGATCAAGTGCGGCCTCGGAGATTACCGGCGTTTTTTCATCGGAAAGATACGTGCGGGATCCTTTGAACACAACCGGTTCAAGTTCAGCTTTTCCGCAGAGATCGAGAACCTTCAGGATTTCCTGATAGCTTTTTTCCATTCCGTCTTCCGGTCCGTCGGATTTTTCGTTATGGAAGGGAGCTGCGTAAATCGCGGCGGTACGGAGCTTTTTTTCACTGAGCAGAAGCATGGAAAGTGCGAACTGATCATCAATTTCATTGTAAGTGTCGGTATCGAGCACTACGTCGGCCATACCTTTCGGCGGAAGAATGAGTCCGTTCAAATGTGACACCTCATCTTTATATTTTGATAATTCCATTCTATCAAAAAGCTTTCCGGTTGTAAACCTTTTTGTTCCGGTTTCGACGATCTGCTATTCGCGGCTCTAAACGTCATTAAGATCATTCTTCTTCTCCTTTCCGGATTTGAAGATTGAAAGCCGGTGAGGGTTCTGATATAATTAAATTATCTGAAGGCATGGGAAAGGGGATCAGAATGTACGATCAGAAAACAGCGCTTGAAAAAATAGATTCGGTTATTGCGCAGGGCCCTTATGAGGCAAACTGGGCGTCACTCTCACGTTTTGAGGTGCCGAAATGGTACAAAAACGCGAAATTCGGGATCTTTCTTCACTTCGGTGTCTACAGTGTTCCGGCGTTCGGAAGCGAATGGTATCCGCGGAATATGTATATCAGGGGCTCAAGGGAATACGAGCATCATATCAAAACCTACGGAAAACATACGGAATTCGGATACAAGGATTTTATCCCGATGTTCAAGGCGGAAAAATTCGACCCGGAAGCGTGGGCGGAACTGTTCCGGTCAGCAGGCGCCAGATATGTTGTTCCGGTAGCGGAACATCACGACGGCTTTCAGATGTACAGAAGCGATCTTTCGCACTATAATGCCTTCGAGATGGGACCGAAGCGGGATATCGTCGGAGAACTGCGCAGAAGCTGTGAGAGCAGGGGCATGGTTTTCGGCGCTTCAAGTCACCGTGCGGAACATTGGTTTTTTCTGGGTCACGGACGTGAATTCGAAAGCGATGTCTGCGGCAGCCTCAAACGCGGAGACCTTTACTGGCCGGCGATGCCTGAGGGCGAACTTCAGGA
Organism: uncultured Eubacteriales bacterium; assembly: GCA_900320605.1. Taxonomy (GTDB): domain Bacteria; phylum Bacillota; class Clostridia; order Oscillospirales; family Acutalibacteraceae; genus RUG612. The sequence goes on along the minus strand of ONSY01000103.1, from coordinate 11,377 downwards.
CCTTTACAGCACTCCCGCGCCCACGGAGGAATACCTCAATGACTGGCTGATCAGGACGTGTGAACTGATTGACCGGTATCAGCCGAAGCTCCTCTATTTTGACTGGTGGATTCAGCACAGCGCTTTCCGGCCCTATCTGCCTCGCCTCGCGGCGTTCTACTATAACCGGGCCGCACAGTGGGGCGAACAGGTCGCAATCAATTACAAGCATGACGCGTTCCTGTTCGGAAGTGCCGTTCCCGACGTCGAACGAGGCCAGTTCTCGGAGATGAAACCGTATTTCTGGCAGACGGATACCGCTGCCGCGCGCAACAGCTGGTGTTATACTGAGGGCAATGATTATAAATCGGCGAAATCTCTCATCTGCGATCTTTGTGATATTGTCAGCAAGAACGGGACTCTGCTCTTGAATGTCGGCCCGAAACCGGACGGTACGATCGGGGAAGAGGATACCAGAATTCTGAATGAGATCGGTAAGTGGCTCTCGAAAAACGGCGAGGCTGTTTATGAAAGCCGGACCTTCCGGAAATACGGTGAAGGACCGACGAATATCGAAGAGGGACAGTTCACCGACAATACGGAGCGAACCTTTACATCACAGGATATCCGTTTTACCATGCGTGATGATTTCCTGTATGCCATTGTGCTTTCATGGCCGACTGACGGGAAAGTAACAATACGGTCGCTCGCGAACGCAGATGCGTCCCGTCTTCCGGTATATAACGGTATTCCCGGAGAGATTTCGATCCTTGGCTATGAAGGTGTAATTGAAACAGCACGCGATGAAAACGGACTTCACGTCTGCGCTGATGGGATTAAGACGGAAATGCCCGTTGTGATTCGGATCCGAATGACATAAAATCAAACAGAGGATGAGCCGTTGGCGGTTTGAGCTGCCTTCGGCTTTTTCTTTGAGCGGAGAGGCATGAATTCTTACTTTTCTACATGTCCGGAGGAATCAGGGATAATCTTTCCCGATGGCCAGGCCGAGAATGCCATTGGCTGTGGAATCAAGCTAAAAGTGTTTGTATGATGATTCGCGTTTTTCCCAGGGAGAAACCAGGACGTTTTACCATACCTGGAAAGTTTAATGAAGTCCCGGTCACGGCGGAGCTTCGGCGCCGCCGTGATCTTTTCTATGTCTTGAATTTATTGCGCTAATTTGCTGAATTCCTTTTGCCGCGGCCGTTTCCTACCTCGCAAATCGGAAAAATAGCTGTCTGCTTTCCCAGAAATACCGCAGAAAATCTGAAATGTGACGCTTTCGGAGACGGCTTTTCCATGTTCTGCATCCTGATTTCCTGTTTTGAGACGCATTTTCTGATGCTCTGTTCTGTACAATAAGCTTGAAAGAACCGAACACGAACCGAAGTTTCACTTGAAAAACAAGCTGACTTGTGATATATTATATTTTGTATATCTATGAGTAATTGACCTTTTTATATATCATCATTATTCCACAGGACAGTTGAGAGTCTACAACTCTTTGAATACAGAAGGAGTTTTGCCGGATGGACAAAACAACAGAAAATCAGATGTTTTCGAGAAGAAAAAGAAGAATAAGGATCCGGATTGCGGCGGGATTACTTGCGGTTTTCGTAATAATCTCCGTCTTCTACGGACTGCGCCAGAGCGGTTCTGCGCTCACAAAAGAAGACTCAGTGCTCGCCTGCGCTTTCGAAGCGAAGGAAGGGGATGGCTATGCCGGATATGCGGTGCATACCCATAACGCAGACTGTTATGACAAAAACGGGGCACTGCTCTGTCCGCTTTCAGAGATCCCCTTCCATATCCATTCCGCTGACTGTTATGAGCAGAAACAGGTGTTAATCTGTGAACTCCCCGAAAATGACGGCCATGTTCATGATGAGTTCTGCTATGAATGTGTACGGGGGGATCTCACCTGTGAAGAGGAGGAGGGACAGGAACATGTCCATTCCGACGATTGCTATGAATGGCGAGATGAACTTCGCTGCGGAAGAGAGGAAGGCGAAGGCGCGCATCATCACACGGATGAATGCTATGAAACACAGGAGCGACTGATCTGCTCGAAACTGGAAATCACGCATGAAATGCTCCATACCCATACGGAGGATTGCTTCGGCGAAAACGGAGAGCTGATCTGCGGAAAAATCGAGATAGAGGAGCATGTTCACGGTCCCGAATGCTTCGTCTCATCTGTTTCGGAAGAAAATGAATCCGAAGAAAATACGGATTCACAGATATCCTCCTCGCCTCAGGTGATTTCTGAACCGGAAGAAGACAAATCTGAAGAAAGCACGGATTCATCTTCTTCGGCTCAGGAAATAACGGAACAGAAAGAAAACAAAGACGAGCCATCAAACGGAGAAAATCCGAATGGGGAAGAATCTATTCCCGAACCGTTGAATTCGGAATCGGATAATTCAGATGAAGGTGACCAGACATCAGATGGAAGTGAGGCGCCTGAGGAAATTCAGACCGGATATCCGGCACAGCAGTTCCGCGCTCAGGCAGGGTCAGTGATCATCTTCGTCGAGGCGCCGCAGGGAGCCTTCCCTGAAGGAACGCAGATGTCTGTCAGTCCGATTAACGATGAGACCACACTGAACGCGGCGGCCGGTTCCGTGGAAGGAACTGTGTCTGCGGTGACAGCGGTTGATATCACTTTCAGAAACGCAGAGGGTGAAGAAATTGAACCCCTGGTACCGATCCTTGTTTCAATGACGCAGACACAGACCGGCGAAAACGGAAGTGTTGCGGTTGTTCATATCGATGACGAGGGCAGAGCCAGCGTAATTGAACAGCAGGAAACAGATAATGAGGAAATCCTCTTTGAGGCGGATGAGTTTTCTGTTTACGCGCTTGTCAGTATTGCGCTTGAAGATACGATCCTCGCGTCCGACGGGCAGAACTATCAGATCCGGGTAACATGCCCAAGTGAATCTCTGATCCCGCAGGATGCCCGTCTGAGTGTTCAGGAACTGGTTTCAGCTGATGAATATCTGGAAAAGGCACAGACAGTTCTTGAAGACAGAGTTGTGTCCTTTGCTCGCTTTTTTGACATCACGATACTTTCCGGGGAAGAGGAGATTCAGCCTGCTGCGCCGGTCCAGGTCGAGATCACACTTGCGGATCTTTCCGGTGAAACGACGAATGCGGTTCATTTCAGTGATGAAGACGAGCCTCAGATTCTCGAAGCGTCGGCCGCCGGAGAGACAGTCCGCTTCGAGGCGGAGGGCTTTTCGGTTTACGGGATCGTTGTGACGGAACCGTTCCCGACAGCTTCGGAAATCACTCAGCTTGACGGGAGAAGTTTCTATCTCTCTATTGATAACGATCAGGGAAGATATTATTTCAAAAATACGATCTCAAATTCCAAAATTGAAAAAACAAACGTTTCCGAGATTTCATCCGCGGCTCTGTATACTTTCAGCGCGGTTGAAGGCACATCGAATCAGTTTACGGTTTCTACGGTGAATAATAGCAATGAGACCGTTTATCTTTCACAAAATGACTCTGGGTATTTCTCTTTCGTCTCTGATCCGCAGGCGCAGAATACAGTGTTTTACGTTGAGACACATGAGGAGCCAGAGCCCGGTGCGTTCCTGATTTATCATCGCAAACAGAATGGGCAGAAGGTTACATGGTGGTATAATTCCAACGGATTTTCCGGCTCGGTCCAGTCTCCCAAAGCCGGCAATCGTGTTGTTCTGACTGCCGATCTTGGAAGTGATCCGCTTTCACTCGACGGAAAGTCTTACGGAATCATCAACAGTCAGGGCACGGTCTCCGGCTATGCATTGATGGCCGCTGCCACGAATGATACGAATACGCAGCTCAGAAGCAAGGATACAACGGTCCGGATTGAGCCTGTCAGCCGTACGGAAAATGTGTTCGTCGCAAAGAATGCAACAATCGATTTCTGGTCATTCGCATATATTTCCGGGGATCAGTATTACGTCACCGCTCAGGTCAGCGGAGAAAACCGATATCTGCGCATTGCGCCGGAGGGCGTTTCACTGGTTCCTGAGGCGGATGAGTACTGCCGTATCTCCATTGAACCCGGTACCGGGACATATACCGGAAAATACAAATTTAGCTGTGCAGGAAAGGCTCTCGCACGCAACGGCAACAGCGCCTTCAATGTGATCGCCGACCTGACGAATAATGCGAAAAACGCGAATGTATGGATGAATCTTGCCGAGCGCTCCAACCTGAACGATGAAGACTTCGTCGTATACACAGCCCGGAAAGTAAGCGTTTCCGGAACACAGTATGATGAAAACGGAAAAATCATCTATGATGTTGAGGACGGAGATCAGGTTATCATCTATACCCGTATCTGGAATGATGATACGAAGTGCTATGATTTCTATGCGATCGATTATGACGGGATGCTTGTGAAGGCATATGCAAGCGGTGACGAGATTTCCTGGGTAGGAAGCCGCGTCAATACGATGCTTTGGGATTTCACAGAGTATCATGGCGATGACGGATCACCCAATTTCTATTACGAACTGCAGAACGCCTACAGCGGCAAGTATATCGCTCCGCAGATTTCCGGTGAGGAATTCCTTTCTGACAGCACGATCGGCGTCAATCTGAACGGCCGCCGCAATGAAGAATACTATACGACCATCCTCGCCTGGGATGATCCTTACTACGATTACGCTTCGCTGATGGTCCGGAACTGGAAACTGATTTCCGCGCCGATGGTTCATGCGGACACCTTCTACTTCGCGGTCATGTCCGAAAAAGAAGAACAGGGCGGAGAACCGACTCCGGTCGCCACCATAGATCATACCGCTTTCGGTATTACGATCAAGATGCAGGATTACGGCAGAGCCGCAACTGTAAACAATGAATATCGTTCCGGCGAAATGAACGATGTTCTCGGCGCGACAAAATATAATCAGTGGACCGGGACAAAGAACCTTCTGAAGAAGAATATCAACCCTGAGACTCAGTATCCGGACACGAATACGGCGGTCACCGGTACCGCTTCGCAGCATTCCCTGGGTGAACTCTTCTCATCATCAATTGAAGTCAATCAGAATTTCCTTCTGAGCACCTACAACGAAACGGGGTATTTCGAATATGACAGTACTCAGAACTTCGCTCACCTGATTACAGAAACGAGCGATTACTGGTACGGGAAAACGGCTCCGAACGGCCACACGTATACGATCGGTGACTTCGTTGTTTACGATGAGCTTGCGACCTCAAACGAAGGAAACAAGGATACCTTGAAACACGGCCAGTTCTTCCCGTACAATGACCTGATCAAGTATAAATCGGATGGAACCTGGCAGACCGACGCACAGGGAAATCCGGTCTATCTCAATTACTCTTCGAAATATTCCAACCAGATGGATATCCACGCGAATCCTCTTTCGTCTCTTGATCCGCGCAAGGATGAGAAGCTTTATGAGATTCCGTATTCCGCCGGAAAAACTGCCCCGCAGTATGTTGACCATTTCTTCGGAATGGATATGTCCGCAAGTTTCATGCAGAGTGAAAGCGGTAAAGATGGCTGGGGTCACGATCTGATCTTTGAGTTCTCCGGTGATGATGATTTCTGGTTCTATCTTGACGGAAAACTGATTCTTGATATCGGAGGAATCCATTCCGCACTTGACGGAAGCATCAACTTCCGCACCGGTAAAGTAGTGGTGAACGGGACTGTTACAAACCTGCGCAACCTCTACAGAGAGGCGTATCTTGAAGAACATCCGGACGCCGGAGATGATGAAATCAACGACTGGCTTGACGGATATTTTACCGAGAACGAAGATGGCGTCAAGACGATTTACAAGGACTATTCCGGTCATACGATGAGGATGTATTATCTTGAACGCGGTGCCGGTGCCTCGAATATTCACATGCGCTTTAATCTTGCGCCGTATAAAAACGGAGAGGTTCAGCTGGAGAAAAAGGTTACCGGTGTCGAGAAAGTCGACCCGTCGATGCGCTTTGCCTACCAGATCTATCTGAAGGACCCGATCAGACCTGACGACAATTACTCGCTTGTCGGCAGTGAGGGATACGAATACGCTGTCAAGGATTCCGTAACCGGCGAACCGCTTGAATACAGCGCGCAGTATGAAACAGGCGGTATTTCCTACGACCATGTCTTCTTCCTTGCGCCTGGTCAGATGGCTCTTATCGAGCTGCCGAGTGAGGACAGCGTTTATTATCTCAAGGAATGCGGCGTCGATACCGGAGTATTCGATTTCGTAAAGGTGAACGATACGGAACTCGAAGGAACTGCGACTGAGAATGAAACCCGCCGTGATTATCCGATTGACTCAGCGACGGTTGCACAGCGCAAAAAAGTCATCTACGAAAACCACGTTAACCCGGATGTTGAACGCAGTCTGCTGATCACGAAAAAACTATGGCAGGATTTTGAGAAGGTCAATCCGATCCCGAACGGTGAGGATCCGGCAGTTTTCCGTTTCCGCATTCTGATCGGAACGGACAGCAGCGGGGAATACATGGTTTACAATACCGGGAAATACTACGTCAAAGACCCCGAGGGATACTACTGTATCCATGAGGACGGTGGATTCCGGCGCGCTCCGAGTGAAACGAAGATTTTCTCTGAGCTCAGCGATGTCGTTCCGGCGGGTGAGTGGAAGAGTGAACGTGATCGCGCGACTTTCTATACCTCTCCCGGCGGTATTGCCGACAGGATCCCGGTGGATTACAGCGTTGAGGTTCCCAATCTGATGGCGGGAATGCCCTTTATGGTTGAAGAACGCGAGTCTGAAATCCCCTCAGGCTACAACCGGATTGATTATGAGCGTGAAGGAGGAGTTCCGGAGGGAGAATCCCCGAACGCCGGTGTTATCACCTCTGCCCGTGATGAGGAGGTCATCGTCAACAATCAGCACGGTTACGGCATTTCCGTACAGAAAAAATGGTCGGATGCCGCCTTTATGGAAGACCACGATGAGATCTATTTCGCTCTTTATCTTGGTGATGAGCTGCTTGAAAACTCGATTCGTCAGCTTGGAAGAACAGAAACAGAAATCCGATGGTTCCTTCCGCAGCTCGCTGAAGGGAAAACGCTGAATGATTATCTGGTCTATGAACTGATGCTCACCTTCCCTGATGGAGTGGATCCGGTAATTGATCCGGAAACCGGAGCGGTTTCCGGATACTCAGAATTAACAAAGCTCGAAGCGGGTGACACCCTTTTAGCCGGTGGAAACGGCAATGAGCACGGCTATTCCGCTAACCTTGAATACACGGTGGCGTATGAGCGGGTTTTCCTGACGTCTGATGAGATCGCAGCGAAAGTCAACTCAAGAAGTGATACGGTTTCCAATACGCGTCCCGGAATCCGGATCGTCAAGTCGGATTATACCGGTGAAACTGCGCTTTCCGGCGCAAAATTCCGCTTTGAGAAAGAGTCCGGAGAAGGATCAGGAAAGAATTTTATCTCGGATGAGGACGGCCTTGTTGTGGTTGCCTATCTGACGGCGGGTGAGAATTATGTCCTGACGGAAACCGCCGCTCCGTACAGATACAAAGCTCTCTTTGATTCCATCACGCTCAGTGTTGATGCGGACTGGAAAGTATCTGTCAATGGGTCGATGGGAAACGGTGACTTCTACTCAATCACACAGGTAGAAAACCCGACCGCCGAACAGATGCCGACTGTCACAATCAAAAACAAGCCTTTCACGCTGAAAGCGTTCAAACGTGATTTGCTCAGCGGCAACGCGATTCCTGGAGTAAAGTTCGCGCTTTACCGGGAGGTAACTGAATATGAGACCGGGTCACCGATGCCCGATTATGTTCCGTTTGAAGGTTTTGAGGAGCTTGTTTCAGGTGAAGACGGAGCGATTGAAAAAATAACGCTGGACGATTTGCGCGCGGGTGTTTACTATCTGCGCGAAACCGAAACACCGGTTCAGTATATGGCGCTTGCGTATGATCTCCGTCTGAACATCTCTTCAACCGGCGAAATCACTGTCCAGAAGGCACTGTATTCAACACAGCAGAAGAAATGGGTCTTCAGTGCGGTGGACAGCAGCGTTCAGCTGTCTGAAGATGCCGGAGGAAATCTTATCCTCACAATTTACAATACGCCTACTAAGAGCATCCGTATTCTGAAAAAATCCTATGATTCGTCCGCACCGCTTGCCGGAGCTTCATTCGAGCTATACAAACTGACCCAGCTTGACGAAAACTTCCTTCCCAAAGAGGGTGAGACGGCGCTGGATTCCTGGCTTACGGATGAAACGGGACTTCATGAAATCGGCGCGCTTTCGAGCAATAATATCGCCTACTATCTTTTCGAAACATCAGCGCCGGACGGGTATCTTCCGTTATCCGGCCCGGTGATCCTGACACAGCTGGAAAACGGGACTGTTACGGCTTATTTGAACAGTACACCGGTCGAATCCGAAACTAGGACAGAGAACGGCGTTGAGATTCTTGAGCTGACGCTCTATAACTCCTCCGGTGTTGTTCTGCCGCTGACAGGCGGAGCCGGAACAACCGCTCTTTACATGATCGGTATCTCATTCATTGTTCTTGCCGCAGCGGTATGGATGATTCACCGGATCAGACGCTGCAGAGCGGAATAAAATAGTAAAGTGAATATCGTTGTTCAGAATGCAGAAAAGGAAGCTTCCGAATTTCGGAAAGCTTCCTTTTTTTGACCCAGCCCTGCGGTTCGTAATGATTTTCAGAGAAAAAATTGACAACAGTAGAGAAAGGTGAAATAATAAAGGAAGAATCTATAAAGAGGTGAGTAAAAATGAGCGAATATCGGAAAGTAATTACCAAACCCGGTGAAGTCCTTAATTTTGAGACAGTTTTCGAGGAGAATCCCTATTTAAGAACAGGCGTTCCTGAGAAAATGGGGACGGTGGAACGACTCGATTACGAGACCTCGGTCTACGAAAATGGAAAGACTTACAAAAAAACCGCGTATGTATATTTGCCATACTGCTATGATAAGGACGACAAATCCAGAAAGTACAACGTCCTGTATTTCCAGCACGGCAATACATGCGAGCCTGCAATGTTCGCAATCGGCGGCAACAAATACATGTTCGATATGCTCTTTGATTCGGGCGAAAATGATCCCTGCATTATCGTCTTTGTAACCTATTATATGGATCCGATGCGCGATGCAGACATTCGTACCCAAACCGGCGGCGCCGAAGCGGGCGACGGCTGGACCCCCGGGATTCCCGGCAACTACTACAAAGAGATCGTCCGCGATATCATCCCGGCGGTCGAGCTCAAATACAACACTTATCTCGAGGACGGCGGCGAAGCGGCGATCAAGGCTTCGCGCGATCACCGCGCGTTCTCCGGTTATTCGCGCGGCGGCGCCTGGACCTGGCGGATGTTCCATTACGATTTTGAGTATTTCCGCTGGTTCTGCCCCACGAGCGGCGGAATTTCCGGCGACAAGCCCCTGCCGATGCCTCCGGGAAGCGGCCCGTTCCCGACCTTTACCGACGAGGAAGTCCTCGACTATATCACCGCGCCGATCAAAGCGCACCCCGAGCTCCCGTTCTTCATCTACGCAGCCTCCGGCGGCCCGCGCGACGGCGCCGGCATGCGCCTGCAGGTGAAATTTCTCACCGAGCAGCCCGGTTTCTCCTTCGGCCGCGATCCGAAGGTCAACAACATCTATTATTCACTTTCCGATTACTACCACACGGATTATCTCATTCCGTACTATTTCTGGAACTACCTGAAGATTCTCTTCAAGGTGTAAGAAGGCGGCAAATCGGCAAAAAAGCCTCCCGGCAAACAGCAGAGACGCATGGGCAAGGATTTCCTTGTGGGCAGGGTGCTTGGGGAATGCCCCAAAGGACAGAAGTGTTCCGCGGCCTGTTCGGAAAGATTACGACTTTTCCCTGTTTGTTCAGGTGTGAGACGCAGCCTTAGCAGAGATAGGTTCCTCCGCTCCGGCCGTGCCGTATGCCGCTGTTGGGTCGCGTGACTCTCTCACGGATCGTCTTTTCATAAGAAAAAGCGGTGACATCAATATCATGCTGTTGTATGCTTCTAACAACAAGTAAAGATGTCGTTACGACATCATCCTGCAATTCCGGGAACAATATTTCTTTCCAGTCAGTGGCCATGCTCTTATACGAAATTTCATAAAAAAACGCCGAGGATACTGCTTTCGCAGCCCTCGGCGTTTTTGTGAGACTCTTTTGCTGCAATCCCTTCCTCATGCCTTCCTATTCCGTTACGACCCCATCCCGAATACGCAGGATCCGGTCGGCGTAGTCCGTCATGGCTGCATCGTGGGTGACCATGATGATGGTCTGCCGGTACTCGTCGCAGGCAAATCGAAGAAGCTCCGCCACGCGATTGGAATTTTCCGCATCCAGATTGCCCGTAGGCTCGTCCGCCAGAATCACGGCGGGCTCGATCACCAGAGCCCGGGCCAGGGAAACCCGCTGCTGCTCGCCGCCGGACAGCTCATGGGGAAAGCGGTCCCGGCAGTGGGCGATGCCCAAGGCCTCGAAGAGCCGCGCAGTTTTTTTTTGGTCCTCCGCCGCGCTGTCCAAGCGGATAGGGAGGATGACGTTCTCCCAGGCCGTATATTCCGGGAAGAGGTTGTAGTCCTGGTGGACGAAGCCGATACGGCGTCTGCGAAAACGTGCGATCTGAGCCTCGCGCAGACTGTCGACGCTGTGGCCTTCGATGATCAGTTCTCCCGTGTCTGATCTGTCTAGGGTCCCCAAAATCCGCAGCAGAGTGCTCTTACCGGAGCCGCTGCAGCCGATAACGGCGGTGAACTCTCCCGGCATGAAGTTCAGACTGGTTTTTTTGAGTGCGTAGACCGGGCTTTCCCCGGGATAGGTTTTGGAAATCTCTCTTACCTGCAAAACGGGATTTCTCTCAGTCATGGTTTTCCTCTCCTTTCCCTGCCTTTCCATAAGCGTAGGCGGTCAGCAGCACGGCAAGGGCCAGCGGGATCAAAAGCCACAGCCAGCTTCGTGTTTCCAGAGTTTTTACGAGGGCAAAGAGCCCGCGGCTGTCAGTTCCGTTTGCCCCGAAGCCGCCGTAGTACAGCATACGTCCGAGGAGCTTGGAGTAGATGGTGTTTCCCGTGTCCGGGTTCAGATCCCTCCAAATCAGATAGAACCGCGCGGCGAGGGCCGGTGGCATGGCCAAAAGGCACCACAAAGCTTCCCGGATCGCTTCTCTATGTTTTCCCCTGGAAAATGCTTTTTCCTCGGCGCCGAGCTTTTGCAGCAGTTCCCGTTTCTCTTCGAGCCGCAGATCTCGCTCCTGCGAGATCGTAAAGGCCATAAAGAGGAAGAGAATTAGCAGCGAAAGGGAAAAGAAGCCGTAGGTGATGCCGGCGCGCAGATAAGCTTCTTCAATTTCCTTGAGCAGTTGGGCG
>ONSY01000155.1 GCA_900320605.1 uncultured Eubacteriales bacterium | reverse complement strand
GGAGAGGCACGTTTCAATGAGACGGATGATTGACATTATCCGGGAACAGCGGTATAATAAATGTTTGGAATAAAGGAGGAACCGATATGGTTTTAGTAGATGTATATTCAGGTTTTCTCGGTGCCGGAAAAACGACACTGATCAAAAAAATGCTCCGAGACGTATACGCAGGCGAGAAGGTGGTCCTTCTTGAGAATGAATTCGGCGAGGTCGGGATTGACGGAGCTTTCATGAAGGATTCCGAGATTCAGATTACGGAAATGAATTCCGGATGTATCTGCTGCTCCCTTGCGGGAGATCTCGGTGATGCGCTCTATAAGCTTGTTCATGATTTCTCCCCGGATCGTATTCTTGTTGAACCTTCCGGAGTCGGCAAGCTTTCCGACGTTATCCGTGCAATCGAAAACAACCGGGAAACCTGCGGACTGGAAGTTTCCTGTGTCTGTACGGTTGTTGATGCACAGAAATGCCGTGTGTATCTGAAAAACTTTGCGGAGTTTTATGAGAATCAGATTAAGAACGCCGGAACTATCGTGCTCTCACGTTCTCAGAATCTTTCTCCCGAAAAGCTGAAGGCCGTGATTGAGATGATTCGCGCGCAGAATCCGGAAGCGACCATCATCACTACGCCGTGGGATGAGCTGGACGGAAACATTATTTTTGACGCGATGAAGCATAAGCCGCTGCTCGATCTGTTTGAAGATGAAAAATACGAGCATCATCACGACCATGACCATCATCATGAAGACGAGGATCACGACCATCACGATGACGATGATGACGATGATGAGCATGAACATGAGCATGAACATGAACATGAACATGAACATGAACATCATCATGACCATGATCATCACCATGATCACGAGCATCACCATCATGATCATGATGGACATGATGCCGATGAGGTCTTTACTTCAATCGGTTTTGAAACTGCCAACCGTTATACCGAAGAAGGCCTGCGTGAGGCGCTCTCACAGCTGTCCTCGATGGAATACGGCATGGTTCTGCGCGCAAAGGGAATCCTTCAGGCCCAGGACGGCGGCTGGATTCATTTCGACTACGTTCCGGGAGAAGCGGATCTGCGCCGCGGCAGCGCTGATTATACCGGAAGACTCTGCGTGATAGGCTCGGCTCTTGACGAAGCGGGTCTTTCAGAACTTTTCGGAATCTGACCTGAGAGGCGAAATATATGAGAGAAGTACCGATTTATTTTATTGCGGGCTTTCTCGAGGCCGGCAAGACAACATTTATCAACGAAATGCTCGGTGATCCGAACTTTTCTCAGGGTGAAAAAACACTGATCATCTGCTGTGAAGAAGGCTTTGAAGAATACGACGAAAAGCTTGTGCGTGAAACGGCAACCTGTGTATCTGTCTGCGAAAAGCTTGAAGAGTTTACTCCGGCGTATTTGAAGAGTCTCGATACAAAATACCGTCCGGAACGCGTTTTTATCGAATACAACGGGACCTGGCTGCTGTCTTCGCTCAAGGGCCTGAAACTGCCCCGCGGATGGGTTATGGGCCAGGTTGTCACACTCGCTGATTTTACGACATTTTCGAATTATCTGACCAATATGCGGTCAATTATTGCGGATATGGTCACAAAGAGCGAAATGGTGATTTTCAACCGCTGCGATAAGGATAAAGTTGAGGAAAAACGTTCGTTCCGGCGTGCGATGCTGGCGTTGAACCCTGGCCTTGACATTATCTTCGACAATACTGACGGATCTATGGATGACGGCAAGACCGAAGAAGATCTTCCCTATGACATGAAAGCAGATGTCATCGATATTTCTGATGATGATTTCGGAACCTGGTACATCGATGCCATGGATAATCCCGACCGCTACGATGGCCGCACCATGCGGCTGAGAGGAATGGCGTTTTACCTTGACAAGAACGGAAACTTCGCATTCGGACGCCGCGCAATGACCTGCTGTGCTGATGATATCCGAGCAATCGGATTTCCTTGCCGGAAGATGAGTTCCCCGCCTGCAGAAGGGCAGTGGATCGAAGCGGTTGTCTCCGCAAAAGCCGGGTACAGTGAAATTCATGGCCGTGATGCTTTGCAGCTCGAGATCAAGAAAGTCAAATCTGCCCCGAAACCGAAAGACGACCTGGTGTATTTCGGTGCCTGAGTTTTCCGAAGGGTACGTGATCCGGCGTATTGGACAGATTTACATTTAAGCAGATGTATTCGGATATTTGCATTCTGTATTTTGATCCAAACCTCTTCCATCTGCCTTTAAAAACAGAAACAGCCCGGAAAAAAACCGGGCTGTTTGCTTTTTTGACACTATTGCTTTTTTTCATTCTCAATCATCATTGCTGCACGCAGAATTGCGCATTGTGTTTTTCCGTCAGGAAACTTTCCCTGCATCACGGCTTTTACGGCATCCGCGAGCGGCATTCGGAATACTTCAAGAAACTCACCCTCGTCAAGCTGGCTTTCGGAAAAAGAAAGACCGCGTGCCAGGTACATTCGAATTCGCTCTCCCATGATCGCTGGTGATCCGTAATAATCGCCAAGATCATACAGCTCTTTTGGAACAGCACCGGTTTCTTCCCGCAGTTCACGCAGAGCAGCTTTGTCCCAATCTTCCTCTTCACTGTCGCGTTTCCCGGCAGGAATTTCGGTCAAGGTCTTTCCGACCGCGTAACGGTATTGACGCTCAAGCAGTATCTCATTCTGATCTGTCAGAGCAATTACACAGACAGCGCCGACGTGCTTGACATATTCCCGAACGGAATACTTTCCATCCGGCAGAAGCACCGTGTCCCTGTATAAATGGACGACCTTTCCGTCATAAATCAGTTCAGAGGAAGCCGTTTTTTCAGTTAAATCCATCGGTATACTCTCCTGTTTCTTT
>ONSY01000080.1 GCA_900320605.1 uncultured Eubacteriales bacterium | reverse complement strand
TCAGTGGGTCCACGTGTCCTATGTCTCTGCGCTTGATCGATGTTTCCGCGCCATAGCCGTATAAGAAACCTGAATCGGATGAATCCTTAAACGTAATGAATCCGTTATCCATCAGGTATTTAAGAAACGGATAGTTCTTAAAATCATAAGCATAATCCAGTACGGATTTCCCGTACTCATCATAGTTCAGGAACAGCTTGTCTGCCCTATTCAAATAATCTTCCCACCCCTTGGAATCCGTACTTCGAGCCACTTCATAATTCGTCAGATGGCCCTGAATCGGTTTATATGCTTTTCCAGCGGTCAGAATCTCCTCACAAGTAACATTCAACAGATTTGAAACAACCATCAGATCTGAGATTTGCAATCCTTTTTTTCCGTTGATGATTTGAGAAAACCGGTTGTTCATCTTCCGAATTTCTTCGTCGTCATGGGGCAGTTCACAGAAAATCAAATACTGTTTGCAAAACTGCCTCACAGAACGATATTTGGAGAGTATCCGTTCTTTCAGGAACATGCCTATATTTTCATTACATTCAGTTTGATTCATATGTTTTCTCCTTTTGGGCTTGAAAACAGAGTATCATAATTTCTGCTTTCTGCATATCCTTAATATGTGTACACTGTTAGCATAAACTTGATTCATCAAAGTTTTAATATACACTATTTGCATACATAATAAAGCATTTGAATTCCGGTGTCAAGCTGTTTCTTATCATACAACCTAAAAACGCTATGAATGTCTGGCATAACTGGGAGATGTAATTGGACGGCTCAGTCAGAAAAGCTGCGGAATGATGCAGAAAGCGTCTGCTTCGCAATTGTTTTTGCAGGCTGAACGGCTCGTAAAACAGACACAGAGGCCCCGCCAAGAGTGATTTCTCGGACCCTATTGACAAATTGGTAAAAATCCGTATGATATAAGTATCTCATCTGCCATGTGTAGAAGGAGTTTTCGAAGACGTTTTGTTAGTTCAAAGCGTCTTTTGCTTTTACCCGCTTGAAGACGAATGGGCAATGGCTTTTTGAATTATCCCTTATCCGCTCCGCCTTTCTCGGCGGGGCTTTTCACGCATTCTGTTTTGAAGGATTTTGCCTTGTGATTCACATTTTGCGCTCCTTGATCGGAATCACGCATTCCGAGCAGTATTCGTCGATTCTGTAATGTGCGCCCGCATAGGGTGCAATCAGCGAGATCAGCCTCGGGGCACCCGCAGGTTCCAGCTTACGCTTCTCAACCTCGTCATACAGACGGCGAAAAAGCTCGGAAAGGATTTCATAGCTGCCGAAACCGAGGACGGCCAGCGCTTCCGTCTGCGGGAAATGCCGGAGCTTCGGATCCTCTTCTGAACGGGGAATCACAGGAATACACAGGGTGCGTTCAAGCGAATCAATGGAGACGTCAGGATCGTCGTAAACAGACATCAGGGGTTCGCTGCCAAGCAGACGGTAACCCTCAGAGGCGCACTGTTCATGAGCCAGGTAAGCGCTGACCGCGATTTCCTGAAACGAGTATCCCTTGAGCCGTGCGCAGTAGCAGGTTACCTCCGGGAGTGTGATATAGTAAGCGGAAAAGTTTTTCGATCTGTCATGGCGCAATTCATATTCACTCAGGAAGCGCTGCAACTGGGCCTGTTTCTGCCGCAGTTCCGCAAGGAACTCGTCGCTGTTGACCCGTTCGTAGTACACGTCGGCAATCTCTTTCCGGGACAGACCGATCAGCTGGAGCCGCTGATACTGACCGATCGCGCTCACATTTTGCATATCGTAATAGCGGTAACCCGTTTCGGGATTGACGCGATAAGGCGTCAGGAAACCGTCCGCCTCCAACCGGAGCAGCGACGCGCGGCTGATGCCGCAGATGTCGGACATTTCCTTGATTGAAAACAGCTTTCGGTTCTCCGGGATCTTCATAACTATTTCCTCTTTTGATCGTTTTCTTATTGACTTGTCCATGGATGGACATGTTACCATTATGATAGAGATTATGGCTCTTGTCAAGAGACAAAGGGGGAACTCGTATATGAAAAAGAGGATAATAAGGGTATTCAGTTTTATCCTGACCGTTGTGATGCTGACCGTGTTTTGTCCGGCGGCAGTGTTTTCCGCAGGCGCGGACGCTGTGTACACCGACTACAGCGTTTCACCCGAATTCGCGGCCAGATATCCCGCAGGGGTGATCCGGTTCTACGATTCCGGTGTCACAGTCAAAGAGGGCGGAGAAGTGACTCTGAAACTGATCCGAACGGGCGGCACGCACGGGAAGGTATCCGTAGAACTCAAAGCGATCGACGTGAGCGCAAAGTACGGGGTCGACTATACGGTCGAGGTCAGAAGAAGAGCCCTCGTCCAGAGCGGCGAGTATACGGGAACGCTTACCGAGACGTATCTCGAACAGATCGGC
>ONSY01000102.1 GCA_900320605.1 uncultured Eubacteriales bacterium | reverse complement strand
GCTCCGAAGATTCCGGCTCGCTTTCGGAAGAATAGCCCGGATCTGCCGCAGGAGTGTCTACGTTTGTAAAATAGTGAATTCCGAACACTGCCGCTGCAGCGACAACCAGAACTGCCGCGACGGAAATGATCAGTATTTTTGCGGTATTCTTTCCTTTTCCACCGGCGCTTTGGACCGACTTTCCATGCGCGGCTGTTTTCTGAGCTGCCTTCGAAGGAGCCACAGCTTTTTTCCTAGGTTCTGCCAAAAGTAATTACCCCTTTTTCTTTTTTCGTTTTAATCATAGCACAGTTGTTGTGAAAATAAAAGTTACAGCTTTATTACAATTGTAAAAGATTTGTATCCTGTCCTGTGGAATTATTCTCCGGATCATGGTATAATAATCTGGTATGCAGATCTGATACGCACATAATCAGATGAAACCGAGGGTGCGGACTGACACGTCCTGTGTTTACCGTTCCCTGCAGACAGGACAGATTCCGTAAAGCGACAGGCTGTGTCCGCTGATAAGGAAGCCCGTCTGTTCGGAAAGCTTTCTTTCGACTTCCTCAAGCGGACAGTCGGAAAGCGCGATCCTCCTGCCGCATTCGGTACAGATCAGATAATGCTCGTGATGCGAAGCCGGGGAGAAGCGCAGGCGCCCGTCACTCAGATTTTCACGCACAAGAAGTCCGGTTTCCTCAAACCGCTCCAGATTCCGGTAAACGGTGGACACAGCAATCTTCGGAAAAGATTCTTTCATTTTTTCATAGATTTCTTCGGCGGAAAATGCGCCGCCGCTCTGCTCGATCAGCGTTAGGATTGCCTGCCGCTGTTTCGTTGTTTTCAGTTTCTCCATCCGTGCGCCTCCTTTCTCCTCATCTATACTACCTTGATTTTTGCAAAATTTCAATTCATTTTCCGACGGGAGGGTCAATTTTTGAAAGAAAATTATCTCGACAACAGCGCCACTACGAAAGTCTGCGAAAAAGCGGTATCGAAAATGGTCGAACTGCTCTCGGAAAACTACGGAAATCCTTCCTCTCTTCACAAAAAAGGGTTTGATGCCGAACAGGAACTAAAATCTGCCAGACAGACACTTGCTTTATGTCTTGGGGCGGAACGTGATGAGATTGTTTTTACAAGCGGCGGCACTGAAGCGAACAACCTTGCCCTCTTCGGCGCGGCCTCACTGGGAAAACGATTCGGACGCAGGATTGTTTCAACCGCTTTTGAGCACCCTTCCGTTCTGCGCCCTCTGGAAGCGCTCCGGAAGGAAGGCTTTGAGCTCTGCCTTATAAAACCGGATCGAAACGGCCGGATTACAGAAGACGCCATTCTCTCTGCGCTTACGCCCGATACCGTACTCGTGAGCGTAATGGCTGTCAACAACGAGGTCGGAACGATTCTTCCTTTTGATCAGATCGGCGCCCAGATATCGAAAATCGCGCCTCATGCACTTTTTCATGTAGACGCGGTTCAGGCATTCTGCAAAATCCCGATCGACGTGAAAAAAGCGAAAATTGATCTGCTCTCCGCAAGCGCTCATAAAATCCACGGTCCGAAAGGCGCCGGCCTGCTCTATGTACGAAAAGGTGTCCGCCTTCCGGCACGCACTCTCGGCGGCGGTCAGGAACGCGGGTTCCGTTCCGGAACAGAGGCCCTGCCGGCAATCGCCGGATTTGCAGCGGCCGCCGAATCATTCGGAAAACCCGCTGTTCTTCTGCCGATCATGCGGCAGAAGGCGGCGCTCTGCCGTGAAAAGCTCTCCGGGATCGAAGGTGTGATTCTTCAGTCTCCTGAAGAAGCCCTGCCGTATATCGTAAATTTCTCGCTGCCCGGCATCCGTTCCGAGACAATGCTGCATTTCCTCTCCGGAAAAGGCATTTTTGTCTCTTCCGGCTCCGCCTGTGCCGGCAGAGAAAAAAGCCATGTGCTCGCGTCGATGGATCTGCCGAGCGAACAGATTGACTCCTCCATCCGGGTGAGTTTTTCGAACGACACAGAAACCGAACAGATCCTTGAACTTGCCGAAGCCGTCCGCCTGGGCTCTGAAACACTGATGCGCACTGCCAAAGGAAGGAAACAGAACCGATGAAAGAACTATTTTTAATCAAACTGGGAGAAATGGTCCTGAAAGGCCAGAATCGCGCCGCTTTTGATTCGACCCTGCTCAAAACGATCCGGCGCAGACTGTACAGCGCCGGTGAATTTGAGGTGCGTTATGCGCAGTCAACCATCTACGTTATCCCGAAAAATGAGAACTGCGATATGGACAGGGCACAGGACAAGCTGTCGAAGATATTCGGGATTGTTGCCTTTACGCGCGCCGGTGCGGCTGAAAAAGAGCTTTCTTCCATCTGCGAAACGGCAGTTGAGTATCTTGCGGATCAGCTTGCCGCGGCTGGAAGCTTCAAGGTTGAAAGCAAGCGCGCCGATAAAAGCTTTCCGCTCACATCGCTTGAACTGTCACGTGAAGTCGGTGCCGCGATTTTAAGGAAATACCATCATTTAAAAGTCGATGTTCACAATCCCGAATTGACGGTTCGCGCGGAAGTACGGGACTTCGGCGCTTATCTGCACACTGACCCCCTGCCGGGCGCTGGCGGTATGCCCTCCGGAACCGGCGGCAAGGCCGCAATCCTCATCAGCGGCGGTATTGACAGTCCCATTGCCGCCTGGATGATGGCGCGAAGAGGGGTTGAACTCGTTCCCGTTCATTTCGCCTCGCCGCCCTACACAAGTGAACGCGCGGAGCAGAAGGTTGTGGAACTGCTCGAAAAAGTCGCCGCTTACTGCGGTCCGATGAAAATGCGCACCGTATCGATCACTCATATTCAGGAGGAAATCCTTCAGAAATGCCCGGAAGAACTCTTCACAGTAATCATGCGGCGCTTCATGGTTCGGATATCAAACAGAATCGCGCAGTCCGAAGATTGCGGCGCTCTCATTACCGGCGAGAGTCTCGGTCAGGTAGCAAGCCAGACAATGCAGGCAATCCGCTGTACCGACGCGGTTGCTGAGCTGCCGGTATTCCGTCCGCTGATCGGAACCGATAAAGCCGAGATCGTCGCTGCGGCGCATCGGATCGGTACCTACGAAATCTCAATAGAGCCTTATGAAGACTGCTGCACGGTGTTCACTCCGCGCCATCCGAGAACGAAACCGCCTGTTTTCGTGATTGAGAAGGCGGAAACAGCGCTCGACGTGGACACGCTCGTTGCGGAAGCTCTGGAGTCCGTTAAAATCACACCGATCCGTATCCGATAAAAAGGAGGTCCTTTATGAACGCTGAGATACTGTCTGTCGGAACCGAACTGCTGCTTGGACAAACGATTAACACAGATGCCGCATACATCGCGCAGGAGCTTTCCGGAATCGGGATTAACCTGCTCTACACAACTGTCGTCGGTGATAACCCGGCCAGACTGCGCGGCGCGCTCGACGCTGCCTTCTCCCGCAGTGATCTTGTCATCACGACCGGAGGTCTCGGTCCGACCGAAGATGATCTGACCAAGGAAACCATTGCCGCTGCGGCAGGAAAAAAGCTTGTCGTCGACGAAACCGCACGTGAAATGATTGAGGAATACTTTTCTACACGCCCTTGGGCCGCCTCGGAAAATCAGAAGAAGCAGGCACTGCTGCCGGAGGGCTGCGTACCCTTCGAAAACCATCACGGGACGGCGCCTGGCTGCGCGTTTGAAACTGACGGCGGAAAAATCGTGATCATGCTTCCCGGCCCGCCTTCCGAGCTCGTTCCGATGCTCAAGGAATCGGCGATTCCGTATCTTCTGAAACTGGAAAACGCAATCATTTTTTCGCGCAATATCCACGTCTTCGGCCGCGGCGAAGGTGCTGTTGCCCAGATGATATCAGATTATGTTAACCTTGAAAACCCCACTGTCGCCACGTACGCGAAAAACGGAGAAATGTTTATCCGCGTTACGGCGAAAGCCGCAACAAAAGAAGAAGCGGAAAAGCTCTGCGCTCCGGTTGTCCGGGAAATCGAGGAAATTGTCGGAGACGTCGTCTATACCGACCGGTTAGATTCGCTGGAGGAGCTTGCTGTTTCTTTGCTTGCGGAACGGAAGATGACGCTCGCGACGGCGGAATCCTGCACAGGCGGACTGCTCGCCAAGCGTCTTACCGATATTCCCGGCGCTTCGGAAGTCTTTGAAACAGGCGTTGTCTCCTACGCGAACAAGACAAAGGAAAAGCTTCTCGGTGTCCGCAGTATCACGCTTGAACGTTTCGGCGCGGTAAGCAGTGAAACCGCACGTGAAATGGCAGAAGGCGTTCGGAAACTCGCCGGAAGCGATCTCGGAATCGGAATCACCGGAATCGCCGGCCCCGGAGGCGGTTCGCCTGAAAAACCAGTCGGTCTGGTCTATATCGCTCTGTCTGACGGCAGCAATATTTTCGTCCACCGGATGACCGGCGGAGGCAGACGCGCCGAACGGACCATGATCCGTACCCGGGCCGCTTCCCAGGCGCTCGACCTGGTTCGCCGGTATTTAACCGGTATTCTGAACGAACCCGATGATTCCGAAGCAAAAACCGGGGTGTTTCCGGTCTCGGAGCTTTAACTCGCGCCCTGATCCGCAAAGGATTTTTCAGCTATATAACGAAGAACACGGCAGTTTTCACGAACTGCCGTGTTCTTTTTCCTATATCATATTATTCGTTCTGAACCTGAATGAGTTTAACCTGCGCTTCAAAACTGTCGCTGCCGCGCGCAACTTTAATCTTGACTGTGTCACCGGGTTTTTTCGTCAGCAGGTACTTGGAAAGAACCGCCGAGGAAGTAACCTCTTTTCCGTCAATCTCTGTGATAATATCGCCTTTCTGAATCCCGGCATCGGAAAGCGACGGGTTTGAAACGGAATAGACGTACCATCCCTGGGTCAGGCCGTAAAAGCGCGCCGTCAGTTCATCGATAAACTGTCCGGAAACACCGAGCGCGGCACGGTCTTTGACATAACCGTAGGTCTTCAGGTTTGTGACGATCCCCTGTGCGTCATCAATCGGAATTGCGAAGCCAAGGCCCTCATAATATTCCGAAACGATCTTTGAAGAGACTATACCGACGACCTGACCGTATTCGTTGACCAGCGCACCGCCGGAGTTTCCGGGATTAACTGCCGCATCCGTCTGGATACAATCCATTGAATAACCGGTCTCGCCGTTTGTGACCGCTCTGTTGAGCGCCGAGACATATCCCACCGTAATGGAGAAATTGAACTCGGAACCGCCGGGGTTGCCTGCGGTCAGAACCTTCTCTCCGACCTTGAGGTCAGAAGATGAACCGAATTCCGCTGCAGGAAGATTATCCGCTTCAATTTTCACAAGAGCCACATCCGTTACGGTATCACTGCCGATCAGCTTTGCTTCGTAGCGCTCTCCTTCGTAAGTTACAACCTTGAGCGAGCTTGCTCCGGCAACCACATGGGCGTTTGTAATGATATAGCCGTCCGAAGAAGCTATGATTCCGGAGCCTTCCCCTGCCGGGGTCAGTTCATCGTTTGAGTAGCCGTAACCGAATCCGTAACGGTTCGAAGAAATCTGATAGTTTTCGATCAGTACGATTGAGGGCAGAACCTTTTCGGCAATTTCGCTTTCACTGAGCTTTCCTGCGGTCTCATCCGACACCGGGCCGGTCTCGGAGGAGATCAGCTTCGTGATGGTATATGCCGGCTGGATTTCAGAAACCGAGGTGTTCTGAAGCTGGATGGTTCCATTGTTTACCAGCGCGACAAATCCGGCAATCGATCCGCCGGAGACCAGTGCACAGCACAGTAAGCCGATCAGAACGAAGAGTGCGATTTTACCGCCCTTTTTCTGTTTTTTCACTTCAGGTGCAGGCGCTGAGGGACGCTGAACATTCTGATATACGGCGCGGTAGGTGTTGCCATCCCAGTAATACTGGGCGGAACTGCCCGGTGCCGTCTGCTGCGGATAATTCCAGCTGCCGTAATTCCGGCTTCCGTTCTGTTCCTGATTCTGCTGATTCTGATTGTAGCTGTTTCCGTAATAATCCATATCAATTCTCCTTTCACAAAGAGGATGCTGTTCCTTTTGACGATTTAATTATTACGGAAGCTTGTGAAAAGAACGTGAAAACAATCAGGTTGTTCTCTGATAAAACTTTTAACTTTTTTTCAAATTCCTATGACGGATTTTTGACAAAGCCCTCCCTTCGCGATACAATAAAGAAAAAAGAATCGGATTTGAAATTTTATGATAAAACTCTGCATTTTTGATCTGGACGGAACGCTTACGGATACCCTTTCTTCGATCGCGTACTTCGGAAACGAAGCGCTGCGCGCACTTGGTGCCGCGGAAATTCCATCCGAGGAATACCGGCGCTTTATCGGCAACGGAGCGGACCGCCTGATGCGCCGGATGGCGGCCTACCGCTTCGGGCAATACGATGAAGCGCTGATTACGGCAATGCGGAAGGTCTATGACGCCGCTTATGCTGAGAAACCCGCTTATCTTGTCGAACCCTATGACGGGATAAGGGAACTGCTGAGAAGCCTTTCTGAAAAAGGATTTCTTCTCGCGGTCAATTCAAATAAACCGGACGATATGACCAATGCGGTTGTTTCGGAAGTATTTCCTGACGTCTCCTTTTCGCGGGTGCTCGGACAGCGCAACGGCCTCCCCCAGAAGCCGGATCCGGCCGCCGTCTATGAAATACTCTCGGCGCTCGGTCTGTCCAAGGAGGAATGCGTTTACATCGGCGACTCCGAGGTCGATATCACGACAGCACAGAACGCAGGTATCTCTGCAATTTCTGCGACCTGGGGCTTTCGAAGCCGCGAAGTTCTCATTGAGGCCGGCGCGAAAATACTCGCCGATGCCCCGGCGGAAATTCCCGCGCTGCTCGAAACACTATCCCGATAATCCGCCCTCAAGGAAAAAAGCCGGCATTCATTGCCGGCTTTTTTCCTTGGATTATTCTTTTCTGCGTTTTCGGTTCAGATATTCATCAAGCTGAGTCCTGACTGTTTCCGGGATTTCACGGGATACCGGACATTTCGCGCTGTCCGCCATCCGCCGTGTAAATTCCGCGATGAACGCCGAATCGGAAAGGATCCGTTCCGGCGAAAGCAGTCCGATGCGGTCGTATCGGTTGTGAATCGTCGCTTGATTTGCTCCGGCAATCCGCGCGAAGGAAAGCGCGGGGACACATTTATCAGCAAACGGGGTTGAGTCACTTGAATATACTCCCTGCCGGGGCGCGATCGCAAAGCCCAGTTCCGCGCCGAGGTAACGCAGATAACTTACAAGCGCCTCTTCTGCGGAAACACAGGCGATAAATCTTCCCATATATGTTCCGATCATATCGAGATTGATGTTCAGAACTGCACTTTTAAGCTCTTCTTCATGCGCTTCAGTATAGGCTTTTGATCCAAGCAGTCCCCTCTCTTCACTGCCGCAGAAGATAAACCGGATTCCGCAGCGGTGAGGCGCTTTTCTGAGCAGTGTTTCCATGATACAGAGCAGTCCGATACAGCCGGAAAGATTATCATAGCTGCCGTGGGAAAGCGAGGTAGTGTCGTAATGGGCGGAAAGGATGATCCAGTCATCACTTTTTCCGGGTATTTCCGCGATCACATTTTGGGATTCGCCGTCGAACTCTTCCTGATCGATTTCAATTCTGACGGTTTTGACACCGCTTTTCACCAATGTAAAAGCATCTTTTGCGTTCATGTTCATCGCGAGCATCTTTTTCCCGAGAGAAACATACGGACGAAGTTCCTTCTGATCGATATCCCGATCAGGGTAATGTACATTACCGTCGTATGTCAGAAGACCGACAGCTCCGTTTTCATAAAGATCCTGATAAAGAAAATGTCCTGCGCCGCTGTCAAGAAGCACGATTTTTCCGCGGACATCCGAAAGCGAGATACGATCCGTGTTCGGCAGGTAACAGAGCTCCGCCTCAACCGATCCGCTCCCGGAGAGGAAATATCCTTTTGCCGGAACTTCTTTTCCGTCCGCAGAAAGCTTCGCGCGGCGGATTTTTGCCATCGGAACCGCGAACGGCTCTAACCAGGCTTTCGCACCGAGCGACTGCGCTTCCTCCATCAGATACTCGGCGACTTTCTTTTCCTCCTCTGTGCCGCTTGTATGCACGAAATCGTTTTCCCGAAGGATTTTGCGGATTTTTGTCAGATTCATCATAGATTATGCCTCCGTATCGTTTTCTGAAAACGGCGCATCCCTGAATCGGGCTGCGCCGTTTTTTATAGTCTGAGCATTTTCAGGGTGTTTTCACGGCAGCGGGCGACAAGCAAATCGACCGGTTCGCCGCGCAGTTCGGCGATCACCGCCGCTGTATCCCGGATCATAGAGGAATCGCAGCGCTTTCCGCGGTTGGGTTCCGGTGCCATATAAGGACAGTCCGTCTCCAGCAGAAGCCGGTCCGCGGGAACCGCGGCGGCAACGGCTTTTGCCTTTTTCGCATTTTTGAACGTTACCGCTCCGCCGAGTGAAAGATACATTCCGAGCGAGAGAATCTCTCTCATCATCTCAACACTTCCGGAGAAACAGTGCATCACACCTTCCGGGTGATATTTTCGAAGTATCTCCAGCGTGTCCGCGTGTGCATCCCGATCATGAACAATGATCGGCTTTCCGAGTTTCATCGCCAGTTCGATCTGTTTCTCGAATACACGTTTCTGTGTCTCCCGCGGCGGATTTTCCGCCCAGTGATAATCGAGGCCGATCTCTCCGACAGCGAGAACTTTCGGACGCTCAAAAAGCGCTTCCAGCTGTGGCAGATAACGCTCCTCGGCGTCTTGGGCATATTCTGGGTGGATTCCAGCGGCCGCATAGAAAAAATCGTATTTTTGAGCAAACTCGATTGAACGAAGCGAACCTTCAAAAGAGGCTCCGACATTCAGAACTTCGGAAACACCCTTTTCCCGAAGCGTACCGATCAGCGCTTCCCGGTCCGGGTCGAAGGCCTCATCATCATAATGCGCGTGTGAATCGAATATTTTCATATATTCCTCATCAGTGAAGCATAGCGCCGGTCGGGAATCCGTCCGCGAAGAGAACCTTAACCGTATCGGAATCCGTTTCAGCCGCCAGCAGCATTCCCTGACTCTCTACGCCCTGCAGGACCGCAGGTTTCAGGTTCGCAACACAGACGACCTTATGTCCCACCAGATCTTCCGGCTTATACCATTTCGAAATTCCGGAGACAATCGTCCGCTCTCCGTTTCCGTCATCAACAATCAGCTTGAGCAGTTTTTTCGCTTTCCGGATCGGTTCGCAGGATTTGATCTCTACGATCCGAAGCTCAACCTTTGCGAATTCGTCAATTCCGATCTGCGCAAGGCCTTCAATCTTCGGCTTTTCGGGTTTTGCCGGCGCGGATGGTGCGATGATCTCATTGAGTGCTTCGATCTCTTTGTCTACATCGATACGCGGGAAGAGCGTCTCGCCCTTTGAAACCGCGGCTTCAGCGGGTGTTTTTCCCCAGGTGCCGGCGCTTTCATATGTCACATCATCCTCCGACAGACCAAGCTGTGCCCACATTTTCGGTGCGGTCTGAGGCATAAACGGCGCGATCAGGACCGAAACGATCCGCAGCGCTTCACAGAGATTGTACATAACGGCGGCAAGACGGGATTTCTTGCTTTCGTCTTTCGCGAGAGCCCACGGCATCGTTTCGTCGATGTATTTATTTGTTCTCGCGATAAATCTCCAGATTTCGGACAGCGCGTTCGAGAACTGGAACGAATCCATAAACGCATCGCATTTTTCACGCAGCGCGCCGCCCATCGCTACCAGTTCCGCATCAATCTGGTCTTCCTCGCGTTTGGCGGGAATTCTGCCGCCGAAATATTTTTCGACCATCGCTGTCGTACGCGAAAGCAGGTTGCCCAGATCGTTAGCGAGATCGGAATTGATACGGTTGATCAGCGCCTCGTTTGTAAAGAGGCCGTCCGCGCCGAACGGGATTTCACGCAGAAGGAAGTAGCGGATCGCGTCCACTCCGTAGCGTGCGCAGAGGATATTCGGATCCACAACATTGCCCTTCGATTTGCTCATCTTCGTGCCGTCTCCGAAAAGCAGCCAGCCATGTCCGTAAACTCGTTTCGGAAGCGGCAGATCGAGCGCCATAAGCATAGCGGGCCAGATGATCGTATGGAAACGTACAATCTCCTTACCGACAAAATGAATGTCCGCCGGCCAGTATTTTCTGTAGTCAGAATCATCATCACTGCCGTAGCCCTGCGCCGTGATATAGTTTGTCAGAGCGTCCACCCAGACATATACGACGTGTTTCGGGTCAAAGTCAACCGGAATTCCCCAGGAAAAGCTGGTGCGCGACACACACAGATCCTCAAGGCCCTGCTTAATGAAGCTGATCATCTCATTTTTGCGGCTTTCAGGCTGGATAAATTCCGGATTATCCTCGTAGAGTTTCAGAAGGCGGTCCCCGTAATTTGAGAGACGGAAGAAATAAGCCTCTTCACTCGCGAGCTTCACTTCACGGCCGCAATCAGGACATTTTCCGTCGACCAGCTGTGTCTGCGTCCAGAAGGACTCACAGGGGGTACAGTACCAGCCCTCGTATTTTCCCTTGTAGATTTCACCGCGGTCATACAGCGCGCGGAAAATTTTCTGAACCGCTTTTTCATGATATGAATCCGTCGTACGGATAAACTTATCGTTGGAGATATTGAGAAGTTTCCAGGTGTCCTGGAACATCGCGACAATCTTGTCAACATACTCTTTCGGAGTGATTCCCTCTTCCGCCGCCTTGAGTTCGATCTTCTGGCCATGCTCATCGGTACCGGTCAGGAACATGACATCATAGCCCTGCATGCGTTTATACCGCGCAATCGCGTCGCTCGCGACAGTGGTATAGCTGTGGCCGATATGCGGTTTCCCCGACGGGTAATAGATCGGGGTTGTAATATAAAAGGTTTTCTTCTCCATGCTTTTCGCTCCGTTTCTTCAATGTAGTGATTATTTAAAAGAGGTTTCCCGAAATGAAAAAAACGGGAAGCTTCCGGTGAAGCTCCCCGAACAGATCATGGTTCTCAAAGGGTGCTTTTGCCCCTTAAACACACTGGGAGATCCCGGAAAAAGACACACCAAGATCCGCGCACGCTACGGTGCGCGTGCACATCATCATAGATCCGCACTTTAAAGTCTTGTTCATGACTTTCTCCTCTCCCTCCAAGCATTCGGTCTGGGACAGATTAATCATACCACCCCTGAAAAATCATGTCAACCCCTCTCCCGTTTCCATAGGATCTCCCATCTCCCGTTTCCATAGGATCTCCCGTTTCCATAGGATCTCACTGTTTACAGTGTCAGTGAATTATGGTATAGTATGAATCAGAAACGAAGAGAAAGCGTGGGAATATGAAAGGAACAAAAACCTGGGTTCGTGTTGTCGCGATTGTATGCGCCCTGCTGCTGATCGGTTCGATTATCATCGGCGCATTCTACTGAAAAACAGAAAGAGTCCGGGCTTTTCTCCCGGAAACGAAGAGATCCGCAGCGCGATGCTGCGGATCTTTTCGTAATTAGAGGAATAAAAAACCGTTTTCCGATCGAAAAATGTCATTTTTTCTTATTTCATTGCCTTGACGGCCTCAAACTCGTCCGTAATTTCCTTTTCCGGAGCCGGAGTCAGGAGGCTGACCACAACAATCGCGATACTCGCGATAATAAAAGCCGGCAGCAGCTCATAGATATCCAGGATACCGCCGAGCGGACGGACAAGGAATTTCCAGATAAAGATCATCGCGCCGCCGCAGACCATTCCGGCGAGAGCTCCCCATTTGGTCGTGCGCTTCCAGAAAAGTGCGAAAAGGACAACCGGTCCGAACGCGGCACCGAATCCGGCCCATGCGAAAGACACAACACGGAATACCGAGCTGTTTTCATCACGCGCGATGAAGACGGCAACTACAGCGATCAGGACAACAGCGAGACGCGCAATTATGAGCCGCGCCTTCTGTGTGATCTTGATGCCGAGTGACTCAAAGAGAATGTTTTCCGAGACACTGGAAGCTGCCGCAAGAAGCTGGGAGTCGGCCGTCGACATCGTTGCAGCCAGAATTCCGGCCAGAATCACACCGGCCAGAAGCGCAAGCAGAACACCGTTGCCGCTGATAGTTTTCGCAATCTCAATGATAATCCGCTCACTGTCTTCCAGTCCGCTGACCGCTCCGGCTTTTACAACGCTCAGGCCGATGATGCCGATCAGAATCGCGATTCCCATAGAAATCACAACCCAGACACTTGCGATACGGCGGGATGTCTTAAGTTTCTGAGCGTCACGGATCGCCATAAAGCGAAGGAGAATGTGAGGCATTCCGAAATAGCCGAGACCCCATGCAAGCGTCGAGACGATCGGCAGGAAGCCGTAGTCAGCGCTGCCCGCAGTTCCCGCGACCGCTTCGGATACCGATTTAGCCGCGTGAGTCGTCGTCAGACTCAGATAACTCTGCAGCGAACGGGCGTTCTGTGCGACCGCATCCCATCCGCCGGCGTAGGAAATGCCGAATCCGACGATCACGATAAGAGCGATCGTCATCACGATTGACTGAACCAGGTCGGTATGAGACGCCGCGAGGAAACCGCCGAGCGCTGTATAAAGAACAATTACCGCCGCGCTGATCAGCATCGCCGTCTGATAATTAATCCCGAAGAGTGAGCTGAACAGTTTACCGCAGGCCGAAAATCCGGAAGCGGTATAGGGAATAAAGAAGACAATGATAATCAGCGCCCCGATGACTGTCAGCAGCCTGGATTTATCTCGGAAACGTTTGGTAAAGAATTCCGGAATGGTTACGGCGTCAAGCCTTTGGGAATAGAACCGGATCCGTTTGGCAACGATCAGCCAGTTGAAATACGTTCCTACCGCAAGACCGATTGCCGTCCAGCTTGCTTCAGCGAGTCCGGCAATCAGCGCAACGCCGGGGAGTCCCATCAGAAGCCATGAACTCATATCGGAAGCTTCCGCGCTCATCGCAGTCACGAGCGGTCCGAGTTTTCTTCCTCCCAGATAAAAATCTCCGGAGGTTTTGCTCTTTTTTGAATTGATGATTCCGATTGTGACCATAAAGGCAAGGTAAGCACCGATTGCGATCATGATGCATATTTGCGCGGTGGTCATAGAAAAAGCCTTCTTCCTTTTTCAAAACTATGGAAGCATTCTATCATATATAAAAATAGACTGCAATACAGAACAGGGTGCAGACTAAAGTCTGTACCCTGTTTGCGTTTTTATCAGATATTTCTTTGTTTTATGCGGAATTTTTTGCTGTACGATAAAAAGAATGATTATTAATACAAAAATCCGTTCTTTATCTTTTTTTGTAACTTTCCATGAATCTTGGCATCATCTGGTCAGAATACTGATGAAGAGGATACTCTCCTCCGAAGATACACCAGTCATAGAGCAGAGCGCGTTCACACAGCGCGTAGGTGCGGACAATCTCATTGGCAGAGACATCTGTACGCAGTTCACCTTTTTCCTGCCCTTCCAGCGCCAGCTGCCGCAACAGTTTATAATAGGTCCGATTATGGTCAAGCAGATGTTTCTCTCCGTGGGTTATCAGCTGAGAAGAATAGAGCCGCGCAAGCAGATCGAGCGAAATCTCATTTTCAATCATCAGAAACAATTCATGGTTCAACAGCATCAGTTTGTCGAACACATTCATTTTCGGATCGATCTCTTCCATCAGCTCCTCATAACGCTCGTCAAACAGATAGGAAAGGGAACTTAAAAGCGCATCTTTTCCCTTAAAATAATGATAAAAAGAACCCTTCGATGTTCCGGAACGTTCTATAATCTCCTCAACAGTCGTATCCTCATATCCGTTCTGATAAAACAGTTCCCAGGCTGCTTTGATGATTTTGCCCTTGGTATTGTTCGGCCTGCGTTTTGACATGCGCTCCCTCCTTCCCGCCGGGCTGAGTTTTCGGTTTACTGATAACGTACCGCCTCGGCTTCAACCGCGTCGCGTACTTCCTTATACATATAGAGACTTCCGATGCATAAAAGCGGAAGATCTTTCTCGAATGCCGCCTTCATCGCACGTGAGACTCCCTCTGCTTCACTTTCACAGGGTGTTGCGGCAGGGAATTCCGCTGCGTATTCCGCCGCGGGAAGCGCGCGGGGATTATTCGGCTTCACGGTATAAATCTCTGAGGCGATCGACGAGAGCATCCCGACGATCTGCTCGTGATCCTTGTCACGCATGACTCCGGTGAGGATTACCGGCTTACCCAGTCCGATCCGCTTCACGGTATCCACCGCGGCTGACACTCCCTGAGGATTATGGCCGCCGTCATAAATAACAACCGGTTTTCTGCACAGCATCTCAAAACGTGCCGGCCAGTATGTCGCGAGAAGGCCTTTCTTGACCGCTTCGCGCGGAAGCGAAA
The DNA here is from genome assembly GCA_900320605.1 of uncultured Eubacteriales bacterium. Taxonomy (GTDB): domain Bacteria; phylum Bacillota; class Clostridia; order Oscillospirales; family Acutalibacteraceae; genus RUG612. Next base: position 14,819 of record ONSY01000102.1, on the reverse strand, counting down.
GAAGTTCCGCGGCTCGGATGACAACCGAAGCGTTTTTCGGCTGATAGGTTCCCGCGAGACGGATCTGATATCTGACCCGATTCAGGGTAAAGACCGTTCCTTCTAGAGTCTCGCTTTTAATACGGATGCGGTCTGTCGGCGCTTTATAGAAATCGGAACTGCGTTCCTTTGCAGTCGCCTCGATCACCTCAAGCGCCTCCTGAGGCAGCTCACCAACGAGTGTCGGGCATCCCTGCTTGATAATTCCGGCCTTTTCATAGGCAATTTTCCCAAGCGTGTCCCCTAAAATCGCCGTATGATCGAGATCGATCGAAGTAATGATCGAAAGCAGCGGATCTTTAATGATATTCGTCGCGTCCAGCCGGCCGCCCATTCCCACTTCCAGAACCACAACATCGCAGTTCTGCTCGGCAAACCACAGAAACGCCGTTGCCGTGATCAGTTCGAAGACTGTCGCGCGCTCTTCCATCTGATCGGCCTGTTCGCGCACTTTTTCAACCGTCTTTGCAAGTTCGTCATCCGGTATATCTCTGCCGTTAAGCTGAATCCGTTCGTTGAAACGGTAAACATACGGCGAGGTGTACAGTCCCGTCTTGTAACCTGCCGCCTGAAAAACGTTCGCCATCATGCAGGAGACCGAACCCTTTCCGTTCGTTCCCGCGACGTGCACATATTTTAACCTGTCCTGAGGATTTCCCAGGCGTTCGCAAAGTTCGCGGATCCGCGATTCTCCCGGACGCGAGCCAAGCCATTCCACAGAAAGGATATAATCGATTGCTTCCTGATATGTCATCCTTTAATCTCTCCTATCACATTTTGAATACCCCGGTTGCGCAGCAGCGCCCAGAGGAGAAAGAATTCGATTGCCGCGATTCCGATATAGAGCGGAATTCTCGGAAGCAGCGCGATCAGCGGTGTTCCGTACCAGATCACAAACGCTATGGATTTTATCAGAATATTTCCGATAAAATGAGCCGAAGCGACGGAACAGAGCAGCGGAAGCTTTCCATCGCGGCGGAAAATCCAGAAGCGCACCGCTCCCGCCGTAAAACCTACTGCCGCAGCGCCGACCGTGATGAGCGGATTGATGCTGTATCCGAAAATCGGAGTGCTGATCAGATCCGCGGCCGCACCGCACAAGGCACCCAGAAAGGGACCGAAGAGATATCCGCAGAGGATAATCGGCAGATTTTCAAACGTAACGCGCAGCGACGGCGTTATGGTGAAGCTCTTGCATACATATGCGATCACGATCGCGAGCCCCGCCAGAAGCGCCACCGCACAGAGGACGCGTACGTTCCGAAGCGATTTTGAATGGTTTTTTGACACAAAAAAGACCTCCTTTTCGATACAGAATTTCCTCATTGCTGCATCATACGGAAGGTCCTTTCATGATCCGACATGCAGCAGCGTGATGCGGACGGGGCACCGCAAACCGTTTCCGGTTTTTCGTCCGCGCGGCAACTCACTGTCCGCGCAGCACTTAACGCGCCCGATCCTACTCTGCTTTTTCTTGTCTTTCGATCTGCTTATTCTTTTTCGGCGATTTCGCCCTGCTTCTTATAAATGCTGTCCTGCGGGACGTAGCCGCGCACCATTGAGAGCGGATAGATGTTTGACCTTCTCCCGATGATCACGCCTGGGTTGAGAACGCTGTTGCAGCCGATTTCGACACTGTCGCCGATCATCGCGCCGATTTTCCGCAGCCCCGTTTCGATCTTCTCCCCTTCGATATGCAGTACGACGTTTCTGCGGTCCTGCTTGATGTTCGAAAGGATCGATCCTGCTCCCATATGGGCATAATGGCCGAGGATGGAATCCCCGACGTAGTTATAGTGCGGAACCTGGACGTCATCAAAAATGATCACGTTTTTAAGCTCCGAGGAATTGCCGATCACGCAGTTTTTTCCGACGAGCGCATTGCCCCGGATAAAGGCGCTCGGACGCACTTCCGTTTTCGGGCCGATGATCGCCGGACCGAGGATCACCGCGGTCGGGAAAATCTTCGCGCTCTTCGCGATCCAGATATCGTTTTCCGGGTGAAGGTATTCCTCTCCCGAGAGCGTCGCTCCGAGTTTGAGGATATATTCACCGATTTTCGGAAGCGCCTCCCACGGATAGGTGCATTCTGAAAGCAGCGGCTTCGCAGCCGTGTATTCAAGATCAAAAAGGTTTTCAACCTTCACTTTTTCCAAACCGCTCAACTTTATTCCCTCCGGTTCTTCAAAATTTTCATTACTATTATAGAGACTCTCTGCGCCTGCGTCAATAAAAAATCTTTTTGTAAATTTATTTTTTCGTCACTTTCCCTTCATTTTTATGATTTATGATATATTATATTTACTATGAAAGGAGACGACCCCATGAATATTCCGGTTTCGCTATCGTTTTTCGCGCGCGGCCGCTTTACGGCAGTCATGCTTCTTCTGCACCTCATGGCGGTCGCTCTGGTGATTCACATCATCGTTCGGTGCTTTATCTCCCTCCGGAAAGGCCGGCGCATCCAGAACGCGGTTATTTTCCTGACCGATTCCGCAGGCGGCGCAAAAATCCCGGTTCTATACTGGGAAAACTCCATCGGCCGTGAAAAAACATGCGATATTATTCTTCCCGACCCGTCGGTTTCCCGTGACCATGCAGTTCTGAAGCGCCGTGAACGCGGCTGGATCATCGCTGATACCGCTTCGCGCGGCGGTACGTTTGTCAACGGTCGGAAAATCGATGCGGAAACACTTCTGCGTCCGGGCGACCGGATCGGCATCGGAACGCTGGAACTGGTTCTTACCCCGCGGGATGAGCCTGCTTCCCCGGAGCAGAAGCGCCGGGTTTATTCCGGGAAACGGACCTTTATGACCGTACTTGAGACAACAGCGGTCTTTTTCATTCTGACATTGGAAGCCTGCCTGAAAGGAAATGCTCTCAGTTTCAAGCCGTTCCTGCCTTTTGTGCTGCTCTCAGCGCTCGTCTTCGGCGTTTATTTCTATTCCGTCGGTCTGCTCAAGCGCGTCAGCTTTGAGATTGAGAATATCGGCCTGCTTCTGACCGGAACAGGCGTTCTGCTGCTCTACGGAGTCGATCCGCATACCGCCTACATTCAGCTGGCCGCTGCGGCGCTTGGCGTACTACTCTTCTGCCTGATTATCTGGATTCTGGAACTGCCGGATTTTGTTTCAAAGCTGCGGATCGGATTTGAAATACTCGGAGTGATGCTCTTCGCGGTGACGTTTGTTTTCGGAACCGTCGTCAACGGAGCGAAAAACTGGATTTTCATCGGGCCGATTTCCGTACAGCCGTCCGAACTCGTAAAGGTCGTCTTCATCTTCGCCGGCGCCTCGACTCTTGACCGTCTTCAGACGCACCAGAATCTGATTGAATTTATCGCTTTCGCCGCGGTTTGCACCGGGTTCCTGTTTCTGATGCACGATTTCGGCAGCGCGGTTATTTTCTTTTTCACGTTCCTGCTGATTGCCTTCATGCGCTCCGGAAGCATCCGGACTGTCATTCTCGCGGTTGCCGCGGCGGCGATCGGGATTTTCCTGATTCTTCAGTTCAAGCCGTACGTCGCGCTTCGCTTCGCCGGCTGGGGTCATGTCTGGGAGTATCCCTACGACAGCCTCGGGTATCAGCAGACACGTACGCTGACTTATATCGCGAGCGGCGGGCTCTTCGGCTCCGGGCTCGGCAACGGATATCTCAAAAACATCTTCGCCGGGGACAGCGATCTCGTTTTCGGTGTCCTTTGTGAAGAACTTGGGATTATCTTCGCATTCGCGCTCTGCAGCGTTTTCGTGCTGCTCGCGCTCTATACTCTTTCGGACGTCACGCGCAGCCGCAGTACCATCTACTCGATTTCCTCGTGCGCTGCCGCCGGGCTTCTTCTCTTTCAAACCATGGTCAACATCTTCGGCGTAACAGATCTTCTGCCGCTGACCGGTGTGACGCTTCCATTTATCAGCGCGGGCGGATCAAGCATGGTCTGCGTCTGGGGGCTGCTCGCATTCATCAAAGCGTCTGACGAGCGGACGTACGGCGCGAGAAGGAGGAAAAGCATATGAGAACCGTCGGGAAAAGATCCATATTCCTTTATCTGATCATTTTTGTATTCTGCGCCGGAATGGTTTTTCTTGCCGCACGGGTATTTCTCAACGGCAGCAGCTGGGCTTCCATGCCTTTCAACGCGCATCTCTACGACGATCACGACGAGCAGCGCCGCGGCTCCATCTGCGACCGAAACGGAACGCTGCTTTATTCTGACGAAAAAGGATTTGCCGATTCCTCCAGGGAAGCGCTGCTTCATCTGCTCGGCGACCGGGAGGGAAATATTTCCACCGGCGTTTTTTCTCTCTATTCCGCTGAACTGTCCGGATACAATCCTCTGACGGGAAATGCACGGGAAGGGAACCTTTTTAAAACGAAAACCCGCCTGACGGTCTCATCGCAGGCCTGCGAGCGCGCTTACGAACTGCTCGGAGACCGCAGCGGAGCGGTCTTCATCTACAATTACAGAACCGGAGAAGTACTCTGCAGCGTCAGCTCTCCCTCGTTCGATCCTGACCATGTCCCTGAGGATATCGAAACGAACAGCAGCTTCGAAGGCGCATACCTCGACAAAACCATTTCCGAAACATTTACTCCGGGCTCCATTTTCAAAATCATTACGGCAGCCTGCGCGATTGAGAATCTCCCGAACTGGAAAAGCTGGAAAACGGAATGCATCGGAGAAACTGAAATCGGGGACGGCTGTGTTACGTGTCTCGAACATCACGGTGAGATCGGTATCCGTGAAGGCCTCATGTATTCCTGCAACGTGGTTTTCTCCGAGCTTGCCGTAGAGCTCGGAGGCGAGAAACTTGCGAAAACCGCTGAAGAGCTCGGATTTAACCGTTCTTTCCTTTTTGAAAACGCTCATACCGCAAAAAGCGCTTTTGATGTTTCAAACGCAAAAGCCGATGAACTCGGCTGGGCCGGTGTCGGTCAGTACAGCAACCGCGTCTCTCCTTACCATATGGCGGTTTTAATGGGATCAATCGCTTCCGGCGGGGAAACCGCTCAGCCGTATTACGTTGAAAGGATCTCGGCTGCCGCCGAGCTTCCGCTGTATACAGCGGAAAAACGTTCTGCCCCGCTGCGCATCCGGGAAACAACGGCAGCTGAACTTCGCACCATGCTGCGTCAGAACGTCACCGATTATTACGGCGAATATCTGTTCCCAGGACTTGACGCCGGAGCGAAAACCGGAACGGCTGAGGTCGGTCAGGACAAAGATGACACCGCATGGATGGTTGGCTTTCTTGAAAGCCCCGAAACCCCGTACGCCTTTGCAGTTGTGGTCGAGGAAGGCGGTTCCGGCTACCGCGCAGCCGGCAGCATCGCTTCCGAACTGCTCGGCATACTCTCCGAAGAATGAGGTCTGAACTGAAAAAAAAACGGCGTCCTCCGCTTTTACGGAAGACGCCGTTCCTTATTGTATCCTGTTTTCTCTCAACGGAACCACTCGATAGCGTCAGGATGCTTCTTGGCAATAACGGAAAGTGCCGCTTCGTCTGCGCAGACAACCACATCCCGGTGCAGCTGCAGAACGGACGCCGGAACCTCAGGGGTTACCGGACCGAACAGCGCTTTTTCAAGGATTTCCGCTTTTCCCGTGCCGTTGGCGACAAGAAGCACTTTTTTCGCGTTCATGATGCCCTTGATGCCCATGGTATAGGCGGATTTCGGAACTTCCTCGCGGGAAGCGAAGAAACGGGCATTTGCGTTGATCGTGCTGTCTGTCAGCTTAACGTGATTGACTCCGGGAACAAAAGCAGGCGCCGGCTCGTTGAAACCGATATGTCCGTTGTTTCCGAGTCCGAGAAGCTGTACGTCTGCATATCCGAGATCCTCAATCACCTTGTCGTAACGCGCACATTCCGCGGCCGCATCCGGATTCAGTCCGTTCGGAATATTCGTGTTTTCAGGAAGAATATCAATCTTGCTGAAGAGATTCTCCCGCATGAAATACGCGTAGCTCTGATCATGATCCGGACCGATTCCGCAGTATTCGTCGAGGTTCACCGTTTTGCATTCCTTAAAGCTCAGATATTTCTCCTCGTACCATTTCGCGAGAAAGCCGTACAGACCGATCGGCGTCGACCCGGTTGCCAGTCCGAGCACGGAGCGCGGATTTTCAATTACCTGCGCCGCGATAACGGACGCCGCTTTTTCGCTCATCTGTTCGTATGTTTTTCCGCCGTAGATTTTCATATACAAGTCCTCCTTGTTGTATCGAAAAAGCCGATGCGCATTGTCAGCGCAATGACTTATTTCTGATCTGATACCGCCTCATCCTGAAGCAGTCTGTATATTTCGCCTTTTTTGATTCCGCTTCGTTTTGCCGCTTCTTTCGCCGCTTCGGAGGTACTCATTCCCGAAGCGCGCAGTTTTTCGGCGAGCGCGGCGGCTTTCTCCGGTGTGTACTGTGCCTTTTCTTCCTGCGGCGCGCCTTCAATCACCAGGACAATTTCACCCTTGAGCGGTTCGGCGGTATATTTTTCCGCCGCCTGAGAAAGCGTGGTGCGGATTGTTTCCTCGTAGATTTTCGTGATTTCCCGGACGATCGCGATCCGCCGCTCCCCGAACGTCTCATACAGATCGCGCAGCGTCGCGGGAAGCTTATGAGGCGCTTCATAGAAGATCATGGTTCTTTTCTCGGCTTTGAGTTCTTCCAGATGCTCTCTGCGGCTTTTCTTTGAAACACTCAGAAAACCTTCAAAGGTAAACCGACCTGTAGGGAGTCCGGAAAGCGCCAAAGCCGTTGCGAAAGCGACCGGTCCCGGAACCGCAAGTGTCCGGATTCCGCGCCTTGCGCACTGGGCAACAAGCAGTTCTCCGGGGTCTGAAATCGCAGGCATTCCGGCGTCGGTCACAAGCGCGCAGCTTTCGCCCCCTTCGATCCGGGCGCAGATCAGTTCGCTTCTGGCGCGCTCGTTATGTTCAAAACAGGAAACCAGTTCCTTCCTGATTCCGAAATGATTGAGCAGTTTCAGCGTCACGCGAGTATCCTCGGCGGCGATGAAATCAACCGTCCGCAAAGTTTCCACAGCGCGAGGTGAGAGATCGGACAAATTACCGATCGGCGTTCCAACAATATATAAGACGCCGGGTTCCATCGCGAATTCCTCCCCCTTCTACAGTATCGGGGAATTTTTATAGTCCCCGTATATATGCATCATTTCTCCGGAATATACTCCGTTTTCCTCAATCAGCAGTACGGGTTCAACCGTAAGAAACGGTTTCGCTCCGAGTTTTCCCTCCAGAAGAAAGAGAAACGGCGCTTTGCCGGAGCGCTGCTGAACAAATCTCAGCCGCTTCGGTTCAATTTTATGTTCCCGAAACGCCTCCATTACCTCACAAAGACGTTCCGGACGCTGACAGACACAGAATCTTCCTCCGAACCGGAGGCGCGCCGCTGCGGCTTTCGCCGCGTCCGAGATGCTCAGCGTCACCTCATGACGCGCCAGATCATCTTCCTGCGTTTTTGACCGGATCCCGCTGCCGAGCGGTTTATACGGCGGGTTGCAGGAAATCAGATCCAGTTCCCGAATGTCGTCGTTCTGCAGATTACGCAGATCTCCTTCGATCACTTCCAGCTTTTCTTCAAACCCGCAGAGACGGATCGAATCGGCGAGCAGAGCGCACGCGTCCTTCTGAATCTCGATCCCATAGGCTTTTTTCATCTGGGAGCGGATTGCCCAGAGAATCGGAATCAGCCCGCAGCCCGTTCCGAAGTCGGCACAGCGTTCGTTTTTCTTCGGCATTGAGAAATCCGCCAGAAGAATAGTATCGGTCGAAAACCGATGCTGTTCCGAAACATAAATCTTTTTTCCTTTAGACACCGGCTCGAGTTCTCTCATTTTCTGTCCTTCGCTGCTTCCCGGCAAATCCCGTATATCTCTGTCTGTCAAGACGATCTCCGATTTCTCCCGCAACGACGGATATGCTCCGTGACGTGCCGGTCCTTTCATCTTTATGCAATGAAAAAAGCGGAGGTTTCAGAATGAAACTCCGCTTTTTCGGTAGTCTGTTTACGCCTGCTCCGGAGCTCCTACCGGGCAAGTATCTGCGCAAGCACCGCAATCGATGCAGAGATCGGGATCGATCTCGTATTTGCCGTCGCCTTCAGAAATCGCGCTGACCGGGCAGCCTTCCGCACAAGCGCCGCAAGCGATGCATTCTTCCGAAATTTTATATGCCATATAAAACACCTCCGTTTGGAATTTAACCCTATTTTACCACAGAATCGCTAAATTGCAATAGAATCTCTTAATTTTTTTCAAGCCCGCCGAGCTCCTCGAGCTCCGAGCGGTCAATTCTTATTTTCCCGTCGCGGATGACGCGCACTTCCGAAACCTTATAATTCTGCGGTGCCGCGTCCGGATCCTTTTCAAGGCTGACGGTCAGAACGCCTGTAAGCAGATTCTGGTCCGTCACTACTCCGCGGCCGTTCGGGGTCATTACAATCGCACCTGTTTTCGGTGTTTTCCTGAGCAGATCGGAATAGGCCTCCTGCTCATATTTGAGGCAGCACATCAGCCTTCCGCAGGCTCCGGAGATTTTCGCCGGATTCAGCGAAAGGCCCTGCTCTTTTGCCATCTTAATCGATACCGGCTGGAAATCATCAAGGAACGTCGCGCAGCAGAACGGTCTTCCGCAGATTCCGATCCCGCCGAGGATCTTCGCCTCGTCGCGGACGCCGATCTGACGCAGTTCAATCCGGGTTCTGAAGACCGCCGCGAGATCTTTTACCAGCGCACGGAAATCGATCCGTCCGTCCGCCGTGAAATAGAAGAGCACTTTCGAACAGTCAAATGTATATTCGGCGCTGATCAGTTTCATCGCGAGTCCGTGCTCCGCGATTTTCTGTTCACAGATTTCAAACGCCTTTTTTTCCTTGTCGCGGTTTTCTTCCAGTTTCTTTTCATCCGCGGGCGTTGCCGCGCGCAGCGCCTTTTTCAGCGGAGATACGATCGAAGATGCGTCGACTTCACTGTTTTCCATCGCGACCGTTCCGCATTCGACGCCATGCTGCGTTTCAACAATCGCCAGCTGACCGAGCGAGAAATCTATTCCGTTCGGGTCAAAATAATATAACTTTCCGTTTTCCTTGAATCGGATTCCGATTACTTCAGCCATGTATGATTAACTCCTTAATACGGATGATGCGCCGCGCGTTCAGAGCCCGAACCGTGCTGCATAAAGCGCGGAAAAATATGAGGTAACGAGAAGGGCAAGATTGGCGTTTGCGTCCAGTTTTTCCCGGGTATCCCGACTGATTTCGAAAAGCTTCAGGATTCTTGAAAGCGGCAGCGCCGTACACAGTCCCGCCGCAGGTCCCTCACCGGACTCGCCGCAGGCACTCGCCCTTGAAGCGTCAAAAAACACTTCGGAAAGCGCACTGAGTGTTTTTGAAAAACGCTCACGGTCCGCGATCATCGGCGCGGAAAGCGCAAGAAAATCCATCTCGTTTGAACCTGTCAGCGCACCGGTGATAGCCGCGCAGTCGGAAAGAACCGACTGATCCTCCTCTTCGGCATCCGCCCGACCGAGGTCGTAAAGCTGGACACGGGAAAGGACGGTCGGCAGAAGCGCTTTCGCATTTTCGCAAACCAGAATGAACAGGATTTCCTGCGGAGGTTCCTCAAGCAGTTTCAAGAGAGCGTTCTGAGCGCTCTCCGTCATATCCTCCGCGCGCAGAAAGAGATATACCTTCCTCGCCGCCTCGTTGGGACGGACATATGCGTCTTCCCGGATAAAACGGATCTCATCCACATGGAAAGATCTGGCGGAACCGCTTCCTGAGGCGATATGAATATCCGGATGAATCCGCGCAAGCGCTTTTTTACACGCGCTGCACCGCATACAGGGCTTATCGCCCTCCTGCTCCGTGCAGACGCAGGCTCCCGAAATCCGGACCGCGGTTTCCTCGGCTCCGCTGCCTTCGAGAATCATCGCATGCGGCAGAGTACCCGCACGCAGTCTGTCTGAAATCTCCCGAAGAAGCGCTTCCCGTTCGATCCTCATGAATTATACCTTTTCGAACCGTTCCACATTGAGAACAAAGATCGTCGCTCCTCCAACCGTAACCTCTACCGGGAAAGAGGAATAGACGCCGACATCCATGCTTCCGCTCATTGAAGGCACAACCTGTGTCCGGCTGCTGCTCTTCTTCGCGATGATTGAGATGACGGTCTCAACCTGGTCGTCTTCCACACCGGAAATCAGGGTCGTGTTTCCGGATCTCAGGAAACCGCCCGTTGTTGCCAGCTTGGTAAAGGAATGACCGGCCTTTGTCAAAGCGTGGGTAACCGAATTGCTGTCTTCATTGCTTACAATGGCCATGATTAGTTTCATACGGAAACCTCCCTCTAATTTCTTAGTAGAATCATATTACCATTTTTTTCAGAAAAAATCTATAGAAAATCCGATTTTCCTTATGAATTGCCGTCGTTTTTTCAAACCAGATGCCGATACGACCTGATTTATTCGTTAAAAAGGCTTCCGGCAATAACCGGGATCCGTTCGTCTCTTTCCTGGAAGAATCTATTCCAGAAGATTTGTTTCTCGTCCGAAGAAAAACACAGGAGAAAAGGAAAAAGCCCTGCCGTACCCGGTGATGCCCGCAGCACAGAGAGCCTCCCGTCTCAGAAAGCGATTCACAGTTATTCCGCCTTAAGCTCCAGTACCGCCGCACGGATATCTTCCGCACGGAAAACCTTTGAACCGGAAACGCAGATATCAGCGCCTGCTTCCGCACAGTCGCGAACGGTACGGACATTGATTCCGCCGTCCACCTCAACGGTCAGCTCCGGTCTCATCTTTTTTAGCCAGCGGATTCTGTCCAGCATCTCCGGCATGAATTTCTGGCCGCCGAAACCCGGTTCAACCGCCATGACGAGAACCATATCCACTTTGGACAGATAAGGAATCAGGCTTTCAACCGGTGTCGACGGGCGAAGGGAAAGCGCCGGATGCGCTCCTCCGCGGCGGATTGCTTCGATCGTTTCGTCTATATTGTCGAGACATTCGATATGGAACGTGATCCCCCAGGCCCCGCAGTCACAGAAACGCTGCGCATAGCGAAGCGGGTGTTCGATCATCAGATGGACATCAAGCGGCAGGTTCGTTCCGCGGCGGATGCTTTCCACAACCGGAAAACCGATAGAAATGTTCGGTACGAAATTCCCGTCCATAATATCGAGATGGATCAGATCCGCACCGGCAGCCTCCACTTTCTGAAGCTGCTCCCCGAGAATGAGAAAATCGGCTGCAAGTACAGAGGGCGCTATTTTCATCTTGATCACGCTCCAGTTTTTTGATCTGTCTTTATTTTAAATGAAAAGCCGTTGTTTTGCAAGACCGCTTTACAGGCTTTTTCAGAAAGGAAACCTCCGGTCAGACCGGAGGTTTCCTGAAGAAATTCAGATCACGGAATTCATAAAGCGAGTCACACAACGCGGCGGCATCCTTCGGATCATGGGTAATCAGAAGCATCGTTTTTCCCCTGGACGCTTCTTTAATCCATTCCGTCATATCCTCCCGAAGTGTTTCATCGAGTCCCTTAATCGGTTCGTCCAGCAGCAGAAGGTCGCCGTCCGAAGCCAGAGCGCGCGCAAGCGAAACCCGCTGCTGCATTCCCCCGGAAAGTTCTGAAGGGAATTTCTGCTGTTCCGCCCCGAGACGTGCTCGGGTCAGCGCGCCTATTGCCTTTTCCTGCGCGTCCCTGTCTTTCCCGAGAACAATCGACACGTTCTCCAGCGCATTCATCCAGGGAAACAGCCGCGGCTCCTGAAAGACTGCCGCGAGTTTCTCCGTGTCACGTAGTATTCTGCCGTTATATGGCGCCTTCAGGCCAGCCGCAAGATAAAGCAGCGTTGTTTTTCCGCAGCCGGAAGGGCCCATGAATGCCGCGTGTTCTCCTCTTTCGAGCCGGAAACTGACGTTTCTGAGAATCGTTTTCTCATCGTAGGCAGCCGAAACATTCACAAACTCAAGCATTGATGCTCACCTCGTTTGCATTGTAGCGCCGGCCGAGTATTCCGATCAGCTTCATTGCCGATTTTTCGAGCAGGAAGCTCAGCAGAATCACGGTAACCGTCCAGACGAAAAGATCTGTCGTTTCCAGATAAAGCTTAGATTCATAGATCATCTTGCCGATCGAATGTTCCGGAACGGTCAGCACCTCCGCGGCGATGCCCGCCTTCCACGCAAGGCCCATCGATGAGCGGCAGGCCGAAAGGAAATACGGCATAACCGACGGAAAATATACTTTCTGAAAAGTTTTTCCTCTTGAGAAACGATATACCTTCGCCGCCTCAAGCAGTAAACGGTCTGTATTCGATATCCCGGCCGAGACGTTTTCCCAGACGATCGGAATCACCATCAGCGCACAGATAAACACCGGAACGAATGACCGGCCCATCCAGACAAGCGCCAGAATAATAAATGAAGCGACCGGAGTCGATTTGATCATGGAAAGCATCGGTGAAAAAAGCGCCCGCAGAAGCGAAAAACGTTTTGTCACAAGCGCCAGGAAAAGTCCGATCAATACCGACACGGAGATACTCAACAGGATTTTCCAAAGAGAGGAAAACAGTGTGCGCCAGAACATACGCGTCGCCGCGAGTTCAAAAAGGCGCACAAGAACCGCACCGGGAGACGGGAGCAGCAACTCCCGGTTCACCCGCCACGAAATCAGCGCCCATACGCCGATCCAGAAAAGGAGGACGCAGATCGCTTTTCCTGTTTTCTTCCAAAAATCCTTCATGTTATCCTTCGATATAATAGAAATCGTCTCCCGGAATCGCGCCGCCGATTGACTGAGGCGCGGTCTCGAACATGATATTGAGGAAGGCGTTCATTCTTTCTTTCATCTCTTCACCTGCAATAAAGCAGACGTTGCAGTTCGGAATCGCTTTCTGTGCAACGGCGGCCTTATTAAAGATGCCCGCGTTCTCGATCATCACGGAAACTCCCGCCGGGTCTGCGAGCAGCGCTTCGATCGATGCCTGGTACTCCTTGAGGAAGGCGCTGATCTCTGCCGTGTGCTCCTTCGCAAATTCACTGCGGACGACAATGCAGCCCTGAACGAGGCTTCCGACAGGGGAAACATGATCCCATTCCTGTGTCAGATCCATGGCAACCGTTACGTCTTCACTTGCGCTTTTTGCGATTGTAACCATCGGCTCCGGAAGAACAGCAAGTTCCACCTCACCGCTCGCGAGTGCGGTACGCAGATCCGCCGGCTGTGCATAGGAATTATCGATAATCACGTCCTCGCCGACTTTCAGGCCGTTCTTTTCACAGAGATAGCTGAAAATGAAGGTCGGATTCTGCGCCGGCGCATAAACGGTCTTGCCTTTCAGATCTTCGAAAGAAGCGACCGAATCGCCGCCGTTCTGCACGAGGTACAGTACGCCGAGCGTATTCAGAGCCAGAAGCTGTACTCCGCCCTGCGTCTTGTTATAAAGTGCAGAAGCAGCGTTGGTCGGCAGCGCGGCAATATCCACGGTTCCGTTGACGAGCGCGGCCGTAACATTGGACGCGTCAGTCTCAACGCTGAAATTGTAAGCGAGCGACGCATTTCCGTTCGCCGCCTGATCCATCAGAGAAGCCATTCCGAAACCGGTGGTTCCGCTTAAAACCATGACATTCACCTGTACTGCGGAAACAGGGTCAGATGCAGGCTCCGGCTCCGAAGAGGGCTCAGGTTCCGCCGAAGACGGCTGCGCTTCAGAAGAGGGCTGCGCTTCAGAAGAGGGCTGTGCTTCAGAAGAGGGCTGTGCTTCGGAAGAAGGCTGTGCTTCGGAAGAAGGAGCGCTTCCCTGTGAAGAAGGTGCGGGCTCTTCGGAAGAAGCCGGGCTCTGGGAACATCCGGCAAACAGCAGAAGCGCCGCAATCAACATGCATACGATACTGCGAATCATTTTCTTGTTCATAATGTTTCTCCTTTCTCGTTTTCTTCTGATCTGCTGATAATATTCGAATAGGCCGTCTTGGCGCTGACACCGCGCAGCTTTCCGATCCTGCCGGAAAGCGTGCTGATCACATCCTGCGGCGCATCGATCGCGATGCAGATGATGTAGATCCCTTTCTGACGGTAAGGAATCCCCATTCGTCCGATGATGTACTCACCGTACGAATGAAGAAGCCTGTTCATCGCTTCAACAGAACTGTAATCCTCGATGATAATAGAAATTGACGCTACTCTCGTTTCCATAATAACCTCCGAAAAAAGCCGCACCCAAGGTGCGGCCATGTCAAAGATCCATCTTCGATACTACAGCCTTTCACCTCAAATAGATTTCAGTGTCAGATACGAGTATGTTTTTTCTGATTTGCCGCAAGAGTCTCTCACGGCTCACCTGCATCATTATATACACGGAAATATGTTTTGTCAACATATAAATAAACCCTGCCATGTCCAAAACAAACGACGGTTTATTCACCATCCCGGTTTTTCCGCATTTTCAGATAGAAAAGAACGATTGCAGCGAGGGCGGCAACTATCACCACACGGAAAACAATCCCCGTTACACCGCCGAACATCTGCCATTCGGGCTTGATTGCGTCTATCAGCCACCACACTCCGAATACGACGAGAACTCCGCCGGCTAGATAGAAAATCTTATTTTCCTTTCCAAACCGGAAGATCATAAAGAAAGCCATGACAAACCACATCGCCGCATAAACAAACTGCATAGAACAACACTCCTTTTCCTTTATCAGCATACACGAATTCCGGCATTTTTGCAATTCCTCTTTTCAGAGCTTTTCTTCCGCAG
>ONSY01000174.1 GCA_900320605.1 uncultured Eubacteriales bacterium | reverse complement strand
TTCTTTTTCGTTTCCACATGCATTCCCTCCGTTTCGGATGTTCTGCCTTTTCTTCTTCGTTCCCTTCATCCGCATTATATCATACCTGTTTCTCTTACGGAAGTATTATGACAAAGCTGTAGTAATCTGTAACCGCTTTCCCGGGTTTTGTAACCATTTCCGTCACCGCTGAGGCATCGCAGCCGCAGTCCCGGAAAAATGCGGCGAAAAAAAGCGGGGCAGCTGTTCCCGCTTACCCCGTTTCCCGATTCTCAGATGATAAGGCATCTTTATTTCAGAACGCCTTTTTCCAGATTCAGAAGAACCTCCTTGAAATCAAGACCCGCCGCGAATCCGGTCAGAGACCCGTCCGCTCCGATCACCCGGTGGCACGGAATCAGAATCAGAATCGGATTTTTCCGGTTCGCGGCACCGACCGCCCGCGAAAACCGTTTTCCTCCGACCGCTTCAGCAATTTCGCCGTACGATCTCGTCTCACCGAAGGGGATCGCGCGCAGCGCCTCCCACACTTTCTTCTGGAACGCGGTTCCCTCGGGGCTGACCGGAAGATCGAAAACGCGCAGTTTTCCCGCAAAGTATTGCTCAAGTTCCCGCTGCGCAAGAAGGCAGAGCCCGTTCGGACGGTTCTCCTCCTCCTTTTCGACGCGTTCGATCTTCTTCACCGCGTTTTCGGCGCATTCGATTCTCAGCACCGCGTTTTTTATTCTGTAATACAATACTCCGTTCATGCTTTTCCCTTCAGGAGAGCGATCCGCTCACGGTAATCGGGCAGGATTTTCTCGATTTCGCGGTAGAATGCCGCACTGTGATTCAGTACGCGAAGATGCGCAAGCTCGTGCACCACGACGTAATCTACCGCCTCGTCAGGGTATGCCATCAGGCGCCAGGAAAAACAGATTCCGCCCTTCGAGCTGCAGGAACCGAACCGTGTCTTTGCGCCTGTGATTTTCATCGAGTTCGCTTTAAGCCCCATCTTCTTTTCATAGAAGGCGAGCTTTCCAGGAAGGATTTCCAGAGCTTTTTGCCGAAGCTCGTCTTCCCTTTCCTCGATGCCCGCATTCTGCTGCCCGCGCGTTTTCTGACGCTCCAGCGCCGTTTCGATCCACGCGCGATGCTTTTCGAGGAATCTTTTCAGTTCTGTCTCCGGGAATCTCCGCGGAACCCGCGCGATCACCCGGAGATCCCGTGTCACTTCGATCGCGGCGGTTCGCCGTGAAGAACGGATGACGGTAACCTGATATTCTTTCTTCTCTTCATGATTCATTCCGGAAGATCCTCCAGTGCAAGCGCCGACCGCGCGAGCGTTTCGAATGACAGCGTTTCAAATGTGATCTCACGGTCGGAAAATGACGCCGCCGTCAGATAATACTCCCCGACCCGGCGTGTGTCGAAGAAAACATCCTTCGCGCTTGCGGTGTCCGCCGATTCAATTCCCCGCAGGCCATCGCCGCGTAGTTTGAGCATCGATTCCTTCTTCGTCCACAGAAGGACCGGATCCGTTCCCGAAGCGATCAGCGCCCGCTCCGCCCCTGAATAATAGCGTTCGATGAGACCGCGGCGCATTTTTCTCGGCCTTTCGAGGTCGACGCCGACCGGCTCTCTGCTGCAGGCAAAGGCGAACGCCTCCCCCGCGTGGGAAAAATTAAAGGACAGGGCGTTTCCGCAGAGATACGGTTTTTCATCGGCCGTTCTCTCAAACCGGAGTTCCCTGTTGGAAACACCGAGCGCCGCCGACAGATACGCACGGGTCCAGACTGCCGTCAGAAGACGCAGCGCAGCCGCGGTTTCCCCTTTCTGACGCTGGCAGATCTCCCTGCGTTTCGGAGAAACCTTCCGAAGAAAGGTTTCAAACCATTCACCTGTCAGGTTTTCTTCCAAACGGAAAAAAGTCAGATACATGTTTATTCCTCCGGGAAAAACTGTTTCATATCCTCCGGAAGAGGACATTCGATCCGGAGCTGCTCTCCGGTAACCGGATGACGGAGCGTGAGTCGGGCGCTGTGAAGCGCCGGCCGCGCGATCTTGGGCGTCTCCTCACCGTAGAGCCAGTCGCCGAGCAGCGGATGGCCCACCGAGGAAAGATGGACGCGCAGCTGATGAGTCCTGCCGGTAAGCGGCAGAAGCCGGACCAGGGAAATGCCGTCACGCTCATTCAGCACCTCATACTTCGTCAGAGCGGCCTTTCCGTTTTCGGAGATGATTCTCCGGATTCCTTCCCCGCGTTCGATCGGCAGATCAATCATTCCGCTTTTTTCCGTAAAAACACCAGTCGCAATCGCGAGGTACTCCCGATGAAAATCGCCGGTATGCTGCTGCTTTCGAAGCGCTTCATGGATATACGCGTTTTTCGCGATGACAATGATCCCGCTGGTACCGCGGTCCAGGCGGCTGACAAAGTGGATCACCGCGTTCTCTCCGAGATATCCGGCCGCCGCGTTGGCAAGCGCTCCGCCCTGCCCGGACGTTCCGGCGTACACCGCCATCCCGGCCGGTTTGTTGAGGATCAGCAGATCCTCGTCCTCAAACAGGATATCAAGCGGAATGTCGGCAGGCGAAAATCTCGCCGCGTTCTCCCTTTCCGCAATTTCAATGGTGAGAGTGTCTCCCTCTTTTACGGAAACGTTCGTGAACACCGGATCCCCGTTGATCCGGATTCCGCCTTCGCGCCTTTTCGCGCGGGAAACCGCCCCCGCGGACACCTTCATCCGCGCGCGCAGAATCTCCCGGACGCTTCTTCCGGACATTTCAGATGTAATCTGGATTGACAGAATTCTCATGACGCCTCACCGGTAAAAAAAGAATCTGCAGACGGTTTCCCGGACTGCAGATCTTAATGACGTTGCTGATCTTTTTTCAAAAGCTCGTAAAACTCCTCTTCCTCTTCGGGGGAAGCCGGCCGGATGTTGGTTTTTCCGCAGACCGGACACTGAAAGACCTCCCCTTCTCTTGAAAAGAGGAATCCGCAGTCTTTATTCTTGCATTTGTAAACCATCAGGAACATCTGCTTTCATAGGGATTTTTACAAACAAGATTATACTCTTGAATAATCAGAATTTCAAGCTTTTTTTCGCAATCAGGAACGAATTTCGGCAATTTTTTCGTTGTTTTTCCTGCACGATTCCCCACTTTTTATGATTTTTGGTTTTTTTCATGCAGCGGTTCAGCCGTCCTGGTCCTCCGGAATTTTTACCAGTCCGGCGACGATCGCCGCGATATCATCGTTGATTTCCAGCGCCGCGTATTCGCTGTAGGGCGTTTTCGTCTTGTTGAGCAGAACGAGGTTTTCACCGCCGAAATATCGGATATACGACGCCGCGGGATAAACCGC
>ONSY01000058.1 GCA_900320605.1 uncultured Eubacteriales bacterium | reverse complement strand
TTCCGGAAAAACTGTGAAAGAATGATCACGGCGGAAGACACCCTGGTGCTGATCGGGGATCACAGCTGGGGAAAGAATCTCGCCCAGTGCGAGCAGGATCTTGAGTATATCTGCAGTCTTCCGGGACGCAAGATCCTGATCCGCGGAAACCACGATATGTTCTGGGACGCGAAGAAGACCGCGCAGCTCAATGCGATCTACCAGCCCCGGCTCACTTTCCTGCAGGACAGCTATGAGGTCTACCGCGATTACGCCCTGGTGGGAACGAAGGGCTATACGTTCGAGGGACCGTTCCGGATCGACCGGCGCGGCCGTGTCGTAGACTGGGACGAAGAAGCGAAAGCGCAGGCGGAGAAACTGGTCGGACGCGAATCCGCGCGTCTGAGGACCTCATTCGAACGCGCGAAGGCCGCCGGATTCGGAAAGTTTATCATGTTCCTTCACTATCCGCCGACCAGCATCCTTGAAAAGCGCAGCGTGTTTACGGATATCGCCGAGGAATACGGGGCGCAGCAGGTGATTTACGCGCACTGCCACGGAGAGAGACGGTTCCGCGACAGCATCCTCGGAGAATACCGCGGGAGAGAGTACCGCCTGGCGTCCGGTGATTATCTCAACTGGCTCCCGGCCAGAATTCTGGACTAGAAAAAGAAAAAAAGAGCTGCCGCGGCAGCTCTTTCCTTTTGATATACAGGACCTTTCCGTATCGCGGGCGCTACATGCCTGCGCGCAGGTTCGAGATGGTCCGGTGCTCCAGCGTCACGTCGCTGAACACGCGGATGCCGCCTTCGCCCGCGGGGCTCTGCGCCTCCAGGCCGACCTTGACGCACGCGCCGGCATTGAGGGAAAACAGGCGGACCATATAGAAGTGCTCTCCGTCGAGCGAGTAGTGAACGCAGAAGACGTCGCCGCTGCGCGCGATCTGCAGCCAGAGCGTGTCGCTCTCGATGTTGCAGCCGTTCGCGTCGTCCGAGACTCCGTCCGTCACAACGCAGACAGCGGCCGTGGTGCCGAAATCGGATTTTTCGAAAGCGGCCTTTGCCCACACGTTCTCGTCCCGGATCACCATCAGCGCGCACGCGTCATAGGTATATCTGTGATTCGGGCGGACTTTCGCGCGGAAAACGAAGTCGCCGGGAACTTCCGTATACAGGAACGGCGCGTTCGCGACCGGCGCGGACAGCGCCCCGTTCTCCGGGATCGGGTTGTTGAACCAGTCCGTGTGCGGCGGGGCGGTGATCGCGATTTCCCCGTTCATTTCGATTGCCGCGCTCTGGTTGAGCCATTTCCAGTCTGCGAGATTCATATCAGAATTCCTCCGTCATTCTGTGCGGGGATGCCCCCGCTATTTGAAATAACCGTGATTCGGTTGCGGTGCGCTTACAGTTCGGCGACGAATACGCCGAACGCGGGAAGAACGGTCTTTCCGGAGAGAAGCTCTCCCGAGAGAAGATCCCGGCAGGGACGGCGGAACACAAGCTCCGCCTCATGCTTTGCGTAGTTGAGAAGGAACGCGTACCGTTTTCCGTCCTTCTCTCTTACGGCGAGCTCCACTTCCTGCGGCAGCGTCAGGGTATCGCGCAGGGGATCCGCGGCGCCGAGCTTCTCGAGGAATACCCGGGCGGCCTGCTCGGAGAACGCCGAGCCGTAGTAGTAGACTTTTCCGCTGCCCGTTTCGCTTGAGACCAGCGCGCCTTCTCCCGAGAAGTATTCGCCTTCGTACGTACCCTCCATCCGGCCGTTGGGAAGGGGGGAGAGAAGATCCGCGAAAACCGCGGCGGGGAACCGGGTCCCGTCCCAGTTCACGAAGACGGGGTCGGCGTCCGGGCCGATGAAGGAATATTCGGTGACGTCGGTTCCGCTCAGCGCTGCCGCGAGTCCGGGCAGTTTCTCCGTGACGCATTTCCCGGTCAGATCCTTGTACCCGGTGCGGCACGCGAAGACCAGGATTCCGCCCGCCTGCACATATGCTTTGAGAAGCTCCGTCCGCGAAGGCGTCAGGATGACGGCGTGCGGATAGAAGAGCACTTTGTACCGGAGCAGATCGGAAAGCCGCGCGTGATCCAGATAGAGGTAATCGAGCGGCGTATGCGTTTTCTGGGCGGCGCAGAACAGCGCCTGGGCACTCTGTGTCTCCACCCGTTTGTGGAACACGTCCATCGAGGCGTCGAACACATTGTCATAATCTTTGAGCACGGCGGCGTCGGCCTTGTAGAGAGCGCCGGCGACGGGCGAGAGCTTCGCGAAATCCTGCGCGACGCCGCGCACTTCCCGGATTCTCCGGTTTTCTCTTCCCGAATAGTCTAAAATTCCGTGCCAGTAGATTTCGGTTCCCATCGTCGCGGTGCGCCAGCGGAAGTAGCTGACAAAGTCCGCACCGTGTGCGACGGACTGCATGGTCCAGAGCCTCAGCTGTCCGGGGCGGGGCGTCGGCGCCTCCATGCGCGTCGTCCATCCGTTGCCGCCGCTCTGCTGCTCCATGATGCCGAACGCGGGGCTGGACGCGCGCACCTCGGTCAGGTTGCGGCTCCACTGGCGGTCGAGAAGGGAATCCGGATCCGACTGGTCGGAGTCCATCGTGTAGGCGAAATCCGGATAGCTGTCGTAGCAGAGAAAGTCGAGGCTCTCCTCGGTAAGCGCCTTATAGTCGAGATTCGCGAAAATCCCGTTGGTCGTGATGAAATCGCCCGGTTTGAGATACCGGCGCAGGATGTCCGCCTGCTCCTTCGCGAACGAGCGGGCGCTTTC
The DNA here is from genome assembly GCA_900320605.1 of uncultured Eubacteriales bacterium. Classification (GTDB taxonomy): domain Bacteria; phylum Bacillota; class Clostridia; order Oscillospirales; family Acutalibacteraceae; genus RUG612. The sequence continues at coordinate 9,899 of ONSY01000058.1, read as the reverse complement.
GGAAATAAAGCGCATATAGTCGAGCATCAGGTGCGGATTCGGGGCGTCGTGGATCGTTTTCCGCGGAACATGGATTTCCGAAAAATCCAGATAGGTCTGGTTCCAGAAAACCGTTCCCCAGGCTTCGTTGAGCGCGTCCGCTGAACCGTATTTGTTCCGGAGAAATTCCCGGAAGGCGGCCGTGTCGGATTCGGAATAGAACCATTCGGTTTCGCAGTTGAGCTCGTTGTCCAGCTGCCATCCGATGATGCAGCTGCGCGCGGCATAGTGCTGCGCAAGCTTTTCCGTGATGCGGCGCGAGAAGCCGCGGTAGACGGGGGAGTTGTAATTGTAGTGCCGTCTCATGCCGTGCCGGTAGAGAACCCCGTCCCGGTCCGCGTTGAGAATCTCCGGATACTTTTCTGACATCCACGCGGGCGGCGTCGCGGTGGGGGTGCAGAAGATGACCTTCATGTCCTCTTCCTCGCACAGGTCGAGGAATCCGTCGAAGAAGCCAAAATCAAAGACCCCCTCGCGGATTTCCGTCTTGTTCCACGCGAACTCGGCGATGCGGATGACCTCGATCCCGGCTTCCTTCATCCGGCGAAGGTCTTCGCGCCAGAGACCGCGGTCCCAGTGTTCGGGGTAGTAGCAGGTGCCCATCACGATCCGTTTTCCGTCCAGAAGATATGACATTCTATTTCCCTCCGGTTTTCAAGAATTGCGTTTTCAGAAATAATGCCTTTTTCTCATTGTACCACGAATTGCTCGGGTGCACAAGCGGAGCCCAAAAAAACCTCTTGACAAGCACAGAAGGATATGATATCGTAATTTCAATATCATAAATGCGCTGATGGAATTATGCGCTGTATCCGAAAGCGAAGAGAGCCGGCGGGAGGTGTGAGCCGGCGGGAGGAACAGCAGGCAGTCTCATTCCGGAGCATCGTTTCCGAACGGCAGTAAGAAACGACGGCAGCCCCGTTATCATGGCTGAGGATTTGAAAGAATCCCGAAAAGAGCGACCGTTTTTTCAGAGCGGTAATCAGGGTGGTACCACGGACCAAGTTCGTCCCTGAGGCCTTTCGGCCTCGGGGACTTTTTTTATTCCACGTAAAGGAAGGAACATTCTCATGAAAAACATCTGGATCAGCGACGTAACCATGAAACAGCCCATGTCGGAAGACGGATTCATCCTGTCGTTCCGCGAGAAGATCGAGCTCGCGAAGCTTCTGGACCGGCTCTGCGTGGACGTCATTGAGACCGCACCCATCGCCAACCGCCGTACCGACAGCCTGCTGATCAAATCGATCGCGGCCGCCGTGACGGACAGCGCCATCGCGGTTCCGCTGTCGCTTTCCGAAGCGGACTCGCTGGAGATTACCTGGAACGCCCTGAAGGAGGCGGCGCGTCCGCGGCTTCAGGTCGTGGCGCCGGTCAGCACAGTCCAGATGGAATATCTCTGCCACACGAAGCCGGCCGCCATGCTGGAGAAGATCGCACAGACGGTCAGCGCCTGCAGAGCCTATCCGGCCGAAATCGAGTTCGTCGCGGAGGACGCCGGCAGAAGCGAGCCGGAGTATCTGCGCTCCGTTCTTCTCAGAGCCGTGGAATGCGGCGCGTCGGTCGTCACGGTGTGCGACACGGCGGGCACTCTGCTTCCGGATGAGTTCTACGCGTCCATCGCGAATATCCGCGCCTATCTTCCTGAAGGGGTGCGTCTCGGAGTTCTGTGTTCGAACGAGCTGTATATCGCGGACGCCTCCGCGATGGCGGCCGTGCGTGCGGGAGCCGGGGAAGTCAAGGTGGCGTCGAGCGGGGATTCCACCGCGTCGCTGGAGAAACTGCTTCATATCCTCGACCTCAAGGGCGGGGAGTACGGCGTGGGCTGCAGAGCCCGGACCACCGAGCTGCGCCGCACGGCCGCGCAGATCCGCCGGATCTGCGAAACGCACCGGAGCAAGTTCAGCCCGTTCGACAGCGGCGTGCGCGAGGAGCGCGAGGAGCTGGAACTGACCGCTCACGACGATATCAGCGCCGTTCTGAAGGCCGCCGAGAAGCTGGGCTATGAGATCAGCGAGGAGGACCGGCCGAAAGTGTACGAGGCGTTTACGAGAATCGCCTCGAAAAAGGATACCGTCAGCGCGAAGGAGCTCGACGCGATCGTCGCGAGTTCCGCGCTGCAGGTTCCGCCGACCTACCGCATCGAGAACTATGTGATCAACGCCGGCAGCGCCATTACGGCCACGAGCCATATCCGCATGCGCAGAGGCGAGCAGGTTCTGGACGGCCTCGCGATCGGAGACGGCCCGATCGACGCGAGTTTTCTCGCGATCGAGCAGATCGTCGGCTGCCACTACGAACTGGACGATTTCCAGATCCAGGCGGTCACCGAAGGACGTGAGGCGATGGGCGAAACGGTCGTACGTCTGCGTTTTGGCGGGAAGGTCTACGCGGGACGCGGAATATCCACCGATATCATCGGCGCGGCGATCAACGCCTACGTCAGCGCCGTCAACAAGATCGTATACGAGGAGGGTGAGACGGAATGAAGCTTTCCTTTTCCACCCGCGGCTGGGGAAAAATGACCTGGCCGCAGATCACGGACGCCGCGCAGGAGATGGAATTCTCCGGGATCGAGATCTACAATATCTTCAAAACCCCGGAACTGACCGGACGCGGCGGCCCGTTCCACAGCTACACCGCCGCGGCGACGGTCCGCGACCTTCGCGGCAGGGGCCTTTCCATCCCGTGCCTTGACAGTTCCTGCGATCTTTCCGAGCGCGGCGGCGAGTCTCTTGAAACGCTCAGGAACCTGATCCGCCTCGCGGAGGATCTGCACACGCCGTACGTCTCCGCGTTCGCGGCCTCGGACGACCGCGAACGCATCAAGGAAAGCCTGGAGCTTCTGCTCCCGGACGCGCAGGAGCACGGCGTGACGCTCCTCGTCAAGACGAGCGGCGTCTTTTCCGATACGGAGCGCCTGCGCAAACTGCTCGACCACTTCGCCTGCGATCAGATCGCCGTGCTGTGGGACGTGCATCATACCTACCGCGACGCGGGAGAGAGGCCCGGCGTCTCGATCACGAATCTCGGCGCCTACGTCAAGCACGTTCATCTGCGCGACAGCGGAGACGCGGGGGAATACGAGCTGATCGGCGAGGGAACGTTCCCCACGGAGGATCTCATGCGCGCGCTCGGCTCCATCGACTACGACGGATTTATCTCCCTCGAGTGGAAACCGGACTGGATGGAGGATCTGACGGACTGGGAAGTCATCTTCCCGCATTTTGTCAACTACATGAGCCGCTTTGAGAACACGCGCGGCCGCAAGCCGGTTCTCTACTACAATCACGACGGATCCGGACAGTATATCTGGAAAAAGGACGAGCTTGTCAACCTGACGTTCTTCCAGATGCTCGACCGCGTGGCCGAGGAGTTTCCGGATCAGTACTGCTTCAAATACACCACCCTCGACTATACCCGCACGTACGCGGAGTTCCGCGAGGACGCGGACCGGTTCGCGCGCGCCCTGGTAAGCCTGGGGGTAAAGCCGGGCAGCAAGGTCACCGTCTGGTGCACCAACGTCCCGGCGTGGTTCATCACGTTCTGGGCCTGCTGCCGCATCGGCGCGGTCCTGGTCACGATGAACACCGCCTACAAGATTCACGAGGCGGAGTACCTGCTGCGCCAGAGCGACACGCACACCCTCGTCATGATCCAGAGCGCGCTCGACTCGGACTATCAGGCGATCATCAACGAGCTCTGCCCGGAAATCGCCTCCTCAAAGCCCGGAGAACCGCTGCACTGCCGCCGTCTCCCGTTTTTGCGCAACGTCATCACGGTCGATTTCCGTCAGCCGGGATGCCTTACCTTCCAGGAAGCGATGGAGCGCGCCTCGATGGTGCCTCCGGAGGAGACCGCCCGCCTGGCCGCCCAGGTCAAGCCCGACGACGTCTGCGACATGCAGTACACCTCCGGAACGACCGGATTCCCCAAGGGCGTCATGCTGACCCATTACAACGTCGTCAACAACGGAAAATGCATCGGCGACCGCATGGGTCTCTCCACGGCGGACCGGATGATGATCCAGGTTCCGATGTTCCACTGCTTCGGAATGACGCTGAGCATGACGGCTTCCATGACGCACGGCGCCACCATGTGCCCGATGCCGTATTTCTCCGCGAAATCCTCGCTCGCGTGCATCAACCAGGAAAAGATCACGTGCTTCAACGGCGTTCCGACGATGTTCATCGCGATGTTCAACCACGAGGACTACCGCAAGACCGACTTCTCCCACATGCGTACCGGCATCATGGCCGGATCCGGCTGCCCGCCGGAGCTGATGCGCCGCGCCGCGCAGGAGGATGAGATGCACATGACCGGAATCGTCAGCGTCTACGGACAGACGGAAACCGCGCCCGGAAGCACGATGTCCGCGTGGACCGATCCGCTCGACGTGCGCACCGAGACGGTCGGATACGACTTCCCGCACGTCCAGTGCAAGGTCGTCGATCCGGAGACCGGAGAGGAAGTCCCGGACGGCGTCAACGGGGAGTTCTGCTCGCGCGGATACAACCAGATGAAGGGATACTACAAGATGCCCGACGCGACCCGCGAGACGATCGATTCGGACGGATGGCTCCATTCCGGAGACCTCGTCTGCCGCGACGAACGCGGAAACTACCGCGTCACGGGAAGAATCAAGGACATGATCATCCGCGGCGGCGAGAATATCTACCCGAAGGAGATCGAGGAGTTCATCCTGACGCATCCGAAAGTTCAGGACGTTCAGGTCATCGGCGTGCCGGACGAGAAGTACGGCGAGGAAGCGATGGCGTGCATCATCATGAACCCGGGCGAGAGCGTCACGGAAGAGGAGATGCGCAGATTCATCATGGCTTCGATCGCCCGCCACAAGGTTCCCCGGTACATTGAGTTCGTGGACGAGTTCCCGATGAATGCCGCCGGAAAGATTCTGAAATACAAAATGCGCGAGGACGCCGTGGAACGGCTGAAACTGCGCAGATCATAACCGCTGGCCCGCCGCGTCGCGGGCGTACGGCGCGAAGAGAACGCCTCCGGCCCGACGGCCCGGAGGCGTTTCGTGTCTTTCGGATCAATTTGCCGCCGGTTCCGGTTGAACCGGGGGGCGCGGGATGATATAATGAAACCGGAAAAAACAAAACCGGCGCCGGAGCGCCGGGGGGGGAGGAAGAGAATGCGGAAAAAACGAATCTCGAAAACGAAACTTGCGGGGATCGTCACCGACTGTGTGATGTTCCTGTGCCTTGTGCTTCAGATGCTCTTCGTGTTTACGGGAAACATCGTGCATGAGTGGCTGGGCATTGTCTTCTTCGCGTGTCTCCTTGCACATATGATCCTCAAGCGGAAATGGATCGCCGGGGCGCTGAGAAACCTTCGGAACAACCGCGCGCCCGGAATGATCCTCTTTGAAGCCGTGACGGTTCTGCTGCTTCTCTGCGTGCTCGCCCTGATGGTTTCCGCGATGGACGTCTCGAGAGTGCTTTTCCCGGAGATCCTGATTTTCGGCAGCGCGGACCTGCACCGGTATCTGGCCACCGCGGTTCTGGCGCTGAGCGTTCTGCACGCGGGCCTTTCGATCCGCAGGCGCAGCGAGCACAAGCGGCGCGTGACCGCCGCGGTTCTTCTGCTGACCGCCCTGAGCGTCGCGGCGGGCGCGTTCCTGGTGCCGTATCTCAACCGGCATTTCAGAAAGGTGGAGATCGGATACGCGCAGGCCGTTTCCGGAGAAAAGCTTGCCCTTGCGGGGAAAAAGCCTCTGACGGTATATTTTACGCGGCTGGGAAACACGGACTTCGCGCAGGACGTGGACGCCGTCTCCGGCGCTTCGCTTCTGCTCGCGGACGGCAGGCTCACGGGCAGCTGCGAACTGCTCGCGGACATGACGCGCGATATTCTTGAAAATGAGGTCCGGCCGATCCGCCTGACCGGAGAAAAGTACCCCTCCTCTTATTCCGGGACGGTTGCCGACGCCCAGCGCGAGCTTCGGGAGGACGCGCGTCCCGCGGTTGAGCAGATCGATATTTCCGGATATGATGAGATCATTCTGATCTATCCGCTGTGGTGGAACACCATCCCCATGCCGGTGGCTTCTTTCCTTGAGAGCGCGGACTTTTCCGGAAAAACGGTCTTCCTGATCGCGACGCAGGGCAGCCGCGGTTTCGGCTCGAGCGTCCGGGCGGTCCGGGATCTGATTCCCGGCGCCGACGTGCGTGAGGGAATCAGCATCTACTGCGACGATATTCCGCACGCGCGCGCGGAGCTTTTTGACTATCTGCGCGAAGCGCTGAGGCGGGAGGACGCGTCCGCGAAAAACTGAGTAAAAAGGGAAAAAACGGAATGAAGCCCTATCTGCATAAGGTGCAGTACTACGAAACGGACATGATGGGCGTCGCCCGTCACGCGAACTATATCCGGTGGATGGAGGAGGCGCGAGTTGATTTTCTGAGTCAGCTCGGGTTTCCGTACGCCGCGATGGAACAGGCGGCGGGAAAACAGGATGAAAAGGAGAAAAACGGCGGTCCCGCGCGGGAAGCGCGGGACGGAAAGGAAGGAAAGCCATGAAGGAACTGTACGGAACATCGGTAACGCTCGCGGATGGTGAGCTGCGTCGCCGGGAGAACGCGAACCGGGATTACCTGATGCGCCTTTCAAGCGACAATCTGCTTCTGAACTACCGTCTGGAAGCGGCGCGCCCCACGGAGAACTTCGGCGCTCTTCCGCAGAATATCCACGGCGGATGGGAATTTCCCACCTGCCAGCTGCGCGGCCATTTCCTCGGTCACTGGCTCTCGGCGGCGGCCATGCGCTTTCATGAGACGGGGGATATGGAGCTGAAGGCGAAAGCGGACGCGATCGTCGCGGAGCTCGCGCTGTGCCAGAGAGACAACGGCGGCGAGTGGGCGGCGTCGATACCGGAAAAATACTTCCGCTTTATCGGATCCGGAAAGCAGGTCTGGGCTCCGCACTATACCGTGCACAAGACGTTCATGGGACTGGTCGACATGTACCGGTACGCCGGCAATGAGCAGGCGCTCGGGATCGCGGACCGTTTCGCGGACTGGTTCCTGCGCTACAGCGGCGGCTTTACCCGGGAGCAGTTCGATGACGTGCTGGATTTTGAGACCGGCGGCATGCTGGAAATCTGGGCGCTTCTGCTCGGAATTTTCCGGGAAAGGGAGAAACACGCGGACCTTCCCGGATCGAAGACGGAGAAATACCGCACGCTGCTCTCCCGCTACCGGCGCGGGCGGCTTTTCGACCGCCTGCTCGCGGGGGAGGATCCTCTCACGAACATGCACGCGAACACCACGATCCCCGAGGTGATCGGCTGCGCCGCGGCCTATGAGGCGACCGGGGAGGAGCGCTGGCGCGAAATCGTTGAGGCCTACTGGAAATGCGCCGTGACGGACCGCGGAGCCTACGCGACCGGCGGGCAGACGTTCGGCGAAATCTGGACGCCGAAACAGAATCTGTCCGCGCGCCTCGGCGACCGCAACCAGGAGCACTGCACGGTCTACAACATGATGCGCCTCGCGGGCTTCCTGCTGCGCTGGACGAAGGATCCCGTCTACGCGGACTATATCGAACGGAATCTCTACAACGGCGTGATGGCGCAGGCCTACTGGGAAAGCAGCCTCGGCCACGGCCTCGACGACGGACATCCCTCCCGGGGACTTCTGACGTATTTCCTGCCGCTGCGCGCCGGCGCGCGCAAGGGCTGGGCGTCCGAGACGCAGGACTTCTTCTGCTGCCACGGAACCGTGGTGCAGGCGAACGCGGCGCTGAACCGGAACCTCTACTATCAGGAGGAAAACGAGCTGTTTGTCTGCCAGTACTTTGACTCGCAGGCGGAGTTTTCCGCCGAAGGACGCAGGTTCACGCTCGTGCAGCGGGAAGACCGTCTGTCCGGCAGTTTCCATCTTTCTTCCGCCTCGCCCGAACGGCAGAGCATCAGCGGCGTCACGAGCGAAGTGCCGGGCCATCCGGACGTGAAAATGATCTATCTGATGATCCGCACGGGAGACGGCGCTCCCGCGCGGCTGAAACTGACGCTGCGCGTGCCGTCCTGGGTATGCGGGGAGCCGGTCCTTACGGTAAACGGGCTTGCGGCGCAGCCTTCGGCGCGCCGTGACAGCGCCGGGGCGGGAATGTTCGGCGGAAGCTTCCTGACCCTCGAGAGAGAATGGGAAGACGGTGACACGGTCGGGCTTCTGATGAGAAAGGAAATCCGTCTCGAGCCGCTCGCGGGAGACGAAACCCGCGCGGCGTTCACCTACGGCCCGGAGGTCCTCGCGGGCCTGACCGACGCGGAGAGAGAGATCCGCGTACCCGCAGAGCGTCCCGGCAGCGTGCTCGCGCACGACGGCGAGCGCGAATGGGGATCGTGGCACGACACCTTCCGGACAACGGGACAGGAAACATCGGTGCGCTTCGTTCCCGTAAGGGAGATCGGATACGAGGCGTACACCGTGTATTTCCCGATCCGGCAGGCACCGGAGGGCCTGTTCACCGGGGAAAAAGTGTGATAGAATGGAAAAAGTCCGGCTGCGGCCGGAAATTCAGTAAAAAAACCGGAGAGAAAACATTATGCTTCAAATCGAACATCTTACCAAGACCTACGGCGAAAAAAAGGCGGTCGACGATCTGACGCTGCACATCGGGCGCGGGGAGATCTTCGGCTTTATCGGCCACAACGGCGCCGGAAAGACAACCACGCTCAAAAGCGTGGCCGGCATTCTGAATTTTGACGAGGGGGAAATCCGGATCGACGGGATCTCCGTGCGGGACGATCCGCTCAGATGCAAGAGCATCCTCGCTTACATTCCCGACAATCCCGATCTGTACGAGTTCATGAGCGGGATCCGGTATCTGAATTTCATCGCCGACGTGTTCGGCGTCTCCTCCGCGGAGCGTCAGGAGAAAATCCGGAAATACGCGGATCTGATGGAACTGACGCAGGATCTCGCCCAGCCGGTTTCCGCGTACTCGCACGGCATGAAGCAGAAGCTCGCCATCATCTCGGCATGGATTCACGCGCCGAAACTGATCATCATGGACGAGCCGTTTGTCGGGCTGGATCCGAAGGCGTCGTTCCAGCTCAAGGAAATGATGCGCGAACACTGCCGTCAGGGAGGCGCGATCTTCTTCTCCACCCATGTGCTGGAGGTCGCGGAGAAGCTCTGCGACAAGATCGCGATCATCAAGCAGGGAAAACTGATCCGCTCGGGGACGATGGAGGAGGTCCGCGGCGATGAGAGCCTCGAGGAAGTCTTCCTGGAACTGGAGGCGGAATAATTGCTCAGAGTACTCGTTAAAAAGCAGCTGACGGAGGTGTTCCGCAGCTATTTCTTCAATCCGAAGAAGAATCAGATGCGCTCGAAAGGCGCCATCCTTCTTCTCTTCCTGCTCTTTTTCCTGCTGCTCGCGGGCGTCCTCGGAGGAATGTTCACGTTCCTCGCGCTGAGCCTCTGCCCGGGTCTTGAAGCGGCGGGAATGGGGTGGCTCTATTTTCTCCTGCTGAGCCTGCTCGCGATCGCGTTCGGTACGTTCGGCAGCGTGTTCAACACGTTCTCCGGCCTTTACCTGCCGAAGGACAACGACCTGCTTCTGTCGATGCCGATCCCCGTGCGCACGATCATTCTCTCGAGGCTGATCAACGTGTATCTGCTCGGCACGATGTATTCCGCGGCGGTTCTGCTCCCGATGATGATCGTGTGGTGGGTGACCGCCGGCGCGACCGTCTCCAACGTCATCTGCTGCGTCCTTCTGTTTTTCATCGTGACGTTCCTCGTGCTGATCCTTTCCTGCCTGCTCGGCTGGGTGGTCGCGAAGGTCAGCCTGAAGCTCAGAAACAAAAGCTACATCACGGTGCTCAT
>ONSY01000100.1 GCA_900320605.1 uncultured Eubacteriales bacterium | reverse complement strand
ACGGACATCCGGCAGAAAAACCGGCGCTTTTATTTCCGCGGGCTTTGTGGTATAATTACGGGGTATTCAAAGGACAGAAAGGCAGTGACGCAACGATGAAGAAACGGTTTTCCAGTGAGCTCGCGTATCTGCTCGGGATCGCGCTGATCGCGCTTTCCTCCGCGCTGATGCAGCGTGCGGATTTCGGAATGTCGATGGTTGTCGCTCCCGCGTATATCCTTCATCTGAAGCTGTCGCAGGTTTTTCCCTGGTATTCCTTCGGCGTCTCGGAATATCTCCTGCAGGGAGCGCTGCTGATTCTGATGATCCTGATTGTCCGGCGTTTCAAAAGGGGATATCTGTTCTCGTTCGTGACCGCCGTGCTTTACGGCCTGATTCTGGACGGATTTGTCGCCCTGCTGAGGTTTCTGCCCGCAGGCCCGATTTTGGTACGGATCGTGTATTTCATTCTCGGCCTTCTGATCTGCGCCGTCGGCGTGGCGCTGGTCTTTCACACGTACATCGCGCCGGAGGTCTACGAGCTTCTGGTCAAGGAGATTTCCGACCGATACGGTCTTTCTCTGGGAAAAGTCAAGACAGCCTACGACCTGATCAGCTGTCTCTGCGCGGTCATCCTTTCCTTCACCTTCTTCGGGTTCGGAAACTTCGTCGGCGTCAATATCGGAACGCTGATCTGCGCGCTTTTAAACGGGTTCCTTATTTCCCGTGTCAGCGTTTTTCTCGAGAAACATTTCGAGTTTGCCGACCGTCTGCCGCTGCGTCCCCTTTTCGAAGGGAAAAGGAAAACGTAATATTCCGAAAGCAATCCGGTCTCAACAGACAGAAAACCGTTTTCGGGAGGAATCAGAAGATGAGAATCATCAAAATATCAGCCCTGTTCCTGACGCTTGTCATGCTGCTGTCCGGCTGCGCTCAGCCGGCGGGTCCGCAAGCCTCAGATCCGCAGGGTACACAGAGCGCTCAGAGTTCACAGACAGTTTCGGAACCGGAACCTTCGCAGGAGTCTTCCGGCATGCCGCACGCCGCTGCGCCGGCCGCCGTTGAGGCGGTTTACCCGGCTGCCGCGGGAGAAGGAGTCAGCGCTCAGGATTTCGTCATGAGCGAGGAATACACCCGGTGGTGGCAGGATCTGCGGGAGAAGATCGAGGTTTCGCGCGGGGAGCTCGAACCGATGAGCCGGTACTACAAAGCGATCCTGCCGGTCATACTCGGTTCGGAGGATGACGAAAACACGGTATGCTCACCGCTCAATCTCTATTTCGCAGCTTCCATGCTCGCGGAGATTACCGAGGGGGAAACCCGTTCCCAGATTCTGTCCGTGCTTGAGGCGGACAGCCTCACAGATCTGCGGCAACGCAGCCGGACGCTCTGGGAAGCGAACTGCGCGGATACGCCGGTTCTCAAGAGCATTCCCGCGAATTCCGTCTGGCTCAGGGATGATTCCGAATACCGTGAGGAGACGCTCCGAAATCTCGCCGACTGGTATTACACCTCGTCGTTCTCCGGTGAGATGGGATCCGAAAATTTCAATGAACAGCTGAGGACCTGGACGGACGAACAGACCAGAGGACTGCTCACGGACGCGGCGCAGCAGCTGTCGTTTGACCCGGAAACGGTGCTCGGTCTGGTTTCCACGATCTACTACAAGGCCGCGTGGGCGGACGAGTTCTCTTCCGAAAACACGAAGCGTGAGACGTTCCACGGAACCCGGGGTGACCGGCAGGTTCCGATGATGCACAGAAACTCGATTTCCAGTGTGTATGAAGGGGAGAACTTCACCGCCGCCGTCCTGCATCTGACGGACAGCGGGAGCATGAATTTCTTCCTTCCGAAGGAAAACGTCTCTCTGGAGGATCTCGCAAAGGATCCGGAGATTGTCTCGTTCTGCTGTAATCCTGAAAGTTTTGATTCCCAGTCCGCGATCGTGCATCTCGCAGTGCCGAAGTTTGAGGTCTCGCAGGATACGGATCTGCTCGGCGCGTTCCGGAAACTCGGAATCACCGACGCGGCGGACCGGGAAAAAGCGGATTTCTCCCCGCTGTGTGAACATCCGGAGGGGATTTACCTGAGCAGCGTCACACACGCGGCGAAAGTTACAATCGATGAGGACGGCGTCACCGGCGCGGCGTTTACCATGATGCCCATGTCCGGAGCGGCGCTCATGACGCAGGAACTGTATTTTACGCTCGACCGTCCGTTCCTCTTTACGGTGACCGCATGGGACGGATCGATTCTGTTCGCGGGGACCGTTCAGAACGTATGACGCCGGGACGGAAACTTTGAAGAAAGGCCGGAAAAGCATTCATGATTTTCAGATCCTATGAAGCAGTTGTTTTTGACATGGACGGAGTGATTTTTGATTCCGAACGGGAAGTCCTCGAGTCCTGGCTCATGATCGCCGATAAATACGGAATCCCGAATTTCCGGGAACCGTATCTGCGCTGCATCGGCACCACGAGGGCAAGAACGATGGAAATCCTCAAAGAGGCGTTCGGAGAGGATTTTCCGTATGATGAATACCGCGCGGAACAGTCGGCGCTCTTTCACAGCAAGAACGACGGAGGCCGTCTGCCTGTGAAACCCGGCGTCCGGGAAATTCTTTCCTATCTCAGAGGTGAAGGGAAAAAGATCGGACTCGCGTCCTCCTCCCGCCGTGAGACGGTTCTCGCGGAACTGAGAGACGCCGGCATTCTGCCGTATTTCGACGAGGTCATTACCGGGGAGGCGGTATCGCGCAGCAAACCGGCTCCGGATATCTTTCTGCACGCCTGCGGGGCGCTCGGCGTACCGCCCGAAAACGCGTTCGCGATCGAAGACTCGTACAACGGGATCCGATCGGCCTGCGCGGCCGGCCTGCGCGCGCTGATGGTGCCGGATCTTCTTCCGGCGACAGAGGAGATGCGCTCGCTTTGCGAAGCGGTGTTCGAATCGCTCTCGGACGTGACCGGATATCTCAGAAAACAGATCTGAAAACCAACACGGATGATCCATAACAGCGGCTGAAGAAGTTTCAGCCGCCTCTTTTTTTGTATATTAATCGTGAACAGGCCTCGCGAAATCAGGGGTTGACAGATACATTTTTACAGATATAATATAGAGAAGTGTCTCTGAACGGGTGTTTAGAGCGCAGTTTCGGCAGCAAAAAAGAATTCACATCGGGCAGACGGATGCGTCTGCCTTTTAAGGAGGATATAAACTATGAAAGTAACCCGGAGGAACGGCTTCGGAAGGTTTCTGGCCGTTCTGCTCTGCGCGGCGGTTTTCCTGTCCGCCGCCGGCGTTACGGTGCTTGCGCAGGAGGATCCCGGTTATACGGTGGTATATGACGCCAACGGGGGATACTTTACGCAGTACGACAGCGATACGGAAAAAACAGTAAGAGGCGGCGCAAGCTTTGAGCAGACGTACGCCCCGGGGGATGAGATCACTCTCGGATATATCCCGTCTCATGACGATGATCATCTTTCGTTTGTCGGCTGGTATTACGATGAGGCCTGCAGCGATCCGGTCGATGACTCAGCGCCCGTCAAGGCGGAGCGGGAGATGCATCTCTACGCCGGATACGCGCAGTGCTATCTCGTTACCTATGACGCGGGCGAAGATGAGAAATTCTGCACGGGAGAACGCTTTGTCACGCAGAAAGTATTCCCGGGAGACACGCTGGGAACCGTTTTGATGTACTGGAACGAAAACTTCGAGCGCTTTCTCGCGTGCTGGTGCACGGACGCGGAACTGACGCAGACTCTGCACACCCGCTCGCAGGACGGCGAAGCTCTGGAAATACGGCCGCAGGGGGATATGACGCTCTACGCGAAGTGGCGCAGGGCGGTCGGCAGCGCTCAGGCCAACGCCAACGGCGGCTTTTATGAGGACGGGGCTGCGGTGCTGGATCTTTCCGGCGCCAGAGGATATCCGTTTTCCGGAGGATTTCCGTTTATGGAAGAAGAGATTCTCCTTCCGGAGCCGAAGAATACGGACCCGGATAAGAAGTTCACCGGATATTTCCTTGATGAGCAGTGCACGGTGCCGTTTTCCGGGGACAGCGAGGAGTTTCCGGTAACGGGTCTCAACGAATCGATCGTTTTCTACGCCGGCTGGTCCCCGGAGAAAAAACAGTACGAAGTGACGGAAGTCCTCGGCGGGGCATCCGGAGACGGCGAAGCTCAGTGGCTGCGAGGCGGCGAAGAGGGTCTTTCCTTCCGGATTGACGCCGAGCTTTCAAAGCTGAGAGGCGTCAGCGTCGACGGACAGAATCTGTCCGATACGTCGTTTGGCGCGTCCGAGGGATCTACGGTCATTACTCTGAAACCGGATTATCTCGATACGCTTTCCGCCGGGACACATACGCTTTCCGTCCTGTTTGAGGACGGTGAGGCGACCGGAACCCTGACCGTTTCGGAAGAGCCGGCGGGAACTCAGGAATCGTCCGAAATGTCTTCGGAGGAATCTTCCGAAGAGCCGTCCGAAGAGTCTTCGGAGGAAAGTTCCGGAGAATCCGCCCCGGATTCATCCGAAGAACCATCAGAGGAATCCTCACAGGTCTCCGACGCGGCTTCCGCGGAGGAACCCTCCGCGGAATCTTCCGATTCGTCTTCCGGGATGACGCCGGAATCCTCTGCGTCCCAGGCTCCGGAGACGTCACAGGAGGATATGCCGGATACCGGTGACACCGCGGAGGTGTCTCTCTGGAGCGCGGTGTTCTTTCTCTCTCTCGCCGCGCTGGCGGTGCTCATGGCCGCGTGGCGCCGGAAAGCCGAGAACTGATTCTGATTCTATGACACAAAAAAGCTGCCGTACCGTGATGGTGCGGCAGCTTTTCGCGTATCCGGGAGATTATTCAGTATAGATGATCTCCGAGGTTTTCTGATCGCGGCGGTAGTGCTTGAAGAAGTTGTAGGCGATATCGCCGTAGCCCGGCCAGAGGGAGTGCATCAGGTATTCGGTGACGTTCATGCCGATCATCGGAACGCCCTTGCTGTTTCTGATGAGCCATTCGGCGTTGCGCCATTCGCCGCCATTGGTCGTGATCTGGAGCGAATCGAACGGACGGCCGATGACGGGATATTTGACATAGTCAAATTCCTCAACCGGATCGATTCCGTTGAACTTGCAGTAGGTCTGGAGGAAGTCGCGTCCGCCTTCGTTGAGGTGGTTGTTCTCGGCGTCCCAGGCCGCGAAGTCGTAGGTCGAGGTGATGATCATCGCCGGGAGATCATATTTCTCGTAGAGCGCAGCGGCGGTATCGGGCAGGTCGCGCAGCGGCATCGCCATCGGGCACGCGGCCGCGAAGACTTCGGGATGGTGGGAGATGCAGTGATAGGTGGCCCAGCCGCCCATCGAATAGCCGGTAACCCATACGCGTTCCGGATCCAGAGCGGGATACTTGTCGAGAATGTATTTCGCGAAACGGGGGAGAAGCTCTCCGCCGATGAGCGTGATGCCGCTGTGCATCGGAGCCGCTATCGCGAAATTCTGCTCGCCGGCTGTCAGAAGGATGCCGGTTTCGTCGAGGAACATCAGAACGTCGTCGCCGCCGCCGTGGTTCGCGAGCAGAAGCGGAACGCTGTGTTCGGGAGCGGTATTGTTGAGAACTTCCTGCGGAAGAACCTCATACCAGGTATCAAGATAGTCGCCGGGTTCGGACATCATGCCGCCCGGGCTCTTCATGTCGCTGAACGTTTCAGAATCCTTGATGAAGGTGACCTGAAGATTTCCGATGACGGTTCTGTCGTCGAAGATCGGATTGCGTCTCGAGAGAGCGAAGCGGGTGATCGCCGGAGCGGGTACATAGCCCTGATAGCAGTTCGTGACGCGCGGCTCGAGATATTTGGTCTGAACGTTGGAGGTGCGCTGAATGAACATGAACATGCTGCAGTACGCCTTCTCCATCCAGCAGCCGATCTTGCTGTCCTTGTCCGTCGCGGTGCGGACTTCGCGGATCGGGAGCGCCTGATTGTAGAAGCGGGCGATTCCGTCCGAGAATTCATAGGCGTTGGTTCCGTTCGCGTCGCGGAATTTGCGGATCGCGGTCGGGGTGCCGTTGACGATGAACGCCGGGACATACTGGCTGACGATGACCTCTTCGGACATCTCGCCGCCGTAGGTGAAGTATCCGGCGACTCGGCCGATCAGCTCGTCGCGGGAGCCGGCGACGAAGTTGTTCATGAAGGTCGCGCCTTCATCGGCTCCGAACATATAGGTCTTGCCGTAGCCGCCGCAGTATTCGCTTTCCGCGGGGACGCAGCGCTTGCCGTCGATCTCAATGAACGCCTTCTGGCTCAGAAGGGCGTTGTAGAGGGTGTAGCTCAGCTGGAGGTCGTCCTCGGTATAGCCTTCCGCCTTCTGCGGCATCTGAAGGATAATCGTGCCGATCGCCTTGTCGATCAGTTTGATCAGTCCGAGCTTTTCAAGATACGCCTTGCCTTCCTCCTTGGTCTCGAGGCGGCAGGGGGCGAAAACAATAAAGGTGGTATTATTTCTCGCGCCGGTTTCCGCGCCGTAGATGTTCGGGGAACGGTAGAAATAGGCGACGTCGTTCGGGAAGTTTTCAAGCGCGGGATTGAGAATCTGCGGGAAGCGGTCTGCGCCGGAAAGCTTCGAGGTAACGCCGGGAGCGTTTGCGCGGACTTCTTCGAGCGTTTCGAAAGTAGCAGGATTGTCCTGCCGGTTCCAGTAATTCAGCATGAATGTACCTCCTTGGTCTGAAAGTATGAATATGGAATATTCTATAAATTCAGTATAGCCTTTGAGAGAAATATTGTCAATTATTATGAAGAAAATTGAAACCAGATATTTCCCTGAATGAAAGATGTGATACAATAAACACGGATGAAGTTTTTGCAAGACAGGGAGGATCAGAAATGCAGTATAAGGAATTCAAAAACGGTATCCGGCTGTCGAGGCTCGGCATGGGCGCGATGCGTCTTCCGGTCAGCGGGCCGGGCGAAGGCAGTATCGATTACGACAAGGCGAAGGAAGTCATCGATCTGGCCTACCGCGGCGGGATCAACTACTTCGATACCGCGTATATCTATCACGGCGGGAAATCGGAAGTCGTGCTCGGAAATGCGCTGCGGGAATATCCGAGAGAGAGCTATTATGTAGCGGACAAGTTCAATTTCCAGGCGGATCCGGACTACCGCGCTCAGTTTGCCGAACAGCTCATACGCCTCGGGATGGACTGCATCGATTTTTATCTGCTGCATGGGATTCAGGACGCGTTCGCGGACGATCTTCTGTCAAGCGGGTGCATCGAATACTTTGACGGCCTCAAAAAGGAAGGGAAGATCCGTTTTCTCGGCTTCTCCTTCCACGGAAGCGAAAAGACGCTTCTGAAGATTCTGGACGCGTATCCGTTTGAGTTCGTGCAGATTCAACTCAACTATTACGACTGGGAGTACGGCAATCAGAAACGGTTCTATGAGATCCTGACCGAACGGAATATCCCGGTGATGGTGATGGAACCCGTTCACGGCGGGCTTCTCGCGAAGATGAACCCGGCTTCCGAACATCTCCTGCGCGAAAAGGATCCCGACGCCTCGCTCGCTTCCTGGGCGATGCGGTGGATCATGAGCCTTGACAACGTTCAGGTCGCTTTGAGCGGCATGACGACGCCGGACCAGATGCAGGACAATCTGCGCACTTTCTCGGAAGGCAGATTCCTGGACGAGTCGGAGAAAGAGATGCTCGCGAAGGCGGCACAGCTTCTGTGCGCCGATGTCGCGCTTCCCTGCACGTCCTGCCGGTACTGCGTCCCGAACTGTCCGATGGAGCTTGATATTCCTTTGCTGCTGCGTTTCTACAACGAGATGAAGGTCGGCGGAGAGTGGAGACTGGGAAGCCTTCTCGGCGTTCCGGAGGAGAAACGGCCGACGGCGTGCATCGCGTGCGGAAACTGCACGGCGCACTGTCCGCAGTCGCTCGCGATTCCGGACGCGATGAGTGAGATGGCGGGATATCTCAAAAAGTGAGAAAGAAAAACAGGATCCTTCCATCAGGGATTCCTGTCTGACAGAACGGAGACGGTACGGGATGCTTCCGTACCGCCTCCGTTTTATTTCGCTGCGGCGGATGATTCGTGACCAGAACGTTATATTTCCGAAAAGACCTGCTGTCCGATCAACCGCGGCGGCAGGCTTTCTGTCTTGCCGGAATTTCCTTTTTTTCTTTTTTCCTTGAGAATCGGCGAAGAAAGGAATATAATATCAGACAGAAACTCGGTAACAGTTGGAGGAAGATATGATCATCCGTAAAGCACAGGAAAAAGACATCCCCAGAATCATGGACCTCCTTTCACAGGTTCTGGAAATACACGCGTCGATCCGCCCCGATATCTTTATCCCCGGGACGACCAAATACACAAAGGAAGAACTGAACGCCATCCTTCAGAACGAGAAAACACCGGTCTATGTCGCGGTCAACGATGAGGACGAAACTGTCGGATACGCGCTCTGTGTTCTGAAACAGCAGCCGTTCTCGAATAATATGATTCAGTTCGACTCACTCTTCGTGGACGATCTCTGCGTCGACGGGAAATACAGGGGGCAGCATATCGGGGAGGCGCTCTTCCGTTTTGTCAAGGAGGAGGCACGGAGACTCGGATGCTACGAGGTTACGCTGAATGTGTGGGAAGGAAATGACAGCGCGAAGCGCTTCTATGAGAAAATGGGCATGAAAATCAAGGAATCACAGATGGAACTGATTCTGTGATACGGCATTGACGGAGAAACGGATATGAAAGGAAAGATATTGCGAATGGCGTTTTCGCGGCTGCTGCCTGTTTTCGCGGTGCTCTGTCTTGTGATGACAGGCTGCGCGAAAGGGGAAGTGCCCGCGGAAGAAAGCAGTTCTTCCCGGCAAGCGCCGCAGGTACAGGATAGTACGGTATCCGAACCTGATGAGACGTCTTCCGCACCGCAGACCGCTGTCGACACGCGAATTCTGCGTGAGGAAAACTATTCCGACGGGGCTTTGAGCGGTTATACGGATTATCTTTATGATCCTCAGGAAAAACTGATCCGGAAGGAATTCCGCACCGCGGACGGAGCGCTGGATTTTCAGAAGGAATATCTCTATGATGAGAACGGCCGTCTGAAGGAGGAATATGTGATCCGGGACGGAAAGAAGTCCCCAAAGAGCACCGTGTATCACTATACCGAAGACGGATTGTGCAGACTTGAGGAAACGCAGGTAAAAGTGTCCGATGACGAAATCCAAATCAACCTGTGGGATGAGTTTTCCTATGACGATCAAGGAAGACAGACCCATCGCCTGAGATGGAAGGAAGGAGAGTTTTCCTTTGAGGAGAGCTATATTTATGACGCTGACGGTAATCTTACGAGGGATGAAATCCGTGACTGTGACGGCTGCGTGACATCTGTCACGGAGCATCAGTATGACGAAGAGGGACATCTGCTCCGAACGGTTACCCGGCGCGGTGAGGAAGAAACCGTCACGGAATATGACTGGTCGGAGGATTTTATGAGATGCGGTACGGAGAGCATCGGATACGACGGAAAGGCTGACGGCGCGGTTGTGAACACCTATGACGGATACGGCAGACTGATTCTCAGCGAGCGCTTCCGTCTGGACGGAACGGTCGCGGACAGCGTCAAATATATCTATGTCAAATAAACGTCTGCTGATCCGTTCCGGAACAAAACAGACAGCGGGGGAATCTTGGATGGAAATGGGAAACAGGAATTCGGAGAAAAACGAACTGACCGCAGCGGTAGCCGAGCAGACGGACCGCGCTCTCTGGGAAGTAAACAATGTGATCGCCTGCGTCCCGGACGCGCTCTGGGAGAAGGAATACTGCGGACAGCCGATGTATAAGCACATCTATCACATGCTGCACTCCCTTGATCTGTGGCTGATCAACCCGAACGATCCTCATTACCGGGATCCGCAGTTCCACATTCCGGATCTCAACAACCTGGACGCGCGGACAGACCGGCTTATCACACGCGGAGAGATCGAAGCGTACACCGCCGCGGTCGGAGAAAAGATCAGACGGTATACCCGATCCCTGAACGCGGAAGATCTCAGTGGGAACCCAGAGGGATGCCGGCACTGCCGCCTGGAGCTGATTCTCGGACAGTTCCGCCATCTCCATACGCATCTCGGCATGCTGATGGGATGGATTATCGCCGAAACCGGAGAATGGCCGCTGACAGTCGGTCTGGAGCATCCGGTCCCCGAAGGGGAGTACGGATTGTTCAGCTGAAGCCGGGGAGAGAAACCTGAATGAAATTTGAGAACTGCTATTTCTTTACCGGAACCGGCTACGCCGGAAAGTCCACGCTGGTAAAGCGCCTCGCGGAAAAATACGGCGGGATCGCGTGTGAGGAAAACTATCACGATGTCCTGCTCGATACTCTCGACAAAAAAGAATTTCCGAATCTCTGCTATACCCGGGATCTGCGGGACTGGCATGATTTTGTCCGTCGGTCGCCGGATGAGTATGAGAATTGGATCCGGAACGTTTCGAAAGAATGCGAAACTCTGGAGCTGAGAATTCTGAAGGATCTGATCCCGAAAGGGAAGAAGATCTTCGTTGATACCAATATTTCCGTGGAGACGCTCAGAAAAATCTCAGACGATAGACACGTGTTGGTTATGCTCGCGGATCCGGAAATCACCGTGAAGCGTTTCTTTGAGCGCGAAGACCGGGAAAAACAGTTCCTCTACCGGCTGATCATGGAGGAAAAAGAGCCGCGGAAGGCGCTTGAGAATTTCCGGCACTGTCTCGAGCGGGTCAATTCGCCCGAAATCTATGACGCGTTTCTGCACTGCGGATTTCCGGTTCTTCTTCGGGACGAAAACCGCACGCCCGAACAGACGGCGGAACTCGCGGAGACGATTCTCGACCTGTAAAAAAATATTGAACCGGAGTTTTCCCGGTGATATAATCTACCTGTGTTCATATGACTGGATGACATATCCGAGCTAGTTTGAAGGAGTGTTGATGTGATGAAAAAAGTGATTGCCCTGCTGATCGCGGTGCTTCTGTGCCTCTCGTTCGCGGGATGCGGAGAGGAAGCGAAACCGGCGTCCTCTGCATCGGACAGCGCGGCGCCTTCCTCCTCGAAAGCGGAAAGCGAGAAACCGGAACCTTCTTCCGAACAGCCGCCGGAGCCGAAACCGGCCGAACAGGATGAATCCTTCCCGGTTGTCAACGGACCGGTCAACGGATACTTCGACAACACGTTCGTCTCTGACGGGACAGATGTGTTCTATCTGACAAAGATCTCCGGCAAGAATTACGAAATCCGGCGCCTCAACCCGGACGGCGATGACGCCGTGATTGCGGCTTTTTCCAAGGATATCTGCGACTGCCTTGCCGTCGGTGAGGGAAAACTCTACTATTACTGCCTCAGCGACACGAACGGCATCTGCAGCTACGATCCTGCAACCGGGACAGAGTCTTTTGTGATTGCGGCACCCGGTGTTCTGCATCTCTGGTATTTTGACGGCTGGCTGTATTATACGACTCCCCAGCGAACCAACGGGCTGCGCCGCTGCAGGACGGACGGAAGCGGGGAAACGCTGGTTTCGGATACCCCGGACGATTATTTCTTCTTCTATAAGGACTGGGTCTACTCAACGGACGGCCACGGCCACAGCCTGCGCGTCAATCTGGAGACGCTGGAACAGGAAGACGTCGATGATTCCAGATCGTTCGTCAAGTTCCTCTACAAGGATAAATTCGTCTATAACGAGGGCGGAAAAGAGTTCAACACCGACGGAGAAACGCTTTTCGTCTGCACGCAGAACGGTCTCTTCTCCACAAGATCGAAAGACCATCCCGAAGATGTGCTTCTTTATGAGAAGGTTGACGAAACCGGCCCCGGAGCCTCACTCTATCATCTCCATGTCTGCGGAGACTATCTGATCTTCATGATCCATGACAGCGACCATGAATGGCATGTCGTCAGAAAAGACGGAACCTATATCAAAAAGCTGGACAAGCAGGACTACAGAGCCTAAGTGAACCTGACACCGCATTCGGGATTACCGTTTTCCCGGATGCGGTTTTTTGTTTTGAACGATTGATTTTTCCGAAGGATTTCTGTAAATTAATAAGTAGCAAAGTCAAACATGAAAAGAGGACATCTGATGAAAAAAGGATTTCGAAATCTTCTGATATTGCTTCTGGTTCTGTGCCTGCTGTCAGCCAGCGCGTGCAGTTCCGTTTCAGATATGATCGATTCCGTCACGGGAAACGGTTCTGGGGGAACAACGGCCGCGATGGAAAACGGTTCGACGTTTTTTATTCCCGGACAGGAAGACATAGCACGGGATGAAGCGACAGGCCTCTCGTATATCAAAGGAGTCATTCTTGTCTATCTGGCGGGAGATCCGGACGAGGAAGTCCAGAAAAAGCTTTCCGAAGCGGCGGAGGGCAAAATTGTCGGAGTTCAGGGCGGAACTGTACCGATGCTTGAGATCAGGACAAAGGCGGAAGACTATGCCGCTCTTCGGGCGATCGCTGACAGGATTGCGGGATTGCCGGAAGTGATCTTCGCGGATCCGGAGCCGGTATTCGGAGCCGAAGCCCAGGCGATAAATACGGTCAGGAGCGATCCGACTCCCTGGTCGGCGGATAATAATACGATTGAAGACAAAGGAAACGAGGCTTTTCCGGGAGGAAACGACTGGTGGGCGGAAGCGATCCGGGCCTATTCGGCATGGGACGCGCTTCCGGAACTCGCGAATCCGATCCCGGCAGGGGTGATTGATGATGGAATAGATACGGAACATCCTGAATTCCAGAATCGTCTTGTTACCGTAAAGAAGAATACTTTGGAAAAGGATAGCTACCATGGTACATTCGTGACGGGCATCATCGGCGCGGACGGAAGCAATCTCCATGGAATTCGCGGAATTGCCGATCAATCCGAGATTTATTTCGCGGATCATACTAATACGTATTCCGGAGCGTTCTATAGGGACGATACCACCGCGGCCGTATTTCGGTTCATGGAAACGCCTGCCGGAATAGCCGGATATTATTCGGCTATGCACAGCAAGGGAGTGCGCGTAATTAATCATTCTTTTGGAAACACGGATATGCTGACATTGGATGCGTTCAATCATCTGGAAAAACTTCCTGAGAAGAACTCTTCTCAAAAAAATGTCAAGATCATTGCCGGAAAATATGATACCTATGATGACTATCTGAAACATATGGAGTATACGGCGGAAAACTCGGCGGAGTTTCTGCTTCGGTATATGATGATTGAGTATGCGAAGGGGAACGAGGACTGCATCTATGTCCAGTCCGCAGGCAACGGAAGCTATTACTACGGGACTCCGATCTCCGCGGATCTGAATCTGTATTTCAGCAGTATTACCGAATCTCTTTTTGACAGTACGCTGACGATTCTGAAAAACGCCTACCAGGGCGATCCTGAGATCAGCGGCAGGCTCGCGGATCTGAAATGGAGCGATATCCGTGATCGGATTATCATTGTTGGCGGAGCTTCCGAGATTCAGATATCGGATGATGAATATGCTCCCTATGACAGTTCTAACGCGGGCGCGGCAGTTGATATCTGCGCTCCGGCCGAGAACATTTTCGGATTAAACAACAGCACTGTATCCGTCAATGAAAGCTGTGTTGCAGAAGATGGAACTTCCTGCGCGGCGCCGATGGTGACCGGTTCTGCGACGCTCCTGTGGTCCGCGTTCCCGGAGTTCCCGGTTTCCGAAATCAAGAAAATCCTGACGGAATGTACGGACAAAAAGGTAACGGATGCTTTCGGAGAAGAGCACCCGATGCTCAACATCGGACAGGCAGTCGAGTATTCCCTCTACTATACCTTCGTGCGCGATCAGATGATTCCGAAGTACGGACTTCAGAAGGGTGCGCAGGACGGAGAAAAACATTCTGCTGACGAAAACTGGCTCAGACCGGAGGGAATTGTTACCGCGTGGATCGGGAACCTTGACGGAGAGCGCGGAGACGAAATGGCGGTGTTCCGCTTTGAAGCGGATATGGGCGCGAACTATTACGAGCGTCCGTATTACCTGATGATCGACCTGTTTACCATCTATAACGGCGTCGTCCAGATTCAGGACACGCTCAACACGGGATTCGCGTTGCGCCGCGATTACGGCTACGATCTCGATCTGACGGTGTCCGCGGGTACGCGTGATGAAAACCGGATCAGCGATATTCTGATCAGCTTCACCCGGGACGAAGAGGATCTTTACGGATCCCGGGAAGAAGCCGGCTGGACGGTTGTCTGCAACCGGGACGGAAAACTTTCCAGGCAGGAAGGACAGAATTCTTCCTACCAGCGCGAAAAACGGATTTTCAACATGACGAACAAGGGCAGCCGCGATGAACGCTGTGTGGACAGGTATGAATTCCGTGTCACAGACAGCTGCCGTCTGACCTGGTACCTTGATTTCGTATTTACGGATCGGAGCTATACTCCGGATGGTTTTGTCAGAGACTACGACGTTTCGGATATCGGAGTAACCGACGGCCTCTGGAGCAATCCTCCGAAAACGGACGATCAGCCGAGGCTGATCCGGACAGAGGATTATGAGAACGGAGAACTGCAGTCGTATCACCAGTTTGCCTATGACGAAAACGGACTGCTGATCTACGACGGGTATTTCCATCGGGACGGTGAACTTTCCAGTGTCATCAGGTACGAATATGACGGCGCAGGATATCTGATCCGGGAAAGCGAAGTCCTCTCGAGCGGAAAAGAGGACAATGTTCTTTGCTATGTCAATGATGAGAACGGCCGGGCCGTCCGGAGAGACCGTTTCCCTGAGGGAGGCGGAAAGGTTACCGACTGGGACGAATACGAATACGATGAAGCCGGGAACCAGACGGTTTGGCGCGGATACCGGAATGAGAAGTATAACTTCTGCTGGTACTATACCTATGACTCGGACGGAAACCGTCTCACGACGGAGCGCTATGACGAGGATAATTACAGGACTCTGTCCTCAAAGTACGAATATGACGGCGCAGGACATGTTCTGTACACTTACGGCCTGAGCGACGAGAACAATTATGAGGTGGAAGCAACCTATCAGTGGTCGGATAACTTCCATACCAGAAAGTCGCCCTGGTATCACTCCAACAACGGCGCTCTTGCCGGATACGACACGTACACGTTCGACGATTACGGCAATGTCCTGAGCTTCTATACGCAGAGCGTTGACGAGGACACTCCGAGCAGACAGAGACTGTATTATTACGACTGATCCGGTACTGCCGATTTTTCTTGCGGGCAATAAGCCGGTGTGATATACTGAAGCTGTAAGAATGAATTAAGGAAAAAGAGTTAACGGGGGAGAACAAATGTCTGCTATGCCGGAGCGCGTCAGACCCTATGAGGGAAAAGAAGACTATATTTTCGTCAGTTACAGCCACCGGGATTCCGAACGGATTTTCCCTCTGCTGCGCACCCTGTCGTCAGAAGGTTACCGCATCTGGTACGATGAGGGGATTGATCCCGGCACGGAATGGCCGGAGTCGATCGCGAGCCATCTGGCCGCGTGCAAGGTCTGTCTCGCGTTTATTTCTCCCACTTCCGTAACATCGACGAACTGCCGCAGAGAGATCAATTTTGCGCTTTCCCGCAATAAGGATTTTTTATCGGTTGTCCTTGAACCGGTGGAGATGTCTCCGGGAATGGAGATGCAGATTTCAACCTATCAGTCTCTTATGAGCTATAAATACCCGAGCAGAAAGGATTTTGAGGAAAAACTCCTTTCGGTCGAGATTCTCCAGTCCTGCAGGGAACAGCGGCAGTTTCCGGCGTCGATTCCGGCGGAGCCTGTCAGCCGGAGCACGGAAATCCCATCTGCAGCGGTTCCGCATGCCGCTGACGATGCTGTAGTTTCTTATCCCGTCACACAGCAGGAAGTGCCTGTGTACAACGTTCCGCAGGCACCGGTTCAGAGTGATCCGCTGCCGGCAGCCCGTCCTTCTGCGGATGCCGCGAAGGGAGCCGTGCGCACAAAGCCGAAGAAAGAATCCCCGAAAAGGAAACGTTCTCCGCTTCTGTTCATTGTGCCCGCAGCTGCCGTTGTCGTAATCCTGGCTGTACTTCTGATTCTGAACCCTTTCGGGAAGAAGCTCGTCATCAACGGAGAGAAAATTACGAATGACAATTCCATAACCATCCGGAATGCCTCCGTAACGGCGGAACACACAAAGATGCTCAGCAGCTTTGACAAATGCAGATATCTGTACTTCTATAACTGCAGCTTCGGGAGCGGAGCCACGGAAAACCTGTCCGCAATGCCTCAGATGACGACGCTGAAAATGGAGAACTGTACGGAAATTGAAGATCTCTCCTTCCTCAATTCCATGCAGTCCATGACAGAACTCTCTCTGAAAGACTGCAGCCTTCCGGATCAGATGTTTTCCGGTATCGGGCTTTCTCCGAAGATCAAGACGCTTAATCTGGATGGGAACGCGCTTGCGCATATTCCGGTTCGTCCGGAAATGACGGATCTGTCCGTCCTGACACTCAAAAACAACCGGATTACGGATCTTTCGCCGCTTTCCGGGCTGGAAAAGATCACGAAGCTGGATCTGACCGGAAATCTGGTTTCTTCGTTGGACGGCATTGAGTCCAGCATAAAGCTGAAGGAACTGTATCTTTCTGGCAATCATGTGAGCGATATATCGCTGCTCGAACCGTTCGTTTATCTTGAAAAGCTGGATTTCAGCGGGAATGATATCCGGTCTGCGGACCCGCTTTCAAACTGTTCGATTCTGAGTTATGTAAACCTGAACGGCTGCGGTTCGCTGCATTGTCTGCCGTTCCTGGAAAAAAACACCGAGACTCTGACCTATCTGGATATCAGCGGGATCCGCGGAGTTGACAGTTCGGTTCTGTCCGCCTGCAGGAATCTTAAGACGTTGAATATCGTATCCTGCGCGTTCGAAGACATTTCCTTCGTTTCATCCATGATGGATCTTCAGGTCATCAATGCGGCGGATAACTCCGTTTCCGATCTGAAACCGCTTAAGAACTGCGGCTCTCTGAACGTCGCGAATTTTGCGGGAAACTGCATTACCTCCGCGGCAGGGCTTCCGGACGCGAAGGTGGAGGAAGGGAAGAACGGTCCGGCTTTCAGTCTTTTGCTGCATGACAACCGCTTGACGGATCTCAGCGGAATCGATCCGAATTACAATTACAAGATACTGACCATTTTCGGAAACCCTGTCACAGACGTATCCGCTCTCAACGGTGTGAAAGGTTACCGCCTGCTCACGGAGATGACGGAGGAGTTAGATCCTGAGAATCTGAAAGGATTTATAAAGGTATATGTTCCCGAGGCGGTGACCGAACTACGTCTTCCCTGGGAAAAAGCGCTCAATACGAAGCTTTCCTATACGGATACGCCGGAAGCGCTGGTGGAAAGTCTGACGTACGCGAATGTTCTGAACTCCGTTGTGCTTGAGGTTCCATAAGCCGGTTGGCTTTTCAATATAAAAAATCTATTGTCGAATGAGGAGGCCGTTTCAATGGAAAAGTGCTATGAAAACAAAATGTTCCGCGCTGACGAGGTGCGGCCCGGGATTTATAAAATCTCCCAGCCGTGGTTCAGAGACGATACGCTTCACGCGAACGCCTATCTTATCCTCGGTGAAAAGGCCGCGGTTGTGTACGATACGATGTTCGGCTACGGCAATCTCCGCGCCTTCTGCGAGGAGATCACGGATCTTCCGCTGATTCTGATCAACTCCCATTTCCACGGCGATCACGCGGCCGGCGATTTCGACTTTGATTTTGTCTATATCCATCCGTTTGATCTTCCTGGAATCTATAACGGATTCCATCAGGACGCGCAGGGCCTTCTGGAAGCCGCCAGAGCCGCGGCGAAGCCGGAATTCGCGCCGCAGCTTGCCCTCTCGGAAATGTGCGTCCCGAAGCCGATGAAGACTTATCCCGTTTATGACGGCGATCTGTTCGATCTCGGCGACCGGAAGCTGGAGGTTGTTCATGTCGGCGGGCATTCCCCGGGATGCATCGTTCTGCTCGATCCGGAAAAGAAGATCGCCTTCTCCGGAGATACCTGCAACGACAATACGATCATTTCCCGCTATCCCTGCGATTCGCTCGAGGAATACTATGTCGGGATGCAGCATCTCAGAGACCGCGTCACGGAAACCGGAATCGAATACTTCTTCGGCGGCCATTTCTCCGCCGGCGTCGAAATCGTCGACGAGATGTTTGAACTGCTCGACGCGATTTTCGCGGGGAAAGACGACCATGTAAGATATGAACTGAACCGTCCCTTCAAGACCAGCGCGCTGTACGCGGCGAAAATGGAGCCGATGTTCCACCGTGTGGACGGCAAGAGCGCCAACATCCAGTATGCCGAGGACACGGTCCGCAGACGTCCCTACGAACCGCGTTTGCTCACGGAAAAGAATCCGGGAGCGCGCCGGGTGAAAGACAACTTCTGATTGACACTGACCTGAAACGCCGCAGAGTGATCTGCGGCGTTTTCGTGCGTCCTTTTTTCCGGAATAAGGGGTGTTTTTTTGCGCCGGTATATGGTATAATCTGCTTGCGCCTTCTGTTTTGAACAATACTTTCCGGAAACGCACAGAGACGCATAAGCTGCAGCGGATCGCTGAAGAAAGGAATCAGCTCATGAAGCAGAATGAACGATATGACGCGCTGACGCAGGAGCTTCTCGAAAAGCCGTGCTGGGTGATTGATTTTCTTCCGCGTCGCGTTCCCGAAAAGAGCGGCGGGCATTTTTTCGAGGTGGAGCAGTTCTATCTTGACGAATCCCGGCGTCCGGATTTCTTCCGCCGCTTTGCGCAGATTCTCCTGGGAGTTTTCTGCTATTTCGATTTCGTTTCGGGCGACGGGGAAGCCTGGTCCCGGAAAAACGCGCCGCAGAAACTTTACGATACGGTCGCGCAGCTTCCCGCGAACGGTTACCGCTGCGTGCTGCTGCCCGGGGAGGAAGCGCTCTTCACCGTTTCCGGTTCCGATCTCTATATGACGGTATATAACCCCTCCGAAACGCTGCTTGACCTGATTCGGCCGCTTGTTCACGCTCAGGGCCTGTTTCTGAGAAAAGGGGCGGATCAGTGACGGAAATATCATTTCTCAAAGGCGAACTGATTCTGGCTGTTCTCTGGTTTTCAGTCAGGATCATTGTGTGGATTGTGCAAAGACGCG
Organism: uncultured Eubacteriales bacterium; assembly: GCA_900320605.1. Classification (GTDB taxonomy): domain Bacteria; phylum Bacillota; class Clostridia; order Oscillospirales; family Acutalibacteraceae; genus RUG612. The sequence continues at coordinate 419 of ONSY01000100.1, read as the reverse complement.
TCGATTTCCGCCGTGAGGCGCTGCTTCTGCTGATGTACATAAATCTCGCGGTGATTCTGCGCTTCACATTCTATCCGATGCAGCGCGTAAACGGCAGAATTCAGCCGCTCGTGTTCGATCCGTCGGCGGTATATCCGTTCCGGATCAACGCGATCCCTGTCAGAAACATCCTCAGATTCGGCTCGGAACGGGATCTCGCCCTGAATCTGATCGGCAACGTCGCGATGTTCATCCCGACCGGGGTGATCCTGCCGGTCCTGTACAGACGCGTCAACCGGTACTGGAAAGACGTGTTCGCGGGAGCGGTTCTTTCGCTCTGCATCGAACTGCTTCAGCTTCCGTTCGCGTCGCGCGCCACGGATATCGATGATCTGATTCTCAATACGCTCGGTGCCGCGCTCGGCGGCCTGATTTTCTTT
>ONSY01000141.1 GCA_900320605.1 uncultured Eubacteriales bacterium | reverse complement strand
CTTGACAACAGTCTTCATTTCAGACTAACAAGAGCGATCATAGCCTTGTTTAACAATGAGCTGAATCGTAATGCGCAGTTGATCGCCACAGTTCACGATGTTTCGTTGCTTGACTGCCAGACGCTCTTCCGCAAAGAGCAGATCTGGTTCACGCACAAGGATCGGAAAAATGCTTATCTCTACTCTCTTGCAGAGTTCACTGCGGAGAAAACAGGAGTAAGAGAGACCTCCGATCTGATCGAGAAATACCGAAAGGGTATGTTTGGCGCTTTGCCGGAGCCTGATCTCTTCCAGTCCCTGCTGGAGGTGAAGAACCGTGACTAAGCTGCAAGCTCTCGATATTGATAGTAGAAAACAATGCAACTTCTCAATAGAAACATTACAAAGCCGTCGATGCATACCACATCGGCGGCTGAATCTTTAGCGCGACCGACGGCGCAAACCAGCTGCTGATAGCTGGTTATTTTATTAATCTGTATTGGATTCGGAAGATTTAGCCCTATGGCCATGGTGTGTCCGGCAGGTACAGAAAGAGCGTTTTGGCGGGCGATGAAAGTGACGTCCAAATGCCGAAAAATGCCGGAATACAGCCATTTTTTGTACCTAAATAATTTTTATCTTAATGCGAGATTCACTAATGTGAGTCTACCTGATGACTTTGAGAAATTGCTCTCGACTATGCGCTCAAGGGAGATCTCGGTTTCGATTCTGCTGCAGAATCTATCGCAGCTCAAGGCGCTCTTTGAGAAGACCTGGGAATCCATTGTCGGAAACTGCGATGAGTTTCTGTACCTCGGCGGGAACGAGCAGTCGACGCACGAGTATGTCTCAAAACTGATCGGAAAGGAGACGATTGACACCAATACCTACGGACGCTCGCGCGGCAGAAGCGGGAGCTATTCGACGAACTACCAGACCAGTGCGAGAGAACTGCTCATGCCTGATGAGGTGCGCCGGCTCGACAACCGTTACGCCATTGTCTTTATCCGGGGAGAACGCCCCGTGGTGGATGACAAGTACGATATTATGAAACATCCGAACCTTGCTCTCTCGGCAGACGGAGGAGGGAAAACCTATCTGCACGGAGAGGACACACGCAGCGTCGCGTCGTTCCGGAAGACGTCAGCGGATGAGAAAACAGCACAGGAAATCCCGGCACAGGACCGGGATTTTCTCATTTTCACAGAAGAGGAAATGGACGAAATGATTCTTAAGAAGACGGAGGAACTGAAACTTGAATCAGAGAAACAGAAGAAACCAGGCACTTAAAAAATCCAGAAAAATACTGAAAGCATTAGCTGTAACGGTAATTGCCTTTACGCTGATCATCGCAGGTTCGGTGCCTGCTTTTGCGGCATCTTCATCCGGAGGGGACCCGATTGCAGTAGTCTCGAATCTGAGCGACTTTATCTTCGGGCTGATCCGGGCGGTCGGTCTCATCCTGCTCGGATGGGGGATCGTGCAGATCGGCCTTTCCTTTCAGAGCCACGATCCGTCCCAGCGGTCGAACGGATTTCTGACGCTCGCGGGCGGTGCCGTGATCACCTTCGCGAGGGAAATCCTGAATCTGATCATCGGATGACCGGTCTGCCGTTTCGGGAAGGGGAGGTGAGAAAATGCAGGATCCGGGAATTGTCGACTTTATCCTCGCGGCGCTGCGTCTGTGGGATGAGAAACTCGCGGAGATTTGGTCGATCGTGACCCAGAGTCCGCAGGAATTCCGGCAGGGAGTTATCTGGACGGTGATTGAGAGCATTCACGGTTCTCTGCAGGCGGTCGGGTACGCGCTCCTGGTCATCTTTTTCGTGATCGGTGTCATGCGCACCTGCGGGTCGTTCGCGGAAATCAAACGGCCGGAAATTGTCCTCAAACTTTTTCTGAGGTTCGCGGTCGCGAAGGGAGTGATCACCTACGGCCTGGAGATGATGATGACGCTTCTGAGTATCGTCCAGGGGGTGATCGGAACGATCATGAACGGAGCCGGGTTCGGAGGCAGTTCCGAGACGGTGCTTCCCGAAGAGATTGCGCTGGCGATCAATGACGCGGGATTCTTCGAATCGATCCCGCTGTGGATCGTCGCGATCATCGGGTGCATTCTGGTATGGGTGCTTTCCTTTATCATGATCCTCAATGTGTACGGACGTTTCTTCCGGCTGTACATGTACACGGCGATCGCTCCGATTCCTCTGTCGTCTTTTGCGGGGGAGCCGTCGCAGAGCGTCGGCAAATCCTTTCTGAAGAGCTATGCGGCAGTCTGCCTCGAAGGCGCTGTGATCGTGCTCGCGTGCGTGATCTTCTCGCTCTTCGCGTCGAGTCCGCCTCAGGTTGATCCGGATGCTTCGGCTATGACGATGGTCTGGAAATATCTCGGAGAGACAGTGTTCAATATGCTGATTCTTGTCGGGTCGATCAAGATGGCGGACCGTGTCGTGCGGGAAATGATGCTCTCATGAGCGGGTTTGACTTTTTACTCGTTTCCGTGTATAATATGTACATAGAAACTATATGAGAAAAGGAGAACAGATATGGGTAAACTTTCGAAAATTCTGAGCGGAATCGGCGCTGCGGCGCTCGTGGCGAGTGTTGTTCCGTACTATTTCAAACAGGATAAGGAAGCCGGCACATTTGAGATGGGCGGTCTTCTCTGGAACCTGAAGAAAACTCCCGGCGAGGAAAAAGCCAACTATACGCTCGAGGTGCTTCCGATGCTCAAGGGCAAAGAGGCTGACGAGGAAGAACCTGTCGCGGAGGAAGTGATCGACGAGATCGTCGACGCCGCGAAGGAAGCCGGCGAGGAAGCGAAAGACATCGCTGAAGACGCAAAGGAAGCGGTTGAGGAAGTCATCGAAACCGTCAAGGATAAGATCGAAGAATAAGCTGATCGATATTAGAAAACTTCGCTGAGGGAGGCATTTCGCAAGAAAGTGCTTCCCTCGGTCTTTATAACTCCACCAACAGGCGAGAGAACTTGCCTTCTGCGTTATTGTATTGCGCGGATCGACGCTGTATCATGAAGCTGTAATCATAATCAGCACTCTTTGAGGAGGTATACAGGATGGACCTTGGAAAGAAAATCAGACAGCTTCGCTTCAAAGCGGGATTGACGCAGGAACAGCTGGCGGAAAAACTGGGGATTGGCGCACAGTCGGTTTCCAAATGGGAAAACGCAGTGGCAATGCCTGATATCACCACGCTTCCTCTTCTGGCCGAGACCTTCGGCGTATCGATCGATGACCTGTTCGACCTGACAACGGAGCAGCGTCTGAACCGTATCGAGAACCGGATGGACGCGGAGGAGGAGCTGCCTGCTGACATCTCCCGGGAGTTTGAGAGTTTTCTTAAGACCGAACTGAATGACGCGAAGCATCAGAAACGGGCAACCGAGCTGCTCGCGTATTTCTACTGGCACCGAATGAACGCCGAGGCACACAAGGCGTCCCGTTACGCGAAGGAGGCGATCACCCGCGCGCCGGGCGAAAAGTGCTGCCAGTGGATTCTGGGCAAAACAGAACACCACGCCATCTGGGACTGGAATGCCGCCAACCATTCCAAAGCCGTCAATTTCTACCGTGAACTGGTGGAAGCGAATCCCGATGTCGCGCTGCCGTACATGTACCTGCTGGACAACCTCATTGCCGACCGCCGGGCCGACGAGGCAGAGCACTGGCTGGACCTCTATTGTAAGCTGGAAAAAGCGCACCCCGTCATGAAGCATGTCTACCGGGCATATATCGCTCTGACCCGTTTTGACGAGCCCGCGGCAGATGGGATTATGGAGGAGCTTCTGGCCCGGCAGCCGGAAAACGATGACGTGCTTTTCGAGACCGCCCAGTACTATGCCGCCAAGGCAGACTACAGAAAAGCCATCGACATTTATGAGCGAGCCTTTGCCGCGGATACCAGGCGTCCCAGATTTCAGGACGCGCTCATGGGAATCGCGGATATCTATGAGATCATGGGCGACTATGCCAATGCAGCGAAGACCTGTGACAGGATCATCGATCTGCTGGAAAACGAGTGGGGGCTGACCGAGGAGACGGACTCGTCCGTAACTGAGGCTAAAAGGGAAAAGGCGCGTCTGCTTGCCATGGCACAATGAGATCCTGCCGCACAACATTTGTCTGCGGTCACAGAAGGCAGAGCCTTCGAAGTCGGCAATTGACGCTTCCGGGCTGTTCCGGATGCTGCACCGCCTGAGAGGCGGAGCTTTTCCACGAAAGATGAAGAGGAAAGAAAACATGCGAAATCCATATCTCGAAAATCTGCACAGGATCGAGTTTTCCGTGACGACGGCCTGCAATGGAAAATGTATTCACTGTCAGAACGGGGATCCGGGAAGCGTCCCCGTGCAGATCGACGCGAAGGCGGCGGTCGACGCGCTGCGGACAGTCTGCGGACTCTATCCCATTGACACGGTGATGACGTTCGGCGGAGAACCTCTGCTCTGTCCGGATACGGTCTGCGCAATCCATCAAACCGCGCGTCAGCTCGGTATCGCAAAACGGCAGGTCATCACGAACGGATATGTCTCAAAGAATCCTGAGAGGATTGAGAAAATCGTCCGGGATCTTTCCGAAAGCGGCGTCAATGACCTTCTTCTGTCGGTCGACGCGTTCCATCAGGAAACAATTCCTCTGGAACCGGTCATGACCTTCGCCGGATTCGCGCTGCGCCGCAGGATTCCGATCCGGCTGAGTCCCGCCTGGCTCGTAAGCCGTGAAGACGAAAACCCGTATAACGGGAAAACGCGGGAAATCCTCAGAACGTTCGAGGCGATGGGAATCGAAGTCGGGGAGGGAAACGTGGTATTTCCGAGCGGCCGCGCGCTGACATATCTTCGGGAGTATTTTGGCGCGAACGTGACGGAATCGTCTCCCTATGACGAAGATCCCTGTGATATCCGTTCTCTTTCCTTCGAGCCGAACGGAAACGTTCTTCACGGCAATATCCGCGAAACGGATATTCTCGATATTCTCAGCTCTTACCGGCCGTAGAGGCGTCAGAATCGGAACACGGAAATATATTCGCTGCGGCGGAGTCGGAAGACTCCGCCTTTTTCTGTTTGCGGGACGAAAGGCATCTGGTTGACATAATATATCGATCTTTGCGATTCTGTTCTGTCCGGGACGCTCAGGAAATCTGCCGTGAGGATTCGAATCCTGCCGTCCGCACCAAATTCAGCACATTATCATAGTAAATTACGGACTGCAAAAACAGGCAGGCGATACGCCTGCCTGAACCTGCCCGGCACAGTGAACCCATCGGGCAAACACCGCTTTATGATTTACCGGCCGCCGGTTTGAGCGCTTCTGTACGCTCCCCGATCAGCTGCGTGAAACGAGATCCAGGAGCCAGCCTTCCGGAATCAGTCCGTCAAAAAAAGCGAACAGTGTTTTGGAAAAAAAAGGGGGAGGACTGTCTGGGAAGCGTCAGACTGACTGCGGGAGCGTCCGGGTCAGAAAGATACCGTTGATCATATTCGAAACTGTATCTTTCGTCTGTTTCACGAAGTGTTCCCGCAAAGGAATCGCGCACAAAAACAAAAGCTGTTCTGTATTCCTGATCCATTATTTATCCATCCTTCCCGGAACAGCTATCATTCCGAACATGGCAAGCGCCTGAATGACCTTGTCCATGCGTACCGTTTCCTTTCCCTGCTCCAGATCGCGGACAAAACGCAGGCCGAGACCGGAACGCATCGCGAATTCTTCCTGCGTCAGCCCAATCTCTTTTCTTTTCTTTTTGATAAATTCAGCAATCGTGTTCATATGCATGTTTTATACCCGATCGGGTAATATGTCAAGCAAAATAGATGTAAATATATCAGAACGGGTATAAAAGTAGAAAGATAATTTGATAATATACCCGTAAGGGTATAATAACGGAAACTGCATTCATCTGATGAGAGAAACAAGGAGGGCAAAATGATCATTCAGAAAATCTGTTATCACAGAGACGGCAGAATACAAGGCGGGGAGGCGGGCATATGGAAGTGAAAATCAACCGTGAAATCCGGCAGTATACCGAATCGGTATTCTTCGGGCTTTCCCTTCGGCAGTTCGTGTTTTCCCTTCTCGCGCTCGCGTCGGCGGTGCTTCTGTACTTTGTCCTGCGGCCGTATGCCGGCATGGAAACCGTGTCCTGGCTCTGCGTGCTCTCGGCGGTGCCGTTTGCGGCGATGGGATTTCTTTCCTACCACGGCATGCCGGCGGAGCGTTTTCTGTGGGCATGGCTTCGCTCGGAGGTGATCGAGCCTCGCACACTGCGTTTCGAGGCGCAGAGCCTCTACTATATCATCCTGAAAGACACAATCCGAACAAAGGAAAGAGAGGGTTACCGAAGCAATGATCAAATCGGTCCGGAACATTCTCAAGACGGATAAGGAAGCGTACCGGGTGCCGAAAAAGGCGCAGGACGTCATCCCGGTCAGAAGGATCTGGGAGGACGGGATCTTTCTTACCGGAAACAAGTACTCAAAAAGCTGGAAGTTTTCCGACATCAACTATCTCGTCGCGGGACGGGAGGATAAGGAGCGTATGTTCCTTTCATACTCGGAACTGTTGAACGGCCTGGACAGCGGTGCCTCGCACAAAATCACGATCAACAACCGGAAGGTAAAGCGATCCGATTTTGAGAAGGCGGTTCTCATGAGAGAGCGCGGGGACGGTCTCGATGTCTACCGCAGCGAGTACAACACGATGCTCCTTTCGAAACTCGACGCGGCGAACGGGATCACGCAGGAAAAGTATCTCACGGTCACCGCCGCGAAGCGCGGCATTGAGGAGGCGAGAGCGTATTTTGCGAGAGTCGAAGCGGATCTTTCGGCGCGTTTCGCGGCTCTCGGCTCAAAGTGCAGCCCCATGGACGCTCACGAACGTCTTCGCGTGCTGCACGGCTTTTTCCGGTACGGGGAGGAGAACGCGTTTTCGTTCGATCTCTCCTTCGCGGCGAAATACGGCCATGATTTTCGTGACTGCGTCTGCCCGGACAGCGTAGAGAAGCACCGGGATTATCTGATGCTCGGCTCCAGGTACGCGCGCGTTCTCTTTCTGAAGGACTACGCCTCGTATATCAAGGACAGCATGATCTCGGAACTGACCGATCTCAAGGAAAATATGATGCTTTCGATCGATATGCTGCCGGTTCCGACCGATGAGGCGGTGCGGGAGGTCGAGAACCGTCTGCTCGGCGTCGAAACGAATATCGCGTCCTGGCAGAGAAAGCAGAACCGGAACAGCAATTTCAGCGCGGTGATTCCGTACGATATGGAGCTTCAGCGCAAGGAATCGAAGGAGTTCCTCGATGACCTGACGACTAGAGATCAGCGTATGTTTTTCGCGGTGCTGACAATGGTTCTCACGGCGGACACGAAAGAGGAACTTGACCGGGACACGGAATCGGTCCTTGCGTGCGCGGGAAAACACATGTGCCAGATGGCGGTTCTCAATTATCAGCAGCTCGACGG
>ONSY01000222.1 GCA_900320605.1 uncultured Eubacteriales bacterium | reverse complement strand
CTGTTTTCCTACATGACGGCGCATCCGGGCAAGAAGCTCAACTTCATGGGCAGTGAGTTCGGACAGTTCATCGAATGGGATTACAAGAAGCAGCTCGACTGGTTCCTGCTCTCCTACGACGCCCACCGCGCGACGCATCAGTTCGTGCGCGCGCTCAACCGGTTCTATCTCGATCATCCCGCCTTCTGGGACAATGAGAGCGGCTGGGACGGCTTTAAATGGATCAGCGCCGATGACCGCGACAACAGCGTCGTCGCGTTCCGCCGGATCGCGAAGGACGGCAGCGAGATCATCGGAATTTTCAACTTCACGCCGGTTGAGCGCCCGGACTACCGGATCGGCCTGCCGTACCCGGGAATCTACCATCCGGTCTTCTCGTCTGACCGCAAACGCTTCGGCGGCAGCGGCGGAAAGCTTCCAGCGGTGCGCGCGAAGAAGCAGCCGATGCACGGTCTTGAGCAGAGCGGCAGATTCCGTCTTCCTCCCCTTTCCGCCGTCTTCTACGAACCCGGAAAGAAAAAATAACCCCGTACCCGAAGCCGCCGCGGTCGGCGGCTTGAAAATATAAACCATGGACCAAATCTTGATTGGGAGGCCTGTGCTATGAATTTCCAAAAGAAAATGTGCGTTGCCATGATTCTGGCCGGCGGTCAGGGAAGCCGTCTGACGGTCCTGACGGAGAAAACGGCCAAACCAGCAGTACCATTCGGCGGGAAATACCGACTGATCGATTTTCCGCTTTCCAACTGCGTCAATTCCGGAATTGACACGGTCGGAATCCTGACACAGTATCAACCTCTTCAGCTCAACGAATACATCGGAAACGGTCTGCCCTGGGGCCTCAACAGCAACCACGGCGGCATTCACGTTCTGTCCCCCTATTCCAGAGCGGCAAGTTCGGACTGGTATAAGGGAACCGCGAACGCGATCTTCCAGAACTTCTCCTTCATTGAGCGCTACAACCCGGTCAACGTTCTGATTCTCTCCGGCGACCATATCTACAAGATGGACTACGCCGCGATGATTCAGAAACATATGGAGAACCGCGCGGACTGCACGATCGCTGTTCTCGACGTTCCGCTCGAGGAGGCCTCCCGTTTCGGCATCATGACGACGGATGATCAGAACCGCATCACCGCCTTCCAGGAAAAGCCGAAGAATCCGACCAGCACGAAAGCCTCGATGGGCATCTACGTTTTCCGCTGGGACGTCATGAAGAAATATCTGACCGAAGACAACGAGGATCCGAATTCCAGCAACGACTTCGGCAAAAACATCATCCCGAAGATGCTCGAGGATCAGAAGCGTCTCTTCGCCTACGAATTCGAGGGCTACTGGAAAGACGTCGGAACGATCTCGAGCCTCTGGCAGGCGAACATGGACATCCTCGGCGAGCATCCGCTGCTTGACATGGGCGAGGAAACGAACCGCATCTACGCGCGCAACTATTCCCACCCCGGCAGCTATATCGCCCCCGATTCCAAAATCGTCGATTCCTATATCGCGGAAGGCAGCGAGATTTACGGTAAGGTATACAATTCCATCATCTCGACCGGCTGCGTCATTGAGAAGGACGCCGAGATTCACGACAGCATCGTGATGCCCAACGCGGTCATCGGAAGACGCTCCATCGTACGCTACGCGATCATCGGCGAGGACGCGGTCGTTCACGCCAACGCCCGCATCGGAGACAACCCGGAGTTCTACGACAAGAACAAGTGGGATATCGCCGTGGTCGGAAGCGGCAAGGAAGTCGCTCAGAACCAGATTCTTCTTCCCAAAGAAGTTCTGTGAGGAGGTGCATCGTACAATGAAACCGATGGGTATTATTTTCTCGAACATCTATGACAACGCGCTTTCCGAGCTGACCAGTATCCGCACCGTCGCCTCTCTGCCGTTCGGAAGCAGATACCGTCAGATCGACTTCGTTCTCTCCAACATGTCCAATTCCGGTATTTACAATATCGGCATTATCACAAAATACAACTACCGCTCGCTGATGGACCATCTCGGCTCCTGCCAGGACTGGGACCTCAACCGCAAGAACGAGAGCGTCGTGTTCCTTCCCCCGTTCGCGGAGGGAAACTCGAACCGCGTCTATCAGGGAAAGCTTGAGGCCCTATACACGGCGCGCAACTTCATGGAGGATGACGCGTACGACTACGTTGTCGTCTGCGACTCAACCATCCTGTGCAACATCGATTTCCGCCGGGCGATCGGACATCATATCCAGTCCGGCGCCGATGTCACCGCGATCGCCTGCAAGTACGATCCGGCGGACAAGGGAAAAGGCCGCGCGCTGATTCTCAAGGCAAACCGCAAGAACCGCGTCGTCGATCTTCTTTCGGAAACGACGCCGCGTCCCGACTACTACACCGGAATGGGAATGTTCATCTTCGGCCGCAGGTATCTGCTTGACGTGCTCAACGAAAGCTATTCGAAGGGCCTTCTCCACCTCGAGCGCGACCTGCTGCTGCAGCGCTTCAACGAAGGCACCATCAACATCTCGGTCTATCCCTTCGACGGCGTTGTTCTCTGCAACCAGGACATCGAGAGCTATTATCTGAACAACATGCGCCTGCTTGACAAGAAGACCCGCGACGGGCTCTTCCTCGACGAGACGCCGATCTACACGAAAGTCCGCGACGAGGCTCCGACCTATTACGGAAAGGATTCGGACATTGACGACTGCATGATCGCCGACGGATGCGTCCTCCACGGAAAGGTCCAGAAGAGCATCCTCTTCCGCGACGTCAAGGCGGAAGCCGGCTCGGTGATCGAGGGATCCATCATCATGCAGGGCGCGCGCATCGGAAAGAATGTCACGCTTGAGAACGTCATCCTCGACAAGGACGTCACCGTCACGGAAGGCACCGTTCTCGTCGGAACCCCGCAGCATCCGGTAATCATTCAAAAGGGAGCAACAGTATGAAAATCGTTTTCGCGGCCAGTGAAGCCGCTCCTTATATCAAAACGGGAGGGCTGGGCGACGTCGCCCAGGCCCTTCCTCTTGCGTTAAGCAAACAGCCGAATTACGAGGTTCTGCTCTTCCTTCCCTACTACGGACAGATGAAACAGAGAGCGCAGTTTCCGGTTGAAAAGATCGCGGAATTCGAGATGCCGCTCGCGTGGAGACGCTCATACGTCGGCCTCTACCGCGTCAAATCCCCGCGCCGCAAGGAACGCGTCTATCTGATCGACAACGAGTACTATTTCAACCGCGACACGATCTACGGCTGCGAGGATGACGGCGAGCGCTTCGCCTATTTCTCGAAGGCGATTCTCGAGTCGCTTCTGCATCTCGGCGAGACTCCGGACGTGATCCACTGCAACGACTGGCAGACTGCGCTTCTTCCGGTGCTTCTGCACGCGTTCTATCAGGATTCGCTCGGCTCGGCGAAGACGGTGTTCACCATTCACAATATCGAATATCAGGGATGGACGCACCCTTATTTTCTCGGCGAGGTTCTCGGACTGCCGAACGAGTATGACAGCGTCCTGCATTTCCACGACGGCCTCAATTTCATGAAGGGCGCGATCCTCTCCTGCGACGCGCTCACGACGGTTTCCCGGACGTATGCCCAGGAAATCTGCGAGCCGTATTTCGCCCACGGACTTTCCGACATCATCCGCGAGCACTCCTTCAAGCTCTCGGGAATCGTCAACGGAATCGATCTCGCCTCGAACGACCCGAAGACCGATCCGAATATCGCGTGCAATTATGACGTGAAGACTTACCGGGAGGGCAAGGCCGCCTGCAAGGAAGCGCTCCAGAAGGAGCTCGGGCTTCCGGTGCGCCCGGAAATTCCCGTCATCGGCATGGTTTCGCGCCTCGTCTCCCACAAGGGACTCGACATTCTCGCCGAGGCGATCGACGAACTGATGAACTGGGACGTTCAGATCGTGATTCTCGGAACAGGCGACCCCGACTACGAGAACCGGTTCCGCGAGACGGCAAACCGCCATCCGGACCGCTTCTCCCTCAATCTGCTCTTCAATCCTTCCCTCTCGTCGAAAATCTACGCGGGAAGCGATCTCTATCTGATGCCCTCGAAGAGCGAACCGTGCGGACTCTCGCAGCTGCTCGCCATGCATTACGGCACGATCCCGATCGTTCACGAGACCGGCGGTCTCAAGGACACCGTCATCCCGTTCAACCCGATGACCGGCGAAGGCCTCGGCTTCACGTTCCAGACGTTCTGGAAGGACGACATGCTCTGGGCGATGCGCCGCGCCCTGGAAGTGTACGGCGGACACCCGGAAGCCTTCCAGAAAGCGATCCGCAACGGCATGACGGCCGATTTCTCATGGGCGAAGCCCGCGCGCGAATATTCAGCGCTTTACAGCCGTTTGAAAAACAACGGATAAAGATAAATCTTAGTTATCAATGGAGTTTTTTATGACCAAACAAGAAGTACTGCAGCGACTCAACGACACATCCACCCGCCTTTTCTCAAGCAGTTTTGCGGATTCCACCGACATACAGGCCTACAAGGTCGTCTGTACCCTGCTGCGCGAACTGCTCGCGGAAAAGCGCAAGAAGTACAAGGAATCCATGGAGGGAAAAGGAAAGAAACAGGTTTACTACCTGTCCATGGAGTTCCTGGTCGGCACCTCGCTGCGCAACAATCTTTTCAACCTCGGACTGGAGGAAACCTTCCGCGAAGTTCTGAAGGAACAGGGCTTCGACGTGGAAAAGCTCTATGAGCTCGACCCCGACGCGGGTCTCGGAAACGGCGGTCTCGGCAGACTCGCCTCGTGCTATCTCGACTCCCTGACCGGAAATGACCTTCCGGCGACGGGCTTCTCCATCCGCTATGAGTTCGGCATCTTCAAGCAGAAGATTATTGACGGCTGGCAGATGGAATTCCCGGACAACTGGCTCGACCGCGGCGAAGTATGGCTGCAGCCGAGAGAGGACGAAAGCTACGTCGTCAAATTCGGCGGGAAGGTTTCCGAGTGGTATGACAACGGACGCTTCCGCGTCGCTCAGACCGAGTATCAGAGCATCACCGCCGTACCCTATGACATGTACATTTCCGGATACGACAGCAAAGCGGTCAACAAGCTGGTCCTCTGGAGCGCCACGCTTCCGAGCTTCGACATGACCGCCTTCTCCCGCGGCGAATACGTCCGTTCGATGGAGCAGAACACCATGGCGGAGGTCATTTCGAAGGTTCTCTACCCCGCCGACAACCATACCGAGGGGAAACGCCTGCGTCTGCGTCAGCAGTACCTGCTCGTCAGCGCCTCGCTTCAGAGCATTCTCACCCGTCATCTGAAGACGTACGGGACACTGGACAATCTTCCCGACTACGTCGCGATCCATATCAACGACACGCACCCGGCGCTCTGCGTTCCGGAACTGATGCGCCTGCTGATGGATGAATGCGGCTACGGCTGGGACGAGGCGTGGGATCTTACGACGCGCACCCTTTCCTACACGAACCACACGGTCATGAGCGAAGCGCTCGAGCGCTGGAGCGAATGGCTCTTCGAGGAACAGCTTCCCCGGATCTACAAGATCTGCAAGGAGATTGACCGCCGGCTGCGCGAGAAGCTCTGGGAAGTCTATCCCTACGATTACGGAAAGATCAACTACATGGCGGTCATCGCCGACGGAGAAGTCCGCATGGCGAATCTCTGCCTCGCCTGCTGCCATACGGTCAACGGCGTCTCAAAACTCCATACCGATATTCTCAAGACAACGATCTTCAAGGATTACTACAATATCGACCCGAACCGCTTCTGCAACGTCACGAACGGCATCGCGTGGAGACGCTGGCTCTGCCAGTCGAACCCCGAACTGACCGCGTTCATCAGGGAGCTGATCGGCGACGGATTCATGAAGGACGCGATGAAACTTGAGGAGCTTCTGAAATTTGAGAACGACTCCTCGGTTCTTGCCCGCCTCGATCAGATCAAGCGCGGCAACAAGCTGCGTCTGGCGAAATACATCGCGGAGAACAACGGTGTCAACGTCAGCCCCGACTCGATCTTCGACGTTCAGGTCAAACGGCTTCACGAATACAAACGCCAGCTACTCAACATTCTCCACGTCCTGTACCTCTACCGTTATCTCCGCAATCATCCCGAGGCCGACTATCCGCCGAGAACCTTTGTCTTCGCGGCGAAAGCCTCCGCCGGATACGATCTCGCGAAGGAAATCATCAGCCTGATCGTCACGGTTTCCGATATCGTGAATTCCGACCCGGTCACGCACGACCGGCTCAACGTCGTCTTCATCGAGGACTACCGCGTCTCTCTCGCGGAAATCATCATTCCCGCGGCGGAGATTTCCGAACAGATCTCGGTCGCCGGCAAAGAAGCTTCCGGCACAAGCAACATGAAGCTGATGATCAACGGCGCGGTCACGCTCGGCACCATGGACGGCGCGAATGTTGAAATCTGCGAACAGGTCGGAAAAGAAAACATGTTCCTCTTCGGCATGGATGTCGATCAGGTCAACGAGCTCTGGGCGCGCGGATACCGTCCGCAGGAGTTCCTGGACGCCGATCCGGCGCTTGCGGACGTCGTTTCGATGCTCACCTCCGGAGAACTCGGAAGACGCTTCGACAATGTCTATGCCTCCCTTCTGACGAACCGGTTCGGCGCCGCGGACCAGTACATGACGCTGGCCGACTTCGCCGACTACCACAGAGCCCAGGATCAGATCAGCAAAACGTATCTCGAAAAGGAAAAATTCCTGCGCATGTCGCTTTGCAACATCGCGAAAGCCGGCATTTTCTCGGCGGACCGTTCCGTCCTCGAATACGCGCAGAGAATCTGGAACATGATTTAAATGCGAATTCTTTACGACAGCAAAAACCCTCTTTTCAAGGAGCCGTTCGGCACGCTCCTTCCCGGTCAGTCCTGCCGGATCAGCGTTCATATTCCCCGTTCCGTTCTGACGCGCGAGGCGGATCTCGTCTTCGGCCGTGAGAACGGGGAGATTTTCGCCTCGTTTCCGATGAAGCTGACCGGGTCCGATCCGGACTATGAAGTATACACCTGCGTTTTCTCCCTGGAGGAAACCGGACTCTATTTCTATTCGTTCCGCATCACAACCGAACATGAAAGCTTCTCCCTGTACCGGGAAGGCTATGATCAGACCAATATGGAGGCAGGAGAGCTCTGGCAGCTCTCCTGCCTTCCTGCGTCCTTTTCCCCGCCGGAGGATTACGCCGGAAGAATCATGTATCAGATTTTTCCGGACCGGTTTGATGACGCCGGGGAAATTCTTCCCGCGCGCGGGAAGCTGACCCCTTACCGGATTCACAAAGACAAGAGGGAAATCCCCTGCTTTGAGCCGAACGGAGACGGCGAGGTTCTCAACTGCGATTTCTACGGCGGAAACCTTCGGGGCATCACGCGAAAGCTCGGATACCTCTCCTCTCTCGGCGTAAACGTCCTGTATCTCAACCCGATCTTCAAAGCCTATTCGAACCACCGCTACGACACCGCGGACTATATGCAGATCGATGAGCTGCTCGGGGACGAGGAGGACTTCCGCTCGCTCTGCGCCGCAGCGCACGGATACGGAATGAAAGTCATTCTCGACGGCGTATTTTCCCACACCGGAAGCGACAGCCGTTACTTCGACATCAAGGAACGCTTCGGTAACGGCGCGTATCATCATCCTGATTCTCCCTACCGAAGCTGGTATCAGTTCGAGGACTATCCGGAACGCTACGTCTCCTGGTGGGGAATCAGAACGCTTCCCTGCACCGAGGAGATGGATGAAAGCTACCGCGGGTATATCATCGAAAACGAAGACAGCGTCATCGCCCACTGGCTGCGCGCCGGCGCGGACGGGTTCCGGCTGGACGTCGCGGACGAACTTCCGGATGAGTTCATCGCGCTGCTGCGCAGGCGCCTCAAGGAAATACGGCCGGACGCGCTTCTGATCGGCGAAGTCTGGGAGGACGCGTCCAACAAGATCAGCTACGGCCTGAGGCGCCGTTATTTTACAGACGGCGAACTGGATTCCGTGATGAATTATCCTTTCCGCAGCGCCATCCTGGATTACGTCTGCGGACGGGACAGCGGCGAAGGATTCCGCAGAAGCGTGATGGATCTGTGCGAAAACTATCCGCCGAAGGTCCTGCACACACTGATGAACATGCTTTCGACCCACGATACTCCGCGCCTTCTCTCGGCGCTTTCCCCGCAATCCCCGCCCGCGGAAAAAAGCGGGCGCGCCGGATACCGGATGCCCCCGGACGTTCTGGAAACCGCTCTGAACCGTCTGTTCTGCGCGGTGTTCCTGCAGTTTGTTCTTCCCGGGATGCCCTGTATCTACTACGGCGACGAGATCGGAATGCAGGGGTTAGAGGACCCGTTCTGCAGAGAGTATTTCGACTGGGAAAAAGCGGACATGAGCAACCCGGTTTATTCGTTCTTCCGCGCGGTAACCGCCCTGCGCTTGGCGGAACCGGCTCTTCAGCGCGGTTCTCTCAAGGTTGAAACTGACGGATCCGGACGTCTGTTCCTTACAAGGTCCGCCGGAAACGAAACGCTTTTCGCTGCGGTCAATATCGGCGGAACCTATACGCACACCCTTGAGGGCGAAGTCATTTTTTCCGAAAAATGCGAACTCGCGAACGGCTGTGCCGTTCTGCCGCAATACGGATTCGTTCTGGAACGGCGCGCGTCCGGCATTCGCGAATAACCGTTCCATATATGCACAAAAAGCGGCCAGGCTTTAAAACCTGGCCGCTTTTTTGTGCGGAAAACCGCTTTGATCAATCATTTGAAGGAACAGATCCCTGTTCCGGTTCTGTCCGCGTTTTCTCCGGGATTCTGGCGTAAATCCGGTTGAGATGCGCGTAGGTTCCGCAGTCGAGCGATTTCATCTGATCCTCCGAAAGCCGGTACTGCCAGTTCCCATCTGCCCGTCCGGGCGTATTGATTCTCGTATCCGCGCCGTACCCGAGGAGATCCTGAACCGGGAAGATGACGGTCTGCGCACGGCTCATCATAAGCGCGCGGATCGTCGCCGCGCACGCGTCCTTCGGGTCTCCGAGATAATCGAGCGCCGCGCCGCGTGTCCTGTCGTCAAGTTCCCACCAGAACCCGAGAAGCGTGTTGTTGTCGTGCGTACCTGTATACGCCGCGAGATTCTCACGGTAATTGTGCGGCAGATGCGGGGAGCGCGGATCGCCGTCGAAGCCGAACTGGAACACCGCCATGCCCGGATAGCCGCTGTATTTCAGGAGCTCGCGCGTCCTGTCGTCTATGATCCCGAGGTCCTCCGCGAGAATCATCTTCTGAGCGGAAACACTGCGGAACGCCTCAATCAGCTTTTCGCCGGGGCCTTCCTCCCATTTCCCGAATTTCGCGGAAGGCGCCTCGGCGGGAAT
>ONSY01000099.1 GCA_900320605.1 uncultured Eubacteriales bacterium | reverse complement strand
TTTTCCTGCTCATAGAGTTCCTCGCTCATATGCTCCCGGTCGAGAACGTAGTAGAAAGCGCACAGAACGCCCGCGGGATCACCTTTTTCGGCCTTTTGCGCGAAAGCTTCGAAGGTTTCGCGCCCGCCGGTGCACCCGGTCAGCTCGATCAGAGGGAGGTCCTCCTGTTTCGCGAGAGCGTAAGCTTCCTGCGCGCTGCAGACGGTATCGAAAACCGCGAGCTGAGCCTTTCGCGCTTCGGAATCCGATGGGGCGCCCCCGGAGCAGGCGGCAAGCGCCAGAAGAAGTGCCGCGGCAAGGAGAAAGGAAATCGTTTTTCTCATTTTTACCGTCCTTCCTTTACTGGATTTTTTCAAGCTTTGCCCGCATCGAGATGACGCGGGTCGTCTCGAGACGTTCGAACCGGATCAGATACGCGCCTTTTTCCGTGTCGAGATCGAGGATGACGCCCTCGCCCATGATCGGATGCGAGATCCGGTCGCCGGGGGAGAAGGCGGCTTCCTCCTGTTCGGGCAGCCGCCGCTGCGCGGCGGCGATATATTCGCGCGCGTCGCGGATGAGCCCTTCGCGAGGAGGCTCGGTATACTCAAGAAGGGAATCGCCGATATCGAGGAGGAAACGCGAGGGATACCGGGGAGAGCCGTCGAGATTGCGTCCTTCGGCCTCGGAGAGGAAAAGCCGCTTTTCGGCGCGGGTCATGGCGACGAACGCGAGCCGGCGTTCCTCCTCCATCGCGGGCAGAGTGCTCGTCTTGCGCGAGGGGAAGATTCCCTCGTTCATCTCGCAGAGGAAGACATAGGGAAACTCAAGGCCCTTCGCGGCGTGGACGGTCATCATTTTCACCTTTTCCCCGTGTTCGGCGTTTTCCGCCGTATCGGAGTTCGTGAAGAGCGCGATATGGGAGAGATAGTGCTCGAGCGTCGCTTCCTCTCCGCAGGTGATCTCGTAATCATAGACGGACTGCTTGAGTTCCGCGAGGTTGTCGAGCCGTTCCTGGGAGCCTTCCGTACGCAGCATGTTTTCGTATCCGCTGCGGTCGAGCAGGTCGGAGAGCAGGTCGGAGATCTGACGGTCGACATAATTCTGAGAGAATTCCTCCACAAGACGGAAAAACCGCGCCGCCGAAGTGCCTTTGAAGAGATCGTCGGAAAGCGTCTCGCAGAGGGCACGGTAGAGCGAGCATCCGTTTTTCGCGGCGTATTCCTCCAGAAACGCGATGCGGCGTTTTCCGACGTTGCGCTTCGGGAGATTGACGATCCGCCGGAACGAGAGATCGTCCTTATACGCGATCATCCGAAGATAGGAGAGCGCGTCCTTGATTTCCACGCGGTTGAAGAACTGGACGCCGCTGTAGATGGTATAGGGAATTTTCCGCTTGAGGAAGACCTCCTCGAGCGTGCGCGTGACGTAATGCGCGCGGTACAGAACGGTCATGTCGGAGAACGAAACGCCGCGGTCGGCCAGCTCGAACATTCTAAGCGCGATCCACTCCGCCTCGGCTTCGGCGTTTTTCGCGTGGTGGCACAGGACGCTTTCGCCCGCGGGGAGCGTGGGAATCAGATCCTTTTTGATCCGCTGCCGGTTCTTGTCGATCAGGGAGTTGGCCGCCGAGAGAATCTCGGGTGTCGAGCGGTAGTTTTTCATCATCATGATCGTTTTGCAGGAGGGATACTGCCGGTCGAAATCGAGCAGGAACTTCACGTTCGCGCCGCGCCAGGTATAGACCGTCTGGTCCGGATCCCCGACGATAAAGAGATTTCTGTGATAATCGCAGAGCACCTCCATCAGCTCGTACTGAAGGCCGTCGATATCCTGGAACTCGTCGATCATGATATATTCGAGCCGTTTCTGCCATTTTAAGCGGATGTCGGCGTTTTTCTCAAAGATATAGAGCGAGAATTTGATCAGATCGTTGTAATCGAGGCCGAAGCACTTCTTTTCCTGATAGAGGTATCCGAAGAAGATGATCTCGTCGCGCGAAACGGCGTTCTGATATTTCTCAAACAGTACCTCGAGCGGCTGCTCGATCAGGTCGAGGTAGTACTCCGGTTTTTTGAACAGTTTCTGGATCTCGATCATGTCGCGCGCGGCGGAGAAAGTCATGTCGCGAAGCGTCAGTCCCCGCTCCTCGTAGATGATCTTGAGCATGTCGTTGATATCGGAGTTGTCGAGGACGAGGAAGCTCTTCGGGTAGCCGACGGCGAAGGAATCCTCCTGCAGCACGGAGACGCAGAAACCGTGGAACGTGTTGATGTAGCCGGTATCGTTGTCTCCCGTGAGATTATGAATCCTCTGGCGCATCTCGTTGGCTGCCTTGTTGGTGAAGGTCACGCAGAGAATATTGCCCGGAAGAATCCCGAGCTCGTTGACGAGATAGGCGAAACGGTAGGAAAGCGCGCGGGTCTTTCCGCTTCCGGCGCCGGC
>ONSY01000109.1 GCA_900320605.1 uncultured Eubacteriales bacterium | reverse complement strand
GATATCGAAGAATCGGGCGATCAGCCGATTTTCAATGAGGACGGTTCGCTTGTCATAACCTACAACGGGGAGATCTATAACTATCAGGAACTCCGGAAGGAACTGACCGGACTCGGTCATGTTTTTAAGACCAACACCGATACAGAGGTTCTGATTCATGCTTTTGAAGAATGGCATGAAGAGATGCTCAACCGTCTGCGCGGCATGTTCGCGTTTGCGATCTATAACCGCGAAGATCATTCCATTTTCCTTGCGCGTGATTTCTTCGGAATCAAGCCGCTCCATTATACATTCGTCGGAAACCATTTTGTTTACGGTTCTGAGATTAAGAGTATTCTCGCATTCCCGGGTTTCGAGAAGAAGTTCAACATGGATACTCTCAACCACTATCTCTCATTCCAGTATGCTCCTCCGCCGCAGACGTTTTTTGAGGGAGTCTACTGCCTGATGCCGGCTCACTATATGTGGGTGCGTGACGGCAAGATCGAGACGAAGCGCTACTGGGATCCGATGTTCCATCCGGACGATTCCATTACGGAGGAGCAGGCTGTGGACGAGATCGAAAAGGTGTTCGAAAACAGCGTCAACGCCCACAAGATCGCAGATGTCGAGGTGGGATGCTTCCTCTCCAGCGGCGTTGATTCAAGTTATGTTTCAACATATTTCGCCGATCAGAAGACCTTCACCGTCGGTTTCGATTTCGGTGCGCGCTACAATGAAATTGACTGGGCGAAGGGACTGTCCGAAAAAATCGGGGTCGATCACCATTACAAGGTCATTTCTTCAGAGGAATTCTGGGGCAACATTAAAAAAGTACAGTATCACATGGATCAGCCTCTGGCGGATCCCTCGTGCATCGCGCTCTATTTTGTCTCAAAGCTGGCGAGCGAATATGTCAAGGTTGTACTCTCCGGAGAAGGCGCAGATGAACTGTTCGGAGGTTATACAGTCTATAATGAACCGCGTGTCTTCAAACTCTATCATAAGCTTCCGCAATGGATGAGAACATCACTGCGCAAGCTTGTTCAGGCTGTGCCCGGAACATTCAAGGGACAGGGATATATCACCCGGGGAGAATATCCGACAAACGAATCGTTTATCGGAAATGCCAAGATGTTCAGCCTGGAGGATAAGAGAAAACTTCTCAAACATCCCGAATTCGCTACGAAGCCGCAGGACCTGACGAAAAAGGTATATGATAAGGTGAAGGATCTCGATGATGTAACGCGGATGCAGTATCTCGACATCAACATGTGGATGGTCGGCGATATTCTGCTGAAAGCGGACCGGATGAGTATGGCCAATTCACTTGAATTGCGTGTTCCGTTCCTTGACCGTGAAGTTTTCAAAGTAGCATCGAAGCTGCCGACAAGTCTGCGTGTCAATAAAAAGAACACGAAATACGCGATGCGTCAGGCTGCGATGCGTCATCTGCCGCAGGCGACCGCTCAGAAGGAGAAACTCGGTTTCCCGGTTCCGACAAGAGTCTGGCTCAAAGATCCGAAATATTATGAGATTGTCAAGGGAGCTTTCCAGAGTGAAATTGCGGAGAAATTCTTCAATACGGAAGAGCTCATCAAATATCTCGATATCCACTTTTCAGGCAAGCGGGACTATTCACGCCGGATCTGGACGCTGTTCATCTTTATTGTGTGGTATCAGATCTATTTTGAAGACGGCGGTCATGAAGTCGGCGATATCCCGAATTTCTCCGGAAAATAATGCGTGTTCAATAAAACACGGCCCGGTCAGACGACTGGGCCGTGTTTTGATGTCACGGTTGATTTTGAAGAAGTTCGCTGAGTTTTTTCCCGTAGAAAAAATTATGTGTCAGCTGGTCGTATTCCGTCCAGAGCTGCAGGGTGGAGCATTCCGCGGCACGCGGACAGGGAACCGCATCTTTCTCGAGACAGGCGACTGCGGCGAGCGAACCCTCAGTCAATGTGAGAATCTCTCCCACTGAAATATCGTCCGGATCTCTGCAGAGTCGGTAGCCTCCTCCTTTTCCGCTTGTTCCGGCGAGGAGTTTTCCGGAAACAAGATCCTTTACAATGATCTCAAGGTATTTTTTTGATATCTGCTGCCGTTCGGCAATTTCCTTCAGCGGAATGTATTCTTCCGTTTTACGTTCCGCAAGATCGATCATTACGCGTAAAGCATAGCG
>ONSY01000217.1 GCA_900320605.1 uncultured Eubacteriales bacterium | reverse complement strand
TCCTGTATGGTGTATTCCAGCTCGGCGCCGTCATTCCAGCCGGGACAGAGCACAATCTGACCGTTCATGGTAAGTCCGGCTTCAAATAATCTGTCAAGCTTTTTCAAGGCGTCGCCGGCAAAACGGTTGTTCAGCATCTTGCAGCGCAGCGCCGGATTCATCGTATGAATTGAAATATTGATCGGAGAGAGCCGGTAGCGGATAATCCGCTCGATATCATGATCATTCATATTGGTCAGCGTCACGTAATTTCCCTGCAGAAAACTCAGGCGCGCGTCGTCGTCCTTAAAGTACAGGGTTTCGCGCATACCCGGCGGCATCTGATCAATAAAGCAGAAAATGCATTTATTGCGGCAGGAGCGGTAACTGTCCATAAGGCCTTCGTCAAAGAGAAGGCCCAGATCCTCTTCTTCGTCCTTTTCGATTTCGTAAACGATCTCTTCTCCCTGTGCCGTCTCTACCAGCAGTTCCAGATATTCATCCCGGCATAAAAATTCGTAATCAAAAACATCTTCGATCTCCTGACCGTTGATCTGAAGAACGAAATCGCCGCTTTGAATCTCCAGTTCTTCTGCTATGGATGCGGGCATTATCCCGCTGATCCGGTGCTTGATCATTTTCTCTCCTTTCAGAGATGTATTATAGCAAATCTTTCTTGCCAATTCTACTGAAAAGTGATAGTATTTTTACGTAAGGCATCTTAATCCACGGAGGATCTCATGTTAAACGATCAGGAAAAACAGTATTTCTTCAAAAATCGCACGCCTCTTGCTCCTTTAAAGATCGTTGCTATGGATAATTGCAGGGAACTGGTTGAAAAAGCCGACAAACATATCGTGGCTTTGCGCAAGCAGTATCTGGCCGATCATCTGGAAGATGATCCTACGATTGCAGGCCGTGAATATGACCGGGACAGCTATCTGGTACGTACCGAATGTCCCCGTTTCGGCTCCGGTGAAGCCAAAGGCATGATCCACGAATCCGTGCGGGGCTGTGATCTCTTTATTGTTTCCGATGTCACCAACAGCAGCATGAGCTTCAAGATCAATGGCCGTCCTCATTATATGTCTCCGGATGATCATTATCAGGATTTAAAACGAATTGTTGCTACGGCCCGTTCTTCCGCCTACCGTATCAGCGTTATTATGCCCTTCCTGTATCAGAGCCGTCAGCATAAACGCCAGCGGCGTGAATCCCTCGACTGTGCCATGGCGCTGGAAGAACTCAGCAATATGGGCGTTGCCAATATCGTAACCTTTGATGCTCACGATCCGACCGTACAGAATGCCATTCCGCTGCATGACTTTGACAACTACTCTCCTGACTATCATTTCCTGAAAGTCCTTCTCCAGAAACTGGGAAAGAACAATGATGACCATCTCAGCCGGCGGGATTTCCTGATCGTCAGCCCTGACGAAGGCTCTATGAAACGAGGGGTTTTTCTGGCCAATACGATCGGTGTTGATCTGGGTATGTTTTATAAACGGCGTGATTATACCGTCATTGAAAACGGCGTGAACCCGGTTGTGGCTTCCGAATACCTGGGACCGGATCCGGCCGGCAAGACCGTTCTGATCCTCGATGATATTATCTCTACCGGCTTTAATATTTTGGAAGCAGCCAGAGATATGCGCCGCCGGAAAGCGGGCCGCATCATCATCTGTGCAACCTTCGGTCTTTTCGTCACCGGTTTTGAAAAATATATCAAAGCCCATGATGAAGGTGTTTTCGACTATATGGTCACAACAAACCTGACCTACCGCGATCCGCTGGTATTGGAGCAGCCCTGGTATTTTGAAGCAGATCTGTCCGGATACGTCGGCAAGATTATCAATACCATGAATCACAATATTGCGGTATCCAGTGTCGTCAGCCCGATCGGCCTTCTGCAGGGTCTGGTAAAGAAAGACGAGTAATCAGAAACCGCGTCCGAAGGCATTTCGATAATAAACAATCTTTTCTCCGTCTATGGCTACCACATCAAAGCGGCAGGGAGGAATGCTTTCCTTGCAAAAACGTGAAATATACACTTCGGCGACCTTAAAAATGGTCGCCTGTTTCTTTTTGTCAACATGTTCTTCTCCCCAGCCATAGCGGTCGGAAAAGCGATACTTGACTTCCACAAAAACCAGCGTGTTTTCTTCCCGCGCAATCAGATCAATTTCTCCGATCCGGCAGCGAAAATTACTGGTCAAGATTTCCAATCCGCGTTCACGCAGAAAGGAGGCAGCCTGCTCTTCATGCCTGCTGCCGACAAGACGTTTATTCATTTTTTACTCCATGAAATTCCGGATGAAGCTCCGGCGGTGCAGAGGGGTCGGTCCCAGTTCTTTCAGTGCTTTGATATGTTCGGCCGTTCCGTAGCCTTTGTTTTTGGCCAGCCCATAACCGGGATATAAGGCGTCATATTGCTGCAGGAGACGGTCCCGGCTTACTTTGGCGATAATGCTGGCAGCTGCAATAGAGCGGCTTTTGGCATCGCCTTTGATGATCGGACATTGCGGAATGGAAAGCCGCGGAATCGTAACGGCATCCACCAGCAGGAAATCCGGCTGTGGAGAAAGCTTTGAAACGGCTGCCCGCATGGCTTCATAAGTCGCCTGCAGAATATT
>ONSY01000097.1 GCA_900320605.1 uncultured Eubacteriales bacterium | reverse complement strand
GGTTTTCGAGAGCGGCGAACAGAACGGCGTTCTCGGCACCTGGCTCGGAATCATCGCCTACACTTTCCAGATCTATTTTGATTTCTCCGGCTATTCCGATATGGCATGCGGCCTCGGGAATATGCTCGGCTTTGAATTTCTTAAAAACTTCAACTATCCCTATATTGCGAAATCCGTCACCGATTTCTGGCGCCGGTGGCATATTTCCCTTTCGACCTGGTTCCGTGAGTATGTCTACATTCCTCTCGGCGGAAACCGGCGCGGCGCGAAGCGTCAGATTCTCAACCTGCTGATCGTCTGGGGTCTTACGGGTCTCTGGCACGGCGCTTCCTACAACTTCCTGCTATGGGGACTCTATTACGGGCTGATCCTGATCCTCGAGAAATTCGTCTTCGCGCGTTTTCTTGAGAAATTCCCCGCCTTCCTCCAGCATGTCTACACCCTGCTGATTGTCGTCTTCGGGTGGGGCCTCTTCTATTTCACCGATACGCGCGCGCTTTTTACGTTCTTTGGGAATCTCTTCGATTTCGGCAGCGGCCTGATCGGCGATAAGGCGCTGAGCCTCCTGCTGAGGTACCTGCCGGTTCTGCTGATCGCGGCGCTTGCGAGCACGCCGCTCGCGAAAAAGCTCTATGAGAAAGCACGGACCGCGAACTGGATCTGGCTTCCCGAAACCGTTTACTGCGCCGCGGTTCTTCTTCTGAGCACCGCGAGCCTTGTGAACCAGAGCTATAATCCGTTCCTGTATTTCCGTTTCTGACAAGGAGAAAGTCATGGGCTATCAGGCAAAACGCTACAAAGAGACCTCCGGCGGCAGCCGTCTTCGCGCCCTGCCGGCGGCTGTGTTTCTTGCGTTCATTTTTCTCATGGCGCTGATCTTTCTCTTCTCAAAGAAAACAGATTACAGTTCAAACGAAAAGCGCTTCCTGGAGGAATTCCCGGAAACAACGCTGGAGGAGATTTCCTCCGGAAGATTCGGTGAGGGGTTTGAGCGGTATTTTGCCGATCATTTCCCGAGCCGCAACCTCTGGGTCGGAATCAACGCATATTACAGCCTTCTGACCGGCAATAACGGCGCTTCGGGAGTATACCGGTGCAGCGGCGGCTACCTGATCAATACTCCGGTTTCTCAGAAGAACCGCCTTTCCGCGAATGTCGAGACCATTCTCGAATTCAGAGAAAAAACGGATCTCCCTCTCTACGCGGTACTGATCCCCTCGACGGGATACATCGTTTCCGATGTCCTTCCCGCCGGTCATGAGCCTTACCGGGATGACCGGTATCTGAGCGAAATATCCGAGCGTCTTGCGCACGGCGGCGTTTCCTTCGCCGATCTCCGCGAACCTTTCAAAGCAGCTTACGGCAGCAAAACGCAGCTTTATTACAGGACCGATCACCACCTGACCACTGCCGGCGCCTACGAAGCCTATCTCGCGGCGGCGGCCCTGCTCGGAAAGGATCCTGTACCGAAATCCGCCTTCAAGACGGATACCTATTACGGCTTCTACGGGACGACCTATTCGACCAGCGGATTCTGGCTTACAGAACCCGATTCGATAGACGTCTGGCGCGATCCGGCAAGTGACAGCAGTGTCCATATCAGGATTACGGACGGAAACACAACAAAGGAAGCCGACTCTCTCTTCTTCTACGACCATCTGCGCGAGGATGACAAATATCCGGTTTTCATCGACGGCAACCACGCTCTGACCGAAATCACGAACGAACGGGCTCCGGAAGGGACGCTTCTGATGATCAAGGACAGCTTCTCCCACGCGATCGCGCCGTTCCTCGCCGAAAACTACCGGAAAATCATTCTCGTGGATCTGCGTTATTACAAGGCGAGCGTCTCCGAGCTGTGTGAACAGAAAAAGCCTGATCAGATTCTTTTCCTCTACGGAATCGACAATTTCCTGACCGACAGCGATCTCGCCTGGCTTAACTGACAAAGCGTCCCATACGGCGGTTCTGTCCGAAAGACCGCCGAATGATATATATTAATGTCTATGTAAATCAATATTCTAAGAAAGGAGCGCGGTTTCCGAAATACCAAAAAGCGGAATCCGCAAAGAACAAAATGAGGGCATTAAAGAGATTTTTGACTTTTCTGATCTATGCGCTGCCTCTGGCAATGATCGGATACTGTGTTTTCTATCTGATCGACGCGTATCGCAAACCGGAAAAGTACACCGGGTTCACGGTTAATCCGTTCGGCAGGTACACCACGCTGTTTTTCGCGGAAGTTTTCACCCTGGTGGCCATTATCGCACTGCTGATCGTACGCGCCGTTGTAACCAGAAAAATGAGGCAGGCCGGAATCAGCGAGTTCTCGAAAAAGGAAATCGCACGCGGTCTGATCTGGAAAGCACGCAAGCGCAACAAACTCGGTCTTCCGTGGACCCTGACCGTATACGCTCTCGACACTGAACGTCTGTATATCCGCAAAGGCCTTTTCAATACCGTCGAAGCCGAAGTCAGACTGTACCGCATCATCGACATGACGATACACCGCAAATTCCAGCAGAAGATTTTCGGCATCGGAACGATCCACTGCGACAGCTCGGACCAGACGATGAAAAATTTCGATATCATCAATATCCGTTCCGTGGACACGGTCAAGAGGATGCTTTCAAAGCTTGTGGATGAATCACGTATCCGCAACAAGGTCTTTACGTCGGAACTGAGCAGAGTCGATCAGAACAATGATGACGCCCTCAATCATGATCACGACGGAGGCATATCCGAGATTGATATGACCGATTCAAACGCCAACGGCATCCCGGATACTCTGGAAAACTGATCTTTCCTGACATGATGAAACCCCTTGTTTTCATGAAAGAATGAAACAAGGGGTTTTTTCTGTCTGTCGATAATCTTAATAATACAGAAGGGCGCGTACATCGTCAGGCTGTCCGACTGTTCCCATCGTGCAGTTGAGGAAGAGGACGTTGTCGATTCCGTATTCCTCGCAGAACGAGCGAAGTCCGCCGCTCCAGTAGCGGTAATCGATTGAGTAAACCTCGCTGAAGTTATAGGTCAGATACGGTACGAAGGGGTTGCCGTAGCTCTCGTGAACCACGAGGATTTTCTTGCCCTCACCCATCGGGCTCTTGCTGTGGATCACTTCAAGCGGCTGGTCGCCGGAGAGGAAGACACCGTACGGGAAGCTCTCGCCGAGGCTCTCGTTGATGCAGGATTCCGTTTCATAGCTGCCGCCGCCCGCAAGATAGATATCTGTGGGAGTCTCATAGGGGAACTTCCAGTAATGGACGTTGTCGGTGTCGTGCGAAGCGCTGGTATAAGCGGTCAGCGAACCGTAGTAGTCCCCGAGAACGACCTCTTCGCAGTCGTCCAGGCTGAGCACCGGAAGGTTCGCCGCCTCCGCGAAAGCGGTATAGGCGTAGTAAGCGCCGAGTGCCGTCCAATGGTGATCGGAATGGAAATAGACGTATTTGTTGCAGTTTTCCGCGAGCTTGTTATAGATGTTGACCGGAATGATCGGATCTTCCATCGCCTCGTAAGCCGCCTTGATGTAGTCCAGCTGGGATTTCGTATAGATACCCTCAGGAGTGTTCTTGAGGCGTTCCGGAACATTCATTTCAATATGGCTCGGAATAATCGCCGAATAGATTTTGACGTCGCTGTCAAAAAGATCTCCGGCGGAATTGATGACTTCCGCGAAATACTCTGCGTATCCTTCCGTACCGAAGAACGTCTCGTAAATCGAACCGCCCCAGACGAAGAGCCCGCCGTCCTCATAGCCGTTTCCGCCGGGATCATCGGGATTCGGCGCGATGAAATGAAGCGGATCTATCACGACCGACTCCGGTTCGCTGGATTCTTCGGAGCTTTCCGGCTCGCTTGAAATCTCGCTGCTTTCGGCTTCGGATGGATCCGAATTGACCGGAAGACCGGACGGTGTCAGGATGGAGGTTTCGCCGGAGGATTCGGTCCTCGGGATGATATTGCTGATCGGAACCTTCTCTCCGCTTGACGGGAAAAACACGCTCTTGAGCAGCAGAATGATCGCGATGATAATGCCAACGGCAACTACGGCGGTTACAGTCATAACGATTTTATTCTTATTTCCGCCTTTTTTCTGCCGTGAATAGTTTCTTCTGTCCAAAATGATTCTCCTTTTTACTGCCTGCCATGCAGGACTTTGTTTATTGCACGTACGCTCTATTATACCATAACAGAAGCGAATGTTAAGCCTTTTTTGAAATTTTTATCTCAGCCGGAACGATGATCCGGAGGATCCGGTATCCGGGAAAAGAGCGGTCAGAACAGCTTTACGGTGATGCCGCGGGTTGTTTCATCGCTGAAGAAGACGGTGTTTTCCTTGTCGAAATTGTAGGAAATATCTTTCTCCGCCAGCCGCAGATTCCGGCTGAAAAGGTACGGAGTCCGGTAGAACAGGGAATTTACCGCCTCGGAAAAATCAACGGAGGGGTCCACGTAGATGTTGACGCTGTCACTTCCTGATTTTACCGCCGCGACAATTGCCGGGGGGAATTGTGACTGTTTCGAGGGTTCAAGACTTTCAAGCCGGTATCCTTCGATCCGGTAATACTGAAGCGCATCGCTTTCGCACCGCGGAAGCTCGAAATTCCCATAGTAGTTGTTTTCCGACTCGCTGTAGGTACGGGCGATCTGGTGACTCCGGCTGATCTGTTCATCGGTTACATTGAAGTACTGATAGCCCACCAGCGTATCGCTGTCGCATCCGGTTATATCGAGATGATACCAGTCCCCCTCGATTTTCACCAGATTCCACATATGCGTGTTGCTGTTTTCGGAGCTGAGTCCGCTGAGATAGCCGTTGACGATCGCGCAATCCACCCCGCAGAGATTGAACAGCTTCACCGCGGAACGCGCGTATCCCTCGCATACGGCCTTTCCTTCCACCAACGCTCCGTAAATTGTGTATGTTTTCCAGCTTTCCCCGCCGTTCGAGGCGGAAAAGTCATAGCTGCACCGGTCCGTGATGAAATCGAAGATATATTTTTCCCGGCGGTACTCATCAATGGAGCTGCCGAGATTTTCGACAAAAACATGAAGAACATCGATCAGTTCCTGCGCCATGGAAGCGCAGGTATCGGAAGAGACGTAGGAGTGAAGATTCAGCACGGTGGAATCATTGCCGTATACATAGGTGTATGTATTCGAGATCCAGAACACATCGGGATTTTCGGAAAGAAACGCTGAAAGCGCCCGGTTGATCGAGTATCCGCTGAGCCGTCCGTATTCATAACGGATTTCCTCGAGCGGGTAAGTGCCGTTCTCATCCGGTTCCTTTTTGATCCGGAGAACCCCTTCGGAAATCATGACATAGAGCGCCTTCTCCTCGGGTGTGAGCTGGGAATACATCAGATCGGAAAGGATGCTTGTGTATCCGCTCTGAGCCGCGGTATCCTTTACCGAGTCATCGGCGAGCGCGCCGCCGGAGTCACGCACGGTATTCGGCGTTTTGACCGCGCGTCCGATTTCAAGCAGAATGAACAGCAGGGCGATGAAAACCGCGGAAAACATCACGATTCCCTTCATATGTTTTTCAATCCAGTTCATCGTCCCGCCTCCTTTCGCTATAAACTCATTTTATATTATAATTCGGGCGGCATGGGATTGTAAAGCTTTACGGCATTTTTTAGATAATTATTTTCGGGCGGCTTTTTCGTTTCGATTTTGCCGCTTCCTCTTGTTTTGAAATCCGGTTTTCGGTATGATAGAAAAAGAACCGTCAGTCGAAGGAGGATCCGTCATGAGCCGAATTTATCACGTATCCGTTTTGGGAAACGATCACAGCGCCGGAGAGGAATCCGCCCCGTTCCGGACCATTTCGAGAGCCGCGGCCCTGGCCGAGGCCGGCGATACGGTCATTGTCCACGAAGGTGAATACCGCGAATGGGTCAGACCGGCGCGCGGCGGCAGAAACGATCTCTGCAGGATCGTATATACCGCAGCCGAAGGCGAGCACGTTGTGATCAAAGGATCGGAACGCGTCACGGGATGGGAAAAGGACTCGGGGAAAGTATGGAAAGCCGTGATTCCCAATTCCCTTTTCGGGAACTGGAATCCCTTCGCCGAACGGCTCTGGGGAGACTGGTTTCTCCATCCGGCAGACTATCCCGTCCATACCGGAGAGGTTTATCTCAACGGGCAGTCTCTCTACGAGGCGGAAAGCCTGGAATCGGTCTATGCCCCGAAGAAACGGGAAACCGGGTACGCGCCTCCCTGGATTACGAAAGCGATCCCGCATCCCGATCCGGATGCGACGCTCAGGAGATGGTACGCCGTTGTCGGGGAAGACACAACCACTCTCTACGCGAATTTCGGAGAAGCCGATCCGAACCTCGAATGCGCGGAGATCAATGTCCGCAGAAGCTGTTTTTATCCGGAGAGTACCGGAATAGACTATATCACGGTCCGCGGTTTTGAAATGGCGCAGGCAGCCTGTCCCTTTACCCCGCCGACGGCGGATCAGCCCGCTCTGCTCGGACCGAACTGGAGCCGCGGCTGGATTATCGAAAACAACGTGATCCATGACGCCAAGTGCAGCGCGATCTCTCTCGGAAAAGACGCCTCGACCGGTGATAACGACTATTCGAGAACGATGGTGAAATCCGGTTACCAGTACCAGATGGAGGCGGTTTTCCGCTCACTTAAGCGCGGCTGGAACTTTGAGACGGTCGGATCGCATATTGTCCGCAACAACAGAATCTACGACTGCGGCCAGAACGCGGTTGTCGGACATATGGGCTGCATCGGCAGCGAAATCTGCGGAAACGAGATTTCAAATATCGGAACGAAACACGAATTCTACGGCGCGGAGATCGGAGCGATCAAGCTCCACGCCGCGATCGACGTTTCAATTCATGACAACTTCATCCACGACTGCACCCTCGGCACATGGCTTGACTGGCAGGCGCAGGGAGCGCATATCTTCCGCAACCTCTACTGCCGCAATATCCGGGATCTTTTCATCGAAGTCTCCCACGGGCCGCATCTGGTTGAAAACAATATTCTCGCCTCCGATTTCAGTCTGGACAATGTCTCTCAGGGAGGCGCCTATGTGGGCAATCTCTTCTGCGGCAGCATCCGGCGCATCAAGGCGCTCGACCGGACAACTCCCTATCACTTTCCGCACTCGACCGCCCCGCTCGGCACCGCCTTTATCTTCAGCGGCGACGACCGGTATTACAACAATATTTTCCTCGGGGCCAGAGAACTGATCGCCGGAGACTCCGCTTCCGGTACCAGTGGATACGACGGATTCTGCGCCTCGTTTGAGGAATATCTTGAAAAACTCAAGGCCGCTCCCGGAGTCGACCACGTCAAGTATTTCGCGGTTGAACACCCGGTGTATATCAATCACAACGCCTACCTGCGCGGCGCGGAGCACTTCTCGCGTGAGGGGGACTGCGCGGCGCTGGGAGATTTTGATCCACAGTTCAGAATCTGTGACGAAAACGGCAGTGTATATCTCGAAATCACGCTGCCGGAGGAATTCTTCCGTCTTGACACGCAGATACAGACAACGGAAACTCTCGGAGCCGCCCATCTTTCCGGCGCGCTTTTCGAGAATCCGGACGGAAGCCCCCTGTCGCTTGACCGCGATTATTTCGGCCAAAAGCGCCGCAGCGGCGGTCCGGCCGGACCGTTTGAATCACTGAAGCCCGGCTTCAACAGGATTAAAGTTTACACACGGGGCTAAACGTTCTTCCTTTTCAGAAGCCGAAAACACCGCAGGTGAAAACACAAGATGAAGAAAAATGAAATTGTAACCCTGGAAATCACGGGGATGACCTCGGAAGGATCGGGCGTCGGAAAGCATGAAGGCATGGCGATTCTCGTTCCGCAGACGGCGGTCGGTGATACCGTCGAGGCTCTGATCATCAAGGTCGCGAAAAACTACACCGTCGGCAAGGTTTCGAAAGTTCTCGTCCCTTCTCCGGACCGCTGCGAAACCGACTGTCCGGTTTTTGCGTCATGCGGCGGCTGTGAGTTCCGGCACGTCTCCTACGAGGCGGAGCTGAAGTATAAGGAGCAGCGTGTCAGAGACGCGCTTGAGCGTATCGGCGGAATCGATCCCTCTCTTGTCATGCCGATCATCGGTGCCCGCAATCCGCTTCGGTACCGCAACAAGGCGCAGATCCCGCTCGGGAAAAGCCGTGAAGGCAATACGGTCATGGGGTTTTACGCGAATCACAGCCACCGGATCGTCCCGATGGAGGACTGCCTGCTGCAGCCGGAGGTTTTTTCCGAAATCCAGTCGGTTTTCCTTCATTGGAGCAGAAGTTCCGGAAATCCCGTCTATGACGAGGAGACCGGAAAAGGATGTCTGAGGCATCTTTATCTGCGCTGGGGCGAAGACACGGGAGAAATCATGGTCTGCGCCGTCGCGGCCTATGAACCGAAAAATCTCTCTCCTCTTGTCGAGTCTCTCCGGGAGATTCCCGGGGTGGTCTCGGTTCTTCTGAACATCAACCCGAAAAAGACAAACGTCATTCTCGGAGAAAAGACGCGCACACTTTACGGCAGGAGCGAGATCTCCGACCGGCTGCTCGGCCTGACGCTTTCGGTCAAGCCGCTCTCGTTCTATCAGGTCAACCACCGCCAGACAGAAACGCTCTATCTCAAGGCGCTCGAATACGCCGCGCCGAACGGAAACGAGATCCTTCTGGACCTGTACTGCGGAACCGGTACGATCGGACTTTCCTTCGCGCGCAGGGTAAAAGAACTCTACGGCGCGGAAATCATAGAAGACGCGGTAAAAGACGCCGCCGCGAACGCGGAGCGCAACGGAATCGAGAACGCACAGTTCCTCTGCATGGACGCCGCGAAGGCGGCAGAGTATTTCCTCAGAAAAGGCATCCGGCCGGATATCATCACGGTCGACCCGCCGAGGAAAGGATGCTCCCCGGAACTGATCGAAACCGCCGCGCGGATGACTCCGGAAAAAATCGTCTACGTCTCCTGCGACCCGGCGACTCTCGCGCGTGATCTGAAACTGTTCGCGCTTGCGGGATATCCTCTTTCCGAACTGACGCCGGTGGATCTTTTCCCGAGAACCGCCAACGTGGAATCCGTCGCGCTCCTGAAACACAGGCAGCGCTGAACCCGCACATTTTCAGGCGCCGTACTCTGCCGGCGCGGCCATGAAAGAACTTGTAATATGAAACAAAAGATATTTTTAGAGTGGATCCGGATTATCGCCGGACTGCTTGTTTTCTCCTTCGGGGTACATCTTACGATTTTCGCGAATATCGGTCTTGCGCCGTGGGACTGTCTCGGAATGGGAATTTCCTATCACACCCCGCTCAATTACGGGCTGTCCATGACGCTGATGGCTGTGATCATCCTGATCATCGACCTCCTTCTGAAGGAAAAAATCGGATTCGGGACAATCATCGACGCGCTCCTTACCGGGAACTTCGTTCAGCTTTTCAACAGCCTCAATCCCCTTCCCCTGAACACCTCTCTCTGGAAGGGAATCGCGATTATGCTCTGCGGATTTGTCTTTATGGCCGCCGGAATGGCGGTCTATATGAAATGCGCCCAGTGCTGCGGTCCGCGTGACGCTTTGCTGGTCGGGCTCGGAAAACGGCTTCCGAAGATTCCGATCGGCATCGTGGAAATTCTGCTCTGGGCGGTTGTCCTGCTCGCCGGATGGCTGCTCGGCGGTCCGGTCGGAATCGGTACCATATTAAGCACTTTCGGCGCGGGATTCGTGATGCAGATTGTCTACTGGCTGATCCGTTTCGAACCGAGAGAAGTAAAGCACCGGGACGTAATTGAAATCACGAAAATACTGCTCTCGCACGACGGAACCCGCTGAACCTTTGAAGGTGTTCCCGGCCGAAGCAGCGACATGAAAGAAGCCTCCTGATTCATTTCAGGAGGCTTTGTCTGTTCTGACTGCCGTATTGTCTTATTCCGCGGGCGAAGGAAAGTGCTGCGCGCAGACTGCGTCGCGCCGGGCGTTTTCCGTGAAGGAAGCCACGTCGACCGTGCTGAACAGCCTTCCGAGCATTTCTGGGCGGTACATGGAGGATATTTTCGATGAGTACTTCTCCCAGGACACAGCCGCGCCGCGGAGAATCTCAGCCGCTTTTTCCCTGCCCGAGGGATCTGTTCCCAACGCAAAAAGCGTCAGCAATACGGCGGCTTCGATTTTGCCGGCGTAATACTCTCCGAGACAGGCGAACGCTTCAAGATCGTCCAGAATAACCGCGAGATCCCGTCTGCTCGAAGAACGGCTGCGAAGTCCCGGAAGCTTCTCCCAAATCAGGCGAGCGTCTTCCCGGAGACTTTCGGTTTCCTGCTGCGGTGTGACCTTCTCCATGGCAAGGCCGTCGCTCAGACGCTCACAGTACTCGCGGACGGAATAGCAGGTCCCGTTCTGCTGACTCAGGCATTCCGTAAACTCCCGGATATCCGCGAATACCAGCTCATCCTGAGGCGGTTTGTGATACATGCAGCATCCTTCCGGATACCACTGAAAATCGTAATGATGCCAGTGAACCCGGTTGACGGAAGGAATGATCTGCGAGGCAGCCTTCCAGGCGGCGTATAGATCCGGTCCCGCGACGCCGAAACGCGCCGTCAGCTCCTCTTCGAAGAACGGTTCCGAAACATCCCGGTAAAAGGAGCACCATCCCCAGATCATCATCATGTACCACATTTTTCTGATATAGAGCGGATGCGAATCATCCCGGAGATCCATGTAGTCCCTGCCCCAGGTATATCCGTCCGGTCCCATATAGAAGCCGGCCATCTGATCAAGCGGCATATGGTCAATGTAAGCCCGCGCGAAGCCGGGATCCCCCCAACGCAGCATGTGCATATCATCGTTGCGGACCGTAAGCCAGACTTTCAGAGAAGGATCTTTTCTCAGCAGGAAATTGTCGATGAAATGCGGCCGTACTTCGGAATACATATGCGCCTGGGAATATTTGAAACTCACGTCAAACGGGCAGTTGAAATCCGCAAATTCCTTCGCGATCTTATTGTCCGAAGACATGAACAGGCGGTGTATGAAACGGAACCGGCGCTTAGGATGTTCCCGCAGATAATCCTGAATCGCGCGTCCGTACGTCAGACGGATAAAATCCACATCGGAGGTGCTTTTGTGCATATTCTCCCCCGTCGTGATTCCGATTCCGGCGAGCAGAGGATACGTATCCAGCAGCGCCTTCGTCCCGCAGTAATAGTAGTCACGGGTAACGGGATCGTCCTGATCCCCCGTGATCCCGTATCCGGAGGTTTCCGTTCCGTAGACATAGATGTTCCAGAAGAAGAAATAGATTTCGATACAGCGGTCCTTCGCGTACCGCATCACCTGCCGCCAGAAATCGATCTTCTCATCGACCGTCAGTTTTTTCACGGTAATGAGCTCCGGCTCCATCTTGGGGGAATACAGACCGATTCCTTCCGTGGTCGCCCTGATCTTTCCCGGCATCCGCTTCACATCCTCCAGGGAGGCATCGGGATATTCCGGAATCCTCACCCACGAGGCAAACGGGCAGAGCGTCCACAGAGACAGGACGTTGTAGTGGTTTCTGGCAAGTTCATCGAGAAATTCCCGCCAGAAGGACAGCTCCCACATGTTCACGATATTCTGCGATGCGGAATCGGACGCGTCCGCGTAGCTGGGCGTTCTGGAATCAAGAGGAATATTGAATTTGATGCCCCGTTTTTCTATGAGGGGAGAAACCGTTCCCTCCCGCGGCGGGGCGCCGTGGAAAATCTGTTTCGAAAAATACAGCAGACCGTACAGAAATCCGCTGTCGGAAGAGGAACCGATTTCCCATCCCTCCTCAGTCCGGCGGATACGGTAGGACTGATCCGGCATTCCCTGCGTTTTTTCAAGTATTACGTGCACATCGTCCCCGGCGGGAGTTTTTTCCGCTTCCGCAATCGCGAAGCGCACCGGCTCTGTCAGGTCAGTATGAACCGTAAAGCGCAATTTGATTCCTCCTGTCTGTCAACGGTATTACGCGTAATGGAGAAGATCCATTCCGCTCTCTCTGAGCGTTTTCTGCAGAAGCTTTACATCCAGCCGCGCCGGTTCC
>ONSY01000129.1 GCA_900320605.1 uncultured Eubacteriales bacterium | reverse complement strand
TTGCAGTAAGGACAGATTTCTCCTTCATCAAAGAGATGACGGCATTTTTCGCAATACATAGTTATTCCCTTCCCCGCCCTCGCACATCATGTCCGGAAAGGTGGTTTTTTTCTTTTATGATAATTCGCTGATGTATGATCCTATAGTATCACAGTTTATTCAAAAAGTATAGGCCGAATTTTTCTTTTTCCTGCTGTCGTTTGTGTTGATTCAGTGAATAAAAAAATGAAAAAAGGTATTTATTTTCGAGGAAAAAAGCAATATAATATAGAGGGTTTCAGTTCGTTGTTTAAGGAGATGTCTTTTTTGAAAGATCTTTCTGTTTTAGATAGAATCAAACGTCTGCATTTCGTCGGGATCGGCGGTTCCGGAATGTGCCCGATCGCTGAGATTCTGCTTCACAAGGGATACCGGATCACCGGATCTGATATCAATGAATCCGATACGCTTGAACGCATCCGTAAAACTTACGGTGATATTGTTTCGATGGGTCATCGTGCCGAAAACATAGGAGATGCCGAAGCGCTGGTATATACCGCCGCTGTGAAAGCCGATAATCCGGAACTTGTCGCAGCAAAAGAACGCGGGATACCATGCTTTGAACGTTCAGAGATGCTCGGAATGCTTGCCGCCCGCTATAAAAAAGCGATCGCTGTTTCCGGGACGCACGGCAAAACGACAACCACCGCCATGATCACACAGATCCTGATGGATTCCGGGCGCGATCCCAGTGCCGTAATCGGAGGAAAACTGACCGCAATCGGTTCCAATGCCCGAATCGGTTCTTCCGACACGGTTGTGCTTGAAGCCTGTGAATATGTAGATTCATTCCTGCAGATCGAACCGCATACTGCAGTTATCCTCAACATTGACGCAGATCATCTCGATTACTTCAAAACAATTGATAATATCATAAAAAGTTTCCATACTTTCGCACTGCAGACCAGTAATCTCATCGTAGCATGCGGGGATGATGAAAATACAAAAAAAGCCCTCGAGGGGATCGAAGGCAGGAAAATCATCACCTTTGGTTTCAATGAGGAAAACAACTACCGGGCGGAAAAGCTTGTTCATCTGTCCGGTGCACGGGCTCGTTTCACGCTCTGCAAAGATGGCTGTGAACTTTGCGAGATCGAACTGCGCGTGCCGGGACGTCATAATGTGCTTAACGCGCTTGCGGCAGCCGCCGTTGCTGATCAGCATGGCGTTTCGCCTGAGGAAATCAGTCTGGCGCTCGGACATTTCGGCGGTGTTCATCGCCGTTTTGAAATTCTCGGTCACTTTAACGGGATTACCGTAGCCGATGACTTTGCCCACCATCCCACTGAACTTGAAGCGACCCTCACTTCAGCGATGCAGATGGGTTACAGGAAGGTTTTTGCGCTGTTCCAGCCGCATACTTTTTCGCGCACCGCAATGCTCCTGGACGATTTCGCCCGTGTGCTCTCAATTCCGGATCAGGCGGTCATCTCGGAAATCCTTCCGGTTCGTGAAACAAACACCTATGGAATTCACGCACGTGATCTGAGCAGCAGGATTCCCGGCGGCATTTACCTCAAAACTTTTGAGGAGATCGCCGATTACGCGATCGAAAACGCACGGGAAGGTGATCTCATTCTGACAATCGGCGGAGGAGATGTTTACAAATGCGCAAATCTGATTGTGAAAAAATATCAGGAAATGCATTCTGAAGAATAACGGCGGACATATTAAAACGCCTTTCTCCTGTGAAACGGGAGAAAGGCGTTTTTTCGCTTTCCAGAATGATTATTCTCTTGAGAACTCAGACATTCTGAGGCTTTCGTTATGTTCCGATGCCCAGCGAACATTCCATTCGTTCGCGAAAAGCAGCAGATTGCGTCCATGCAGATCCTGAACCCATTTTGTATCGGAGGTCAGATTCAGCGAACGGAAGGAAAACTCCTCGTTATCGACCCAACGTATGTACTGATACGGCAGATCATGGCGCCGGATTTCACAGCCGTATTCCGAGCGCAGACGGTATTCAAGCACCTCAAACTGAAGCACGCCGACCACACCGACAATAACCCGATCCATACCGGACGAAGGCTCATGAAAAATCTGAATCGCACCCTCCTGAGCGATTTGAGTCATTCCCTTGACGAACTGCTTGCGCTTTAAAGTGTCGACCTGGGAAACTGCTGCGAAATGCTCAGGCGCAAAAGTTGGAATTCCCTCAAATTCAAAAGCGTTTTTGCCGGAAGCGCACACAGTATCACCGATTGAGAAAATTCCGGGATCAAACACGCCAATAATATCCCCGGCGTAAGCTTCATCCACAATGGAGCGGTCCTGCGCCATCAGCTGCTGCGGCTGAGCGAGCTTCAGCGCTTTTCCCCCCTGGACGTGGTAGTATTCCGTACCGCGTTCAAATTTTCCCGAGCAGATTCTCATAAAAGCGATGCGGTCCCTGTGAGCTTTGTTCATGTTCGCCTGAATTTTGAAAACAAAAGCGGAGAACTCAGGATCAAAAGGATCAATTCGTCTCTCACCCGCCATTCTCGCAAGCGGAGCGGTCGTCATTTTGAGAAAGTTCTCGAGGAACATTTCCACTCCGAAATTATTCAGCGCCGATCCGAAAAAGACCGGTGAAAGCTTACCATGCCGGACTTTGTCAAGATCAAAATCAAAGGACGCTCCATCCAGAAGTTCGATTTCATCGCAGAGCTGTTCCCGCTGGTAAGGGCCGATCAGAGAATCGAGCTTCTCTGTATCAGACAGTTCACATTCGATCGCTTTCAGTTTCTGGGAGCCGGAATGGAACTCATCGAATGCAATGATTCTTCGATTGCCGCGGTCATATACACCTTTGAAATCAACGCCGCTACCGATCGGCCAGTTCATCGGATATGTACCGATTCCGAATTCCTTTTCAAGCTGATCGAGCAGATCGAAAGAATCACGCGCATCCCGGTCCAATTTGTTGATAAAAGTAAAAATCGGAATATCCCGCATTGCAACAACCTTGAAAAGCTTTCTGGTCTGGGGCTCGATACCTTTTGCCGCATCAATCACCATCACAGCGCTGTCCGCCGCCATCAGGGTACGGTATGTATCCTCCGAGAAATCCTGATGTCCGGGGGTATCAAGAATATTAATGCAGTATCCTTCGTATTCAAACTGCATGACTGAAGAAGTGATCGAAATACCGCGCTGCTTCTCGAGTTCCATCCAGTCGGAAACCGCGTGCCTGGCACTGGCTTTTCCCTTGACAGAGCCGGCCTGCTGAATCGCTCCTCCGTAGAGCAGCAGTTTTTCCGTTAAGGTCGTTTTACCCGCGTCCGGATGCGAGATGATCGCGAACGTTCTTCTTCTTTCTATTTCATTTCGTAAATCCATAATATTTCATCCTCATTCTGATACTGAAGTAATGTCGCGGATGCTTAAGGAATTACATATTTAGACCATTCCTTTACATAATTAAATTGCTTTAGATTCTGAATAATCCCGTCCCGTCATCATAGAAACAGGCCGAGTGCTGCCGGCGAATGGATGTCAGGCGTAAAAAATCCAGAGATAGATATATGCCGGAATCACGGCAGCAAGTGTAAACGGAACGCCGATGCGCAGGAAATCGCGATTTTTAACCTCATATCCGGCTTTGCGCAGAATCCCGATCCCGGTGATATTTGCGGAGGCACCGATTGGAGTCAGGTTACCGCCCAGCGTTGCTCCGGAAAGCAGACCGAAATAGAACAGCGTCGGATCGACTCCCATCGCGAGAGCGATTCCCTGAGTTACGGGAAGCATTGTTGCGACATAAGGAATATTGTCGATAAAAGCGGAAAACGCGACACTCGCCCAGACAAGCAAGGTATAAACAAGGAAAATGTTCCCACCGGAGAGATTCGCGATGAAGTCAGCAACTGCGGCGACTACGCCCATTTTCGTAATTCCGCCGACCACGATAAAGAGTCCGAATAGCAGCAGCAGCGTCGCGAAATCAAGCTCCCAGATCATCTTTTTCGCTGGCAGGATGCTTCGGTCGCGAAAAACGCTGTAAATCATTCCGATAAGCATAATTCCCACACAGATAATACCGTTGGTAAGCGGAGGCTTTTCCGGAAAAGCAGAAGCGCCGATCAGAAGCAGAATCGTTGCGAGCATCAGATAAGTCGGAACGTAATCCAGTACCTTTGTACGTTCCCCCGCCTCGACTTTCTGAGTCGCATTTTTGAAAAGGATGAGAAGCAGCGCCGCAGCGCAGACCGCGCCGAGCTCCACTGCAAAGAAAATACCGGGTTTTCCTTTGTAAACGAAGAAATCCAGGAAATTCATGCCGGCATAGCCGCCGAGCAGAATTGAGGTAGTATCACCGACAAGGGTAGCTGCTCCCTGAAGATTGGATGAAACAGCAATCGCGATAATCATCCCGACAGGACTGATTTTGAGTTTTTTCGAAATCTCCATCGCAATCGGCGCAATCATCAGAACGGTTGCGACATTATCGATAAATGCGGAAACAAGCCCGGCAAAGAGCGAGAGAGAAATGATCGCCCATTTCACATTCGGGACTTTTTCCAGAATCAGATCCGCCAGAAGAGCCGGCATTCTGGAATCAATCATCAATGAAACAGTTCCCATCGTTCCGGCAATCATCAAAAGCACATTGAAATCCACCGCTCCCAGAACTTCGGAATACGGCAGCATCCCGCTGACAATGAACACTCCGGCCGACAGAAGTGCGATCAGCGGACGCCATTTCTGGAAGATCATCATCAGAATATAGGTTGCGATAAACAGGATCGCTGCATACAGCATAGCTTTTTCCTCGTTTCTTTCATAAAAAAAGACGAGACTTTACCACCCGAAAGAATGATAAAGTCTCGCCGCTTCGTTCACAAAACCGGATTTTATACAAAATCGACTTGACGATTTCGGAAACGCGAATCCGCGCCGGCTACTCCCTTTACCGGGCTATTGTAACATACCGGAGCGGAATTTGCAAGCTTTTCCTCTCGTGTTTATCCTTTGAGAAACGATTCTATCGCTTCAGCGTCATCAAGTCCGTAACGGTACAGTCTCTCAAGCGACTGAGGATCCCGCTTCAGCGTGTCTACACCGCAGGTATCTTTCGGCGCTACAATCAGCAGCTTCCCTTTTGCCTCATATTCCTTGGCAAGCCCGACACCTTCATTATATCGCTCCGCGCGCAGAGAAAGATTTTTTGCGGCGAGCGGATATTTCTTCGCTATACGTTTTGCAAGCACCAGATCTCGTTTAGGATTACGGATCAGATCCCTTGGCTTTGTCAGAATCAGCACCACTTTATCACAGCCGAGAGAAAACGCTTTTTCCACCGGGACAGGGTCTGCCAGCGCGCCGTCATAATACGGAATGCCTCCGATTCTGACCGGTTTGCAGACAAACGGGATCGCGGATGACGCTTTGAGAACGTCAAACCGGTCAAAGCGGATATCGTTCTTTGTAAAGTACTTTGTCTTTCCGGTCTGCGCTTCAGAAGCGACCACAAGAAACTGCGCGGGGTTTTCCCGAAATGTCTTATAGTCAAGCGGATTTTCGCCCCAGGAATTACTCAGGGTGCTGTAGACGTAATCAAGATCGAAAAATGATTTTTTGAACAGAAAATTTCTCAGACTCATATACTCTCTGCGGAAGGCATATCTGGTATAGAAAGTATAACTGCGTCCGCGCTGCCTGGCGATATATGAGGCGAGATTGGCACTTCCGGCTGAAATTCCAATACAGAGATCGAAATAATGCCCTTTCTCAAGGCACCGGTCAAGCACTCCTGCTGCGTAAACACCGCGCATTCCGCCGCCTACGTCGATGATTCCGTTCATCCGTATTCCCCCTTACGGCGCCCAGGGTGAGCGATGGAATTCGATCGTCATACCCTCAGGAATATATCCGTCCTGAACTGCCGTTACCGAGAAGGTATCCCTGTCCAAGAGCGCAACCGTATCCTCGCCGGATGTAGGCATACCTCCGCCGCTCAGGATATTTCCGAGATAGCAGAATCTGAGGCTTCCCGGAGTCTCTTCCGCAATATAAACTCCTTCAAAATAGCGATCCGGAGAATAATCGTCCTGATCATCAATCAGCATTTTCATTCCGCCGTTTTCATCCAGATTCAGGTAAATCATTACGCCTTCAAAAGATGCTGTCCAGCTGCCTGCAAGCGCGTCGGATGACTCAGCCTCTTCAAGCCCGTCATAGATGAATGTCCTCAGATCCTCCAGCG
Source organism: uncultured Eubacteriales bacterium (assembly GCA_900320605.1). GTDB lineage: Bacteria > Bacillota > Clostridia > Oscillospirales > Acutalibacteraceae > RUG612. The sequence goes on along the minus strand of ONSY01000129.1, from coordinate 3,700 downwards.
AATACATAAACGCCTTCGGTCCGGTAATGTCGGTTCTGGTGAATTCATATTCTCCCTTCGGGAAGAAACCGCCTTCGTCCTCGGCAATGTAGCGCAGTCCGTCTGATGTCGGCTCAAGAATCACACTGGTAACCGACCCATACTGATTCCATTGGCTCATTACCGAATACTCCCGTGCTGTAAAGCGCATTTCACTCCCCCGGCAGTCAAACGGCAGAAGCTCCAATGCCGCAAACGAATAGACAGACTCGTTCATCGTGTAGACAACGGAAGCATAGAAACGGCCGAACTCATAGAAGATCTCGATATAGGCTCCTTCTTCGTCTCCGTCTTCGGTCGAGCCGATTTTCCGGCCGTAAAGGCCTGGAAGATCACGGATCGCATTTTCAAGATTTTCATATTCAATCGGCCCGAAATCGGCCGGCTTAGTGTCATCAGGCACACTCTGAGAAGAGGACCCCTCTTGAGAAGATGATGTCTGATCCGGATCCCCGGTACTGCTCTCATCCGTGTTATTTGACTCTGCCGCATCGGAAGACGGTACACTTTCCTCGGGCTGCTGCGTCTGAGAGGACTGTGCATCGATCTCCGATAATTCAGAGCTGACCGGGACGGATGATTCCTGAACCTCGCTCTCTGAAGAAGCGGCTGCCTCTGAAGAAACAGTTTCGGAGGCGTGTATTCCGGATTGGAGGGTTTCAATAATACCCGAACATGCTGTAAGAACACAGAGCATCATTAAAACGGCAAGAATTCGAAATGCGTTTCTCACTTTTTCACTCTCCCTATAAAACAGAAACCCCGGCAACTGCGCGGGGTTTCCGTCTTTTAATTTGTGTAATTGTCAAAATATCCCTGAACGAGGACAACCGGAGTCCCTTTATCTCCGGATCCGCTGGTAAGATCGCAGAGTGATCCGATCAGGTCAGTCAGCTGCCGCGGAGTCGTACCCTGCGAGACCATGTTCCCGACCAGACTGCTTCCGTCTTTTTCACGGATACGGGCTGAAATTGCCTCACGCAGAGCTTCACCGGAAAGATCCTTGAAATCATTGTCAGCGAGATATTTTAGCTTAAGCTCGTTCGGTGTGCCAACAAGACCAGGTGTAAAGAACGGGGAAACAACCGGATCGGCAAGCTCCCAGATTTTGCCCTGCGGATCCTTGAAGGCGCCATCACCGTAAACCATGACTTCAACCTTTTTACCCGTCGCTGCCAGTATTTTTTCCTGAACCGTATCCACCAGTTTCTGTGAATCACGCGGGAAAAGCTTCACCTTGTCTTCAGTCGATTTATTCGATCCGAGCAGACCGAATTTCTCATTATATCCGCTTCCATTCACGGGAGCGTTGAGAATTTCATCGAGCGAGCAAACTGTTTTTGCACCGGCTGCAAGCAGAAGGCGCTTCGTGCGTTTTCTTGTATGAATATCGCAGTTTAAAACTGTATCGGTATATTTCAGGATCGCGCGGGGATCGTTCGCGAAAATAATCTCAGGTTCTGCTCCGCATTCCCGGATCAGATCACCGTAGTATGCGACATAATCGACCCCGGTAAAGGGATGAATATTGACTCCGAATAGTTCACGGTATTTTTCGAGAGAAAGAACATCGGAATACGGATTGACGCCGGCCTGATCGAGCTGATCCAGTGACACGAGCTCATTTCCGACTTCATCAGAGGGATATGAAAGCTGAAGAACAATCTTCCTGGCAGCCATTGCGATTCCGCGAAGGCAGATCGCGAACCGGTTGCGCGAAAGGATCGGAAGGATCACGCCGATTGTTTCTCCGCCAAGCTTTGCCTTAACGTCCGCCGCGATGTCTTCAACACTCGCGTAGTTGCCCTGCGCGCGTGCCACAACAGATTCAGTAACGGCGATCACATCACGGTCGCGCAGTTCGAATCTTTCACTTTCTGCCGCTTCCAACACACTGGTAACAACGATTGAAGCGAGATCATCGCCCTGACGGATGATCGGGCAGCGGATCCCGCGTGAGACCGTTCCGACTTTACGAATAGTATCCTGCATGATTAGTCCACCTTTCAAAAATTCCTTTTAATCGAGATACCGGACCGCCGTACCGTAGGCGATCACTTCCGCAGCACCCTGCATGATCGCAGAGGTTGCAAACCGGATGCAGACAACCGCATCCGCACCGAGAATTTCGGCTTCCGCCACCATACGTTCGGTTGCGATACGGCGGGCTTCATCCATCATTTCGGTATATCCTTTAAGCTCTCCGCCCACGATAGTTTTAAAACCGGCGGCAAGGTCTTTCCCGATATGCTTCGATTGGATCGTGCTCCCCTTAACGAGGCCGAGCGTTTCAAGTTTCTTGCCGGAAATCGTTTCCGTATTCACCAGCAGCATAGCATTTTCCTCTTTTCTTTTCCGCGAACCGCTTCGCTATTTCAATCCTATTCTATTATACAAATTTTTCCCGCCAATGCAAGAAAAAGCGGGAAAAAAGTCCGAAAAAATCCGCCAATTGTTCACGGCGGATTTTTATGTGATTCTGAATTCTGCAAAGGATCCGACCCTTTTCCAGCGTTTCAGCATCTGAATGGAACCGAACCCGCGGCAGCGGGCTGAACAGATGCCTCGCTGGTTTCACAGAATCTTTCGGGAACCTTTATTCGTTTGGTTCAGGATCAGAAGCGTTTTCTTCCTTTCTGCCGTCTTTGAAGAAACGGTCGGCATAGCGGAACACCATAGGATAAACTCCGATCAGAAGGAAAATAACAATCGCGTAACGCATTGTCCGCACAAGCAGTGACGGGAAGGTCCCGCATGAGAGAAACGCTTGGGAAAACGGTATCTTCAAAAGCGTATTGAGCGCAAAAAACAGTCCTCCCCCGCCCAGAACGCGGAGTATGATCCGAAGCGGACTGCGTGTGTTCTCAAAGCGAACCGTCTTTTCTTCAAAAGTACATCCTGCTATAAAACCGATCAGCATTCCCATCGAGGTAAAGTAGTCGTTGCTTCGGCAATAGAAAAAGCCGGGCAGCGTCAGAAGAAGCAGAATCCCGTAAAACACAGTACGGCTTCTGATTGCGCGGTCGAGCAGCGGTATCAGAAAGATCACAATCGTCCCAATCAGATATCCAGCGAAGACATCCGTCGGGTAATGCGCACCGACGAATACGCGTGAAAACCCAACCAGCAGCGGCAATAGAAAAGCAAGGATCATAAACGGCTTCTTTTTCGTATAACGGCCCAGCGAACCGTAGACGGCGGCAGCTGAAGCAGAATGCCCGCTCGGAAATGAATATCCCTGAGAGGAGATATCATAAATGTCCGCGGAGGAATCGACTGCACGTAAAATCTGCACTCCGGAATGATCAAAATACGGCCGGCGGCGAAGAACAATATTTTTAATCATCGGACAGAACACATTGACCATCAGAAGATTCAAGCCGATATATCTTCCCATTTTCTTATCATAGCCGAAATAGATAAAACAGAGAATCAAGATCAGCATCAGTTCCTCGCCAAACGCTGACATTGCCGAGACAAACGCCGCGGCGGCACCGGTGATTACATTTTGTAGCCATTCGATCAGAGAAACTTCCCAGCCGAAGGAAAAAGCGTATCCAGCCAAATTCATACTCTTTCATTCCAATCGTATCAGTTTTTTATATTATAATGCAACTAACCAGTATCTTTCAACTGTAAGTGAAAAAACCTCTGTCAGCAG
>ONSY01000056.1 GCA_900320605.1 uncultured Eubacteriales bacterium | reverse complement strand
GTCTTCTCATCTCCGCCGGCCATAATCGCGAGCGTTCCCGCGACGGCACCCGGTTCGCCGCCCGAGACGGGCGCGTCCATGAAGGAAACGCCGATTTTTCGGAGCTCCTCGCCGCATTCTCTCGATTCTGTCGGCGTCACGGAGCTGAAATCACAGACGACGCTGCCCGGTCTGAGCGTGCCGGCGGCGCCGTTTTCCCCGAACAGGATTTCCTTTGTGACCGCGCCGGTCGGAACGCTGAGAAACACGATTTCACACTCCGCCCCGATCCGGGAATAGGTTCCCGGCTGCGCGCCTTCGGCGGCAAGTTCGGATACCGCGGAAGGATTCAGATCGTTCACCATCAGGGAACAGCCGGCTCTGAGCAGGTTTTTCAACATCGGCTTTCCCATGATCCCAATACCGATAAATCCGATTTTCATATGTTTTTTTCTCCTTGAGGGATTGTTTCGCGTTTTTGATCTGTGCAGATTCAGTATGTCAATTAAATTCTCTTCCGGCAAGAAATACGCGCATGGTTTACGCAAACTTTCCGATTCCGAAAAAAACACGGAAATCTGTTGAGGTTCCGGGATAAAATGCGTATAATAAAAAGAGAAAGAATACAACGCGCCGGACGGATGTCCGGAAAATAAAGGAGAGAAGCGGGAATGATCAGGCCAATCGTGCACGATACCTTTTTCCTTTCCCGGAAATCCGCCGAGGCGGGAAGGCAGGATCTTCCGATCGCGCAGGATCTGCGCGACACGCTCGAGGCGAACCGGGACGGATGCGTCGGCCTCGCCGCCAATATGATCGGATACCGGAAACGGATCATCATCGTGTCGCTCGGAGTTTTCGATCTCGTCATGTTCAATCCCGTGATCACGGAGCGGGAGGGACCCTACGAGACGCAGGAGGGATGCCTTTCCCTTGAAGGGATGCGGAAGACCACCCGGTACAAAACTGTCACGGTGCGGTATCAGGATGAGGAACTGCGTCCGGTTCTGCAGATTTATTCCGGATTCGTCGCGCAGATCATCCAGCACGAGTGCGACCGTCTCGACGGGATCCTGATCTGAGCGGCAGAAATACCGCCCTTTTGAAAGAGAGATATGGAAATAAAAGAGCTTCTTTCAGACAGCGGACAGGCTGTCGGATATATGATCCGGGAGATCACCGATATCTGCCGGAAGTTCGGAAAACGCGCTCCCGGCAGCGAAGGCGAACGGGAGGCGGCGGAATATTTCGCGCGGGTTCTCCGGGAGGAATGCGGATGCGCGCAGGTGAAGACGGAGCGGTTTTCGGAACATCCGGATTCCTTCTACGGGTACTTCTATCTTTCCGCATTTTTCGACGTCCTCTGCGCCGTGAGCTTTTTCTTCCTCCCGGTACTGAGCGTGCTGACCGGATGCGCGGCGATCCTGCTCTTCCTGCTGCACTTTGTCCTTTACAGGAAAATCCTTGATCCTCTGTTCCCGAAAAAGGAGAGCGTCAACGTCACGGCGGTGCGCCCCTGCGCGGGTCAGGTGCGTCAGCGCGTCTTTCTCAACGGCCATCTCGACGCGGCGTGGGAGTTCACGCTCAACTATCATTTCGGCGGAATCGTGTTCGAGATTCCCGGCGTGGCGGCGACCGTCGGCGTCTTTTTCTACGTTTTTCTCTCTGCTGCCGCCCTGTGCGGCGCGGGCGGATGGGTCCGAACAGCCGGACTGACCGGCCTTGTCTTTGTCCCGTTTTTTCTGCTGCTTGTCATCACGTACAATCCGAAACGGATCGTGGACGGAGCGAACGACAATCTCTCCGGATGCCTGATCGGCGTCGCGCTGCTGCGCGAGATGGAGCGAAACGGGATTATCCCGGAACATACCGAGGTCGGTGTGATTCTGACCGGCTCCGAGGAGGCGGGCCTTCGCGGCGCGAAAGCCAGGTGCGAAGCGCATCGGGAGGACTGCCGTGACGCCCCGACATATATCGTCTGTTTCGACACGATTCACGACCCGGACTGCCTGATGGTCAACCGCAGGGATCTCAACAGCACCGTGCGCTCCGACCGGGCGCTGTGCGAAGCGTTCCTTGACGCCGCGAAGGAAGCCGGCGTTTTTTGCGGGAAGGGGAGGGTTCCTCTTTTCGGAGGTGCCACCGACAGCGCGGCGTTTACCCAGGGCGGGTTCCGCTCGATCGGCGTGACAGGACTGAGCCATGTTCTGGAGGACTACTATCATACCCGCCGGGATTCCTACGACAATCTGAACCCTCAGGGGCTCGGAAACTGCTATCGGGCGACCGCGGCGCTGATCGCGCACCTTGACCGGGAGATACGCAAAGAGTTCAGAGACTGAAAAACGGATCTGTTTCTTATATATGAAAATCGAAAACCAGAACGGGAGGAGTGCTTATGAAAGAATTCTATATCGACAGCGACGGGATCCGGCTTCACGCGAAGCTCGATCAGGTCTCGGAAAAGGGACCTCTGTGCATTCTGATCCACGGCTTTACCGGCCACATGGAGGAGGAGCACATCATCGCGGCGCAGAAAGCGATGAACGAAGCCGGCGTTTCCGTGCTGCGCGTTGAAATGTACGGTCACGGGAAATCCGGCGGGGAATTTCAAAACCACACGCTGTACAAATGGGTGACGAACGCGCTCGCGGTAGTGCAGTACGCGAAATCGCTCGATTTCGTGACGGATCTGTATCTCTGCGGCCACTCGCAGGGCGGACTTCTGACCATGCTGATCGGCGGCATGTGCGCGGATGACTTCAGGGCGATCATTCCGCTTTCTCCCGCGTGGATGATTCCGGAAGGAGCGAGAAACGGAACCGTACTCGGCCAGACCTGCGATCCGAAGCATATTCCGGAAAAGATCGTGTTCGGGGAAAGAGAACTTTCCGGCGACTATGTCCGCGTCGCGCAGACCATCCATGTGGAGGATGAGATCGAACGTTATGAAGGCCCGGTTCTCATCATCCACGGGGACGAGGATGAAGCAGTTCCGTATTCCTACGGGGTAAAGGCGCAGAAGCTGTACAAAAACGCGCAGCTTGTCACGATCAAAGGCGACGACCACTGCTACACAAGACATCTTGAGGAAGTGACGGATGCTCTGAGAGCATTCTTCGAGGAAGAGACCAACAGACCATAAAGGAGGATTTCAAAATGATCAAAAATCAGGTTACGGACGTGATCGCCCAGAGAAGAAGCATCCGCAAATACAAGGCGGAACCGGTCACCGAGGAGCAGCTCTCGACCATTCTCGAGTGCGGTTTTCTCGCTCCGAGCGGGAGCAACTGTCAGAACTGGCACGTCACCGTCGTCAGGAGCGGGGACTTTCTTTCCCGTCTGTCGAAAGCGTTCGCGCAGATGATGATGAAGAATGAAAATCTGCCGGACCGCATGAAAGAGAGATTCTCGGATCCGGATTTCAGCGTCGGCTTCGGAGCTCCGGTCGTTCTGTTCATTTCCGCAGACGGCCCGCGCGACAACGCGTGCTTCCTCGCGGAGAACATCGTTCTGACCGCGCATTCCATCGGACTCGGAACCTGCTACCTCGGCGGCATTATGGCATATCTTAATACCGAAGAGGGAAAGCCGTTCGTCGAAGAGATGAATCTTCCCGAGGGCTGCGAGCTGCTGTTCGGGATCACGGTCGGCGTTCCCGATGAAGCGCCCGAGGCGAAACCGAGAGACTTCACGAAAGTCAATTATATCTGATTCTGACAGAAAAGACATCATTCCCGGTATCCGGTGAAACGGTGCCTTTCTCATAGCAGTTTTTCACAGCCTGCGCCCGCAAAACAGACGCATTCTTTTGCGGAAACCGGAAAAGACGTCTGCCGGATTGCACGGGACGGAAAGAAAACGCTGGACCTGTTTCCGGAGCTGTGATATAATTAACAATGAAATCAGCCGTAAAAACGGAGATAGAACGGAAGAAAGGGGTACAGACCATGTCAGAATATCCGATCAGCGTGAGAGACATCCGGATCAGCGATCCGTATATCCTCGCGGATCCCGTAAGCAAAAAATACTATCTCTACTGTACCATGCCCAAACCCGAGCACTTCGAGGGCGGAAAGGCGCCGGAAACGGGAACCGCCCGGGCGTTCTTCGTCTATTCGAGCGAGGACCTGTTCAACTGGAGCCGCCCGAAGCTCGTGTTCAAGCCGGATCCGGAATATTGGGGTCAGTATGACTACTGGGCTCCGGAATGCCATTACTGGAAGGGCAGATATTATATCTTCTCCTCATTCCGCGGAGAAGGCACGTACCGCCGCTGCGCGACGCTCGTCGCAGATTCTCCGTTCGGACCGTTTAAGCCCACCAATCCGACAGGAGCGGTTACCCCGGAAGGCTGGCAGTGCCTCGATGCGTCGCTCTATGTCGACAGATCAAGAAAACCGTGGATGATCTTCTGCCATGAGTGGACGCAGGTTCAGGACGGACAGATCTGCGCGATCGAGATGAACGACGAACTGTCGGAAGCGGTCGGGGATCCGATCATACTCTTCCGCGCGTCCGAAGCGCCGTGGCGCGACGACCGGCTCGGATATCTTCCGGCGGAAGGCATGACCTGGATTTCCGGATTCATCACGGACGGATGCTTCGCGCACCGCATGCAGGACGGGACGCTGCTGATGCTCTGGAGCAACTACAGCCGCCACGGCTACGCGGTCGGATACGCGAAAAGCACTTCTGGGGAGATCTGGGGACCTTGGGTGCAGGAACCGATTCCGCTCTATGTTATGGACGGCGCGCACTGCATGCTGTTCCGCAGATTCGACGGCCAGCTCATGATGGCGCTGCACGCTCCGAATCATCCGCACGAGAAAAAGCGCATGCTGCTCTTCGAGATGGAGGAGAAGGACGGGAAACTCTATACGCTCAACGAGTGCACGGGAAATTGGTTCTGCATCGATAAGGCGAAGGAACCCAAAGGCTACTATACCTATGACCCTGTGACTCCGCCGACGTTTTCGAGGTACGGGAAAGCCCCGGCCTCCAGAAAAGCGGAAGAGGAAGAAAAAACGGAAAACGAAGAATGAGAATTCTGAGAGGCGCTGCTTCGCGGCTTTTTTACGCGGAGCGGCGCTTTTTTCAATTCAATGTTCCGTTGAAGAACCATGCGGAACGTAGTATAATGAAAACGATCAGATGAGACCGGTACGCCGGCCGTACGGCGTCCGGTCGAAAGGAGACAGCGCGAAATGAACAGGCAGGAGTTTATCGAACGGCTCGAGTCGTTCGGCTTCCCGAAATCGGAATATATGATTCTGTCCGGCGGTTCGCTCCTTCTGAGGGGACTGCGGGAGGAGACGCAGGATTTCGATCTCTGCGTTTCCGCACAGCTTGCCCGGAAACTGGATCTGGAGCATTGCGGGAAGGATGAGAAGGGATATTACGCTCCGTTCCCCGACGTGCAGATGACGGACAACCTGGGAAGCAGACCGTATGAGCTGGTTGACGGTTTCCAGTGCGAAACGCTCGAGAGCGTTCTCGCGCTCAAGCGCGAGCTGATGCGCCCGAAGGATCTTCGGGACATCGAGACGATCGAGGCGTATCTGAAAGAGCGGGATCGGAAATGACAAGCGGAGAAACCATGCGTGAAAAACTGTTCGGATATATCAGAACGAAGTACGGGCTTCTTCCGGACTATCCGTTTCCCTCGGCGCCGGACTATCCGGTCGTGCGCCACGGGGACAGCCGGAAATGGTTCGTGCTGTTCATGGATGTTGAGCGCAGCAGACTGGGGCTTTCGGGAGAAGGCAGAGCCGACATCATGAATGTCAAGCTGGAGGATCCGTTTTTTGTTGATTTCCTTGCGCAGCAGCCGGGATACTTCTACGGGTATCATATCAGTAAGGGACGCTGGGTTTCCGTCCTGCTCGACGGGACGGTGCCGTTTGAGGAACTCTGTCTGAGAATCGACGAACGCTACGCGGTTACGGCATCAAAGCGGACACGGCAGAAATTCCGCGAGCCGAAGGAATGGATCGTTCCTGCAAATCCGAAATATTACGATGTGGAGCATATGTTTGACCGGGAAGACAGGGCGAGATGGAAACAGGGAGCCGGAATCCGGAAAGGGGATACGGTGTTTCTCTACGTCGCGGCGCCGGTCTCAGCGATTCTGTTTCAATGCAGAGTGACGGAAACGGACATACCGTTCGAGTTCCGCAGCAGAAATGTTTCCATGAAGGCACTGATGGAACTGAAACTCGAAGCCCGGTACGCGGCGGGACAGTTTCCGTTTCAGCGGCTGAAGGAAGAGTTCGGCATTTTCGCCGTGCGGGGTCCGAGAGGCGTACCGCATGGCCTGAGCGCGGCGCTGCTTGCTGAAGCGAAAGGAGAATGAGAGTTGGAATATGCGGTATCAATTTTTATGCTGGTCTTTTCTCTCGCAATCCTTCTCTACGCGGGACTGATCGCACTGACGAAAAACTATAACATGCTGCCGTACCGGTCGCGCGTTTCGGTCAAGCCGAAGGATCCGAAGCGGTATGCCGTGCAGCTGTCGAAGGTGATCGCGCTGGCGGCGCTGGCGCCAGCACTGGGGGCTCTCGCCGGACTCTGGCATCCCATCGCGGCGGTCGTTGTGTTTGCCGGCGCGCTGATCGTGCTTCTCTGGCTCGGCACGAAACTGATGCGTGGAATCAGCTAGGCATCGGGCCCCGGAAGATTTTGCCTCGGAAAAAACAGGTTTACAGAGAAAAGACAGGGTAGATCCTTTATTGAGGAAAAGAAGAAATTGCCCTTGATATTATAACGGCGAGCCGTTATATTAAGCGTGAGGCAGGTGAGTGGTATGAGCGTTAATGAAATCATCCGTCAAAAGCGGTTATCCAAATACCGAGTGGCAAAAAACAGCGGTATCCCGTATATGACGCTGAACGATATCTGCAGCGGAAAG
>ONSY01000211.1 GCA_900320605.1 uncultured Eubacteriales bacterium | reverse complement strand
GATCACCGAAGAAGCCTGCGCTCATGGAGGCAATGGCTCTAAATCTCGCCGACAATCTGGACGCGAAGATGGAGACATGGACCGAGATTCTGAGTAACGCCGGTGACAGCGGTGAGTGGCTCGGTTTTAACAAATTGTTCGATTCAAATATCCGTAAAACAAAGGGACTTTCATGACAGACGGATATGGAGGAATTTTCGTTGGAAAATAGAAAGATTCCGGTAAAAAATCAGGAATTTACGGTTCAAATAGAAGATTTCAGCAAAAACGGAGAGGGTATCGGCCATGCGGAGGGCTATACCCTCTTTATAAAAGATGCCGTTCCGGGGGATCTTGTACGGGCCAGGGTTACAAAAGCCGGAAAAAGTTTTGGGTATGCAAGAAATATGGAAGTGATCCGACCGTCGAAGGGCAGAACCGATCCTCCGTGTCCGGCCGCGCGGCGCTGCGGAGGCTGTCAGCTGATGGCGGCGGATTACCCGACCCAGCTTGCTTTTAAGCAAAAACAGGTGGAAAACGCCCTCCTTAGGATCGGCGGTCTTAATGTTCCGGTCCTGCCGGTGATCGGCGCGAAATATATCGTGCGGTACAGAAATAAAGCGCAGTATCCGGTAGGGACGAAAGACGGACATCTTATCGCCGGGTTTTACGCGCAGCGGACACACGAGATCATCGTGAACGATGACTGCTTCCTCAGCCCCCGGGAACATCGGGCAATCCTCGAAATCCTGCTGCGTGAGCTGGAAAAAGCGGGTATCGAAGCTTATGATGAGGCGACCGGGCGAGGCCTTGTCCGTCATATTCTCATCCGGCAGGGATTTGCGACGGGTGAAATCCATGTCTGCATTATTATCAACGGAAAAACTATGCCGCACGCAGCGGAGATTGCTGACAAACTTATGAAAATGACATTCCCGGCTGAAAGCGGGAATCTGCGCGTGGTCGGCGTCTCCCTGAACGAAAACACCGGCAGGGGAAATACCATTCTGGGAGAGCGGATGATTCATGTGTCCGGAAAAGAAACGGTTGCGGACCGGATCGGGGATGTGCATTATGAGATCTCGCCGCTTTCCTTTTACCAGGTCAATCCGGAACAGACGAAAAAACTCTATGATACCGTGAAAGAATTTGCCGCGCTGACCGGTACGGAACGGGTCTACGATCTGTATTGCGGGATCGGGACGATCGGACTATACCTCGCGGATCAGGCACATTCTTTAACCGGAATAGAAATTGTCCCCCGCGCTGTCGACGACGCGAGAAAAAATGCCGCGGCTAATGGATTTTCCAACGCGCAGTTCTTTGCCGGAGCCGCAGAAGAAATCCTTCCTGCACTTCTGAAGAAAGAACCCGGACTGTCCGCGGTAAACCCCGATGAAGGGAGTACGGTCGTGATCGTCGATCCGCCGCGGAAGGGGTGCGCGCAGTCTCTCCTTGACACTCTTCTGACACTGAAACCGGACCGGATCGTCTATGTGAGCTGTGACCCGGCGACCCTTGCACGCGATCTGCGGATTTTGAACGACGGAGGGTATCGGATCGGGGCGGTGCAGCCGGTTGATATGTTTCCGCAGACGGTGCACGTCGAAACGGTATGCCTTTTGTCCAAACTTTCTGAGATCAAGCATCATATCAGCGTCCAGCTGGATATGGATGAGTTGGATTTGACCGCAGCTGAGAGTAAGGCTACATATGAAGAGATCCAGGCATGGGTTCAGGAAAAATATAGATTCCATGTGACTCACCTGAATATCGCGAAGGCGAAACAGAAATGCGGTATCACAGAGCGTATCAACTATAATCTCCCTAAGAGCGAGAACAGTAAATCGCCTGGCACACCGAAAGAAAAGGAAGAGGCTATTATTGAGGCCTTCAGACATTTTCAGATGATCTGAAATTCGTTGCAGAATGGCGGTTTTGACATCTGATTGAAAATGATGAAATTCAAATGTTGCCGGACCGTTGCAGAGGACAACGGTCCGGCATTTTAAATGACTTTACGCCGATTTTACAATACAGAGGTTACAGGACTTACAATACAAAACTATGCTGAGAGTGAAGAGGAGGTTTT
>ONSY01000044.1 GCA_900320605.1 uncultured Eubacteriales bacterium | reverse complement strand
TCCGGTCCCCTCTCGGTCCCCTTGGCACGATCGTAGAGGATCGCGTCCGGTATTACCGCAGCAACAATCAGAAAGAAGTATACCCTGTGGAAAACGTGCACTACAGAGTGCCGATCATAAAATGCTACACCGGGATCGAACCGGATCTGTTTACCTACATCGTCAACAGCGGCATTGACGGTATCGTGATCGAAGGTTACGGGACCGGCAACATTCCCTTTTATCTGTCGGAACCGGTTCGGCAGGCGGCCGCCAAAGGGATCTATGTGATCGTTACCACCCGCTGCGTGGACGGGGAAAGCTACGCATGCTATGACTACGTCGGCGGCGGCGCGCAGCTGGAGCGGTTCGGCGTCATGCTGAGCGGAGAACTGAACGCGATCAAAAGCAGGATCCTCCTGATTGCCCTGCTTTCAGCCGGAAAAAGCGATTCGGAGATCCGGAAAGCTTTCGCTGCAAACACCTGAGAAAAAACAAACACAAAAAGCGTGCCTGTACTCTTTCCGGGACAGATCCTTGCTGCCGGACTCCGGCGCTGCGGACGTCTGCCTCGAAATGTACAGGCGCGTTTTATGTTTCCTTTTGTATTCTGATCCCGACTCAGCGGATCCCTTTTGTCCTGTAATCCCATCCGTTAGCATCGAGATCCCGTATTGCTTCCGTACATGCCTTGACAAGCACGTCTTCCATCATTTTGCCTTTTTCCGGTGTTGCCTTGGTGGGATCACCGGTAGCGGCACAGTTGGTCAGCTCGGAAAAATCCCATTTGACGTCCACATACGGGGGAAGGCTGTCCGGTACAAAGCCTTTCGCCTGATCCGGCTCGTTCCACTGCGGATACAGATAATACGCGATCGAGCTTTCTCCCTCGCCGGCATGTCCGAGGCCGTCCCAGACCTCAAAGGTACCTTCGGGAAGCAGTTCTCCGGCTGTTACCCACCAGGCGGGCAGCGCCACGATGCGGGCTTCCGGATATTTTTCCTTAATCTTGCGGGATGCTACTTCGATCGGCGCTATGTTTCCATCGTGCCCGTTCATAACAAAGATGTGTGTCACACCGTTGCGCAGAACCGATTCCATGATATCGAACAGTACCTGCGTCACGGTATCGTAACCAAGCGTCAGCGTGAACGGGAATGTATCATAATGCGCACTGTATCCGACTGTGACCGGAGGAAGCACAAGGAGATCATCAAACTGGTCCGCCACCTTGCAGGAGAGCATATAGGATACTAAAGTGTCCGTACCTTCTGCCAGATGATTGCCGTGTGCCTCACAGGAGCCAACGGCAAGGATCACCTTGTTGAATTTTCTTTCTTTGACCTGATGTGCGGTCAGTTTCATTAATTCATTGTTCGCCATGCCTTAAAACCTCCGTTGGATAGTGTATATTTATCTTTTCAGATAATAACGCGTTGTTCCGTGCTGACGCACTCTCACAACGCTACGAAACATTCGGATTTCACGGGGCTCATTTCCGTGCCCCGCTACATCCTCATGTTTCGGCGGGCCCCAAGCCCAATTGCCCATCAGCAAGCAAGCTTGCCATGTCCAATCGGGCTTTTGACCCTGGTATTATTATATGTTCTTTCTGAATTTCAGCATGCCGTCTTCAGCCTGGCAGATCACGACGGTCTTATCCGGAACATGTTCGTCAGCTGTGAACGAAATAGTACCGGTAACGCCTTCGAAATCCGTTGTGGCTTCGATCGCCGCACGGATATTTTCCGGTGTCACGTCATCGCCGCAGGCTTCGATCGCAGCCGCAATGATGTGTGCCGCGTCATAGCCGAGCGCTGCAAAGCCGTTTTCCGGAGCTTTACCGTATTTCTCGGTATAGGCAGCGATAAAGCCTTGTACGTTTTCTCCCTCGTCGTCCGCAGAGAAATGGGTGCCGCAGTAGATATCCTGGTTGGCAAGGTCACCTGCCACGCCCCACAGATCGGTATCCCAGCCGTCTCCGGAGATCATCGGAGCTTTCACGCCTTTGGAACGGAACTGTTCGATCACGGTGCTGGCATCGTCCGGACCGGTGGCCATGAAGAGAATGCCGCATTCTTCGCCGAGATCCTGATAGCGGGCGATCTGTGCGGAATAATCATAATCGCCGCTGGCAAAGAAGTCCTGCAGAACGATCTCGCCGCCCAGCTCTTCAAAATGAGCCATGAAGTAATCGGAGAGGTTTGTCGTATAGCTCATGGAATTATCCGTAAGAACATACGCCGTCGTAGCGCCGAGTTCTTCAAAGGCATAATCCGCACAGGCTTCGGCACAGACGTCATCGCCAAAAGCTGTCAGGAATGCACAGTCGCCGACAACCGCCGGGATATCCGGGGTCGTAGCGCCGGTGGAAAGGAAGGGAACCCCTGCTTCCTGTGCCACAGCACCGGCCGCATATACAAAATCACTGTCTGAAAAACCGG
>ONSY01000030.1 GCA_900320605.1 uncultured Eubacteriales bacterium | reverse complement strand
TGGCTCAACTTGTTGAGCGAGCTTTCTCCGAAAGAAAGCCGCGTTTCCCTTTTAGCTTGAGATTAGTATGAGATCAGAATTCCGGGACTGTTTCGAGATTCCCGCCATTCATGGCAGACATGTGCGCGCAGATACCTGTTGCGACGATATTGGCGGATATGTCTTCATCCATGGCGGATTTCCGGTTCTCCACGATACTGGACACAAATTCGTGTACAAGGTGCGGATGAGATCCGGAATGCAGGCTCAGCGGCGCGGTATCGAGGACCTCCCGCCAGTTTTCAGCCCGATCACCTCCCGCAACGGTAAAACGCCGGATTTCTTCGGGAAGAAGATCATACCTGTTGGGATATTTGATTACTTCGGTGTGAAAGCCGACACGGTCGTACTGGGTTTCATCATAGAATTGTTCCCATACTTCGTGCATGTATTCGTACATGAAACTCTTTTTGGATCCGTAGATATTATACGACTCTGTCTGCTTTACAGAGCATTCATGCATCATGCGCGAGACTTCGGCGGCAAGCCCGCTTTCGAATCTGATCAGCATATCCTCCGCGGGATAGGGATTGTTATAGTTTTTGACTTTGATTTCATCCATTGTGCCGCTGCCGAAGCACGCAACCTTCCGGATCTGCGAATCGGCGACTACGCGGAGAGGAGAAAGAGCGTGTGTGATATACCACATCGGCGGCAAACCCTGCCAATAATGCCTCGTGTCCGTGTTCCAAGCCCCAAGGTCCATACACTGGTGGTGGATTCCTCTCATAAACTGGATTCTGCCGAACTCCCCCCGCTGCAGCATTTCCCGCGCGTACAGAAAAGCCGCCTCATAGATTTCCGTCTCCATCATCATGTAATTCTTTCCGCTGTGACGGGCCGCTTCCACGACCCGGCGGACGTCTTCGAGCGAGATCGCCATCGGAACGGCGCAGGCACAGTGTTTCCCGGCGTTCAGAACTGCCGCGGACAGTTCTCCGTGATTCGGAATGCCGGTGCAGACATGTACGGCATCGATGCTGTCGTCTTTCAGAACGTCGTCGAAGCTGTCATATACCACTACGTTCTTGTTGAAGTTCCTGCACCAGTTCATGGAATTCTGAGCTTTTTCCGTTACACTGTCCACAAGGACCAGTCTTTCAACATTCGGATGTGCCGCGTAGATCGGTGCGAAGCAGTCCCCGAAACCAAGACCTATCAGAGCAACGGTAATTTGATTGCGTTCGTTCATTTTTGCGCCTCCTCATCAAGTATGGGCTCATTCTACCAAAAAAAACTCCCGAAAGGAATTGTCAAAAAGGAAAAGATCTTGTATAATACATGAAAGAAAGGGAAAAAAGGAGAGCGATCATGAAATGTGTTTTGGATCTCAGCAATCGCAGAACTATTGCGGAAGCGCGCCGTATTCTTTTCCCAAGGCCGGTTTATCATCCGACCAGATTACTGCCGTCCCACGTCATCTTTTATAATTTGTGCGGAGACTGGACGATCTCGCTTGAACCGGACGGCGGGGAATGTGAGTATATTCATGCAAAGAAAGATATAGTTGTCACTTTACCGGCGAGGGTTCTGCATCGGGGAATAGATAAATGTACTCCGGGAACACAGACGATGTTTCTGGTCATACCGCATATCGAGGGTGACGGATACACGGATTTAGAAGAACTTGACGAAACAACAGGCAAACTGTGCTTTCATACACAGATCGATGCGGCAGGAAACAAAAACATCAAGAATTACTTCGAAAATACATTATACGCACATATGCAGAGGGACACAACAAGAGCCTTTGCGTGGCTGGATTTATTGCTGTCCGAGCTCAGGGACGCTTCCAGAGTGGTTGATCCACAGGCTTTATTGGCGGATAGGATAAAATACGCCATTGACAGGAATCTCTGCTCGAATTACACCATCGGTGACATCGCAAAGGAACTCAACCGCAGCACCAGAAATATTGAGTTCCTTTTCAAGAAGCATTACGGTATGACTATACATCAGTATATTATATGCGAAAGGATCAAGAAAGCAAAATCCTCCTTGATTATTTTCCCGACAGAACGCTGCGCGATATTGCGGAAGAGCTGAACTTCAGCGATGAATACCACCTGAGCCGCCGATTCAAACAGTATTATGGAGTTTCGCCCAATACATACAGGAAGGAACTCCTTCAAAATCATGATATATTACTTGACTGACGGAATCT
>ONSY01000022.1 GCA_900320605.1 uncultured Eubacteriales bacterium | reverse complement strand
CGATGAAGAAAACGGATCCGCTCTCTCGGAAGAAACGCTCCCTGAAGAAAGTCCTCTGCAGGAAGAAATCCCTGTGGAAGAATCTGCCGCAGATCGTTATGAAGACGTTTCCGATGAAGACACACCCGCGAATGTTCCGGACAGTGAATTTTCCTACGCGCCGCTCGGCAGACCGCAGCATTTTATCCGCAATGAAGCCTTTGCACGCCTCTTCAAGGAGGAGGCCGCATTTTATACCTCGAGGAACCAGTCCGAGGAAACTCCCGAGGATCCTGAGGATCTGAGTATTTACGAAACCTCGCTGGAAAACCTCGATTTCGAACTTGAGGAATACGATGAACCCGCGAAAAAGCAGGCAGTTTCCGAGTCTCTCGCGAAAAAGCAGCGGGAAACCCTGCTTTCTCTCCTCGGGTCCGGTGTTTGCGCGCTCGCCGCGCTGATTTTCGTCATTACCGGGCATTTCAAGCTTGTACCCCAGCAGTATACGCTCGTCTATCTTTTCCTGGTTCTGATCTCCGCGCTCGTCAACTTCAGAAGCTTCATCTCCGGTCTGCATGGCCTTTTCACGCTGCGCGCGACTCATGACAGCGCCGTTTCCCTCGCTTCCTGCGCCGCGGTGATCCAGTGCGTCACCGTTCTGATCGATCCGGACAGCTTCCGTTCAGGCAGTCTCTTTGTGTACGCGCCGATCGTTGCCTGCGCGTGGTTCCTGAACGCGTTCGGCCGGTTCTCCGCGCTGCGCCGGATCAGCCGGAATTTCCTCTTCCTGACTTCTTCCGAGGAAAAATACGCGGTTTCGCTCCTGGAAGACAACGCCGACTGCGTCAAGATCGCCGGCAACTATATTGAGCGTCAGCCGCTCGTAGCTTTCCAGAAGCGAGCGAATTTCTACGACCGCTTCATTTACAACAGTGTGAAATCCGACCCGAGCCGCTTCATTGTTCAGATGGTCGCCCCGATAGGTCTGCTCGCCTCGCTGATTCTGTTCGGCGCGTGCGTCATCCTTTTCAAGGACGTTGTTTCAGCTTTTACCGCCTTTACCGCCTCAACCTGTATTTTCATTCCGATTGCCGGTCTGCTCTGCGTCAACCTTCCGGTCGGAGATCTTTCCTCACTCGCGCGCAAATGGGGCGGGATGATCGCCGGCTATTCCTCCGTCGAGAAATTCGCCCGGACGAACATCGTTTTAATCGATGCCGAGGACCTCTTCCCGCGCGGGTCAACGCAGCTTGTCAATATTCAGACCTTCTCCGGTTCCGACCCCCAGCGTTCCATTCTGTGCGCCGCTTCGCTGATCAAATGCTTCAGCGGTCCGCTCACGGAAGTGTTTGATCAGGCTCTTTCGAATCTGGACCTTCCTCCGGTCGCGATCGAGTCCCCGCTCTATGAGGAATCCCTCGGCCTCTCCGGATGGGCGGAAGGCAACCGCATCCTGATCGGCAACCGCAAGCTCATGACGAAGTATTCCGTCGCGATCCCCCCGAAGGAGATCGAGCGCCCGTACACGAACAAAGGCCAGCAGATTCTCTACATCTCCTTAGGCGGCGTTATTTCCGCGATGCTGATTCTGTCCTACAAAGGCGATTCCCGCCGCGCTGCGGAACTTGCACGCCTTGAGAAAAACGGCTATCTGATCGTTGTACGCTCAAATGACGTCAACATCACTCCCGGTCTTGTTTCCGCGCGGTTCGGGATCGACGGCCGTATCGTCCGGATCCTTCCCGAGAAACTCGGTCCGATCTTTACCGAAAACGTGGAGACTCCGGCGGAAAAAGCCGATTCTCTGATTCTCACCAAGGGAAGAACCACAACGATGTTCCGTCTGCTGACCGCATGCAACATTCAGAAAAGCAACATCACCTTCGCGCTGATTCTCCAGATCATCGCGGTCGCAATCGGATTTATCTTCGTCGCTTTCATCACCTGCTACTCCGGCCTTGAACAGCTCAAAACCGGCGCGCTGCTTCTCTACGAGCTCTTCTGGCTCGCCGCGATTATCGTCGTTCCGAAACTTCGCAGGCCGTAGCAGAACACTGATGATTCATGAAAACAATCTTTTTTCCGCAGAAGCGTTCTGAAAGCAGAACGCTTCTCTTTTTTCCGTCTGAAAAAGCAATTTGAAGATGAGACAAAAATCCAAAAAAATGTTGAAAAAGCTTTGTGAATCAGTTATAATGATTATGTTTATGTGAAACGTATCGGCTGCAGTCTCATAAAACCGGCCGGCACCGTAAATAATATTTGATTCGGGTACACCGAATGAAGGGAGCTTTAACGTAAAAAAATGAAACAGTATGATGCCAACAACATCCTGAACGTTGCCCTCGCCGGACACAGCGGCGCCGGTAAAACTTCGCTGACTGAAGCGATGCTTTATCTCGCAAAGGCGACGGATCGCCGCGGCAAGGTTGTCGACGGCAATACCGTCAGCGACTACGACCCCGAGGAAATCAGCAGAAAGACTTCTGTTTCCACCGCCGTTGCCCCGTTCGAATGGAACGGCAAAAAAGTGAATCTTCTCGACGCCCCCGGTCTGTTCGACTTTGAAGGCGGCGTCTGCGAGGCTGCCCGCGCTGCTGATTCGATGATCATCGTATTATCCGGTAAGGACGGCGTGCTTGTCGGTACCGAAAAAGCGGATACCGCGGCCAACAAGCGCAAACTCGCGAAAGTCTTCTTCGTCAACGGCATGACCGAGGAAGCTTCCCATTTCTATGACGTTCTCCGCCAGATCCGCGAACTTGAAAAAGGCGCGATCCCGGTTGTCGTTCCGATTTACAAAGGCACGAGCGCCGATATCTACGCGAACGTTCTTACAAACAAGGCTTACGATTATTCCGGCGGAAAGCCTGTCGAGGTTCCGATGCCTGACCTGAGCGACCATATGGGCGAGATCATGGACGAAATCTCCGAGGCTGTTGCTGAGACGAGCGAAGAGCTCATGGAAAAATATTTCGAGGGCGAACCCTTCACCGCGGAAGAAATTCAGGAAGGCGTCAAAGCCGGTATCAAAGACGGCTCGATCTGCCCTGTTTTCTGCGGAGACGCGATGCTGATGCGCGGCCTCGAAGAATTCATGAACGGACTTACGACACTTCTGCCCAGCGCCGCTGAAAAAGCCGGCGAAGAGGCGGAAGATGAGAACGGCGGAAAAGTTGCTATTGAAGTGGATGAAAACGCTCCTGTCGCAGCGCTGATCTTCAAGACGATCGCCGACCCGTTCATCGGCAAACTGTCCTATGTAAAAGTTCTCTCCGGCAAGCTCTCTTCCGAGAGCCAGATTGTCAATATGCGCACCGGTGAATCCGAGCGTATCAGCAAAGTCGTTCTCATGAGCGGCAAAAAGCAGATCGACGCACCCTATATCGCTGCCGGCGACATCGGCGCGATCCCGAAGCTGACCGCTTCCGTAACGGGCGATACCCTCGCCGCCACAAGCCGCAAGGTAAAACTCGCCGGAATCGAATATCCCTATCCTCCGCTTTCGATGGCGATTGTTCCCGCGAAGAAGGGCGAGGAAGATAAAATCGCTCAGGGTATCGGCAGACTCGTTGAAGAGGATCCGACGATCCGCTTCGCGACCGATCCGGAAACCCACGAGATGATCCTCTCCGGTCTCGGCGAGCAGCACCTCGACGTCATCAGCTCCAAGCTCAAATCGAAATTCGGTGTTGAGGTCTCCCTCCAGCAGCCGAAGGTCGCGTATCGTGAAACGATCAAGAAAAAAGTCTCCGTTCAGGGACGTCATAAGAAACAGTCCGGCGGCCATGGCCAGTTCGGTGATGTCTGGATCGAATTCGAGCCCAAAGAGGGTGAAGACTTCGAATTCGGCGAGCGCGTCGTCGGCGGCGCGGTTCCGAAGAACTTCTTCCCCGCCGTTGAAAAAGGCCTGCGTGAAGCGATCAACAAGGGTACCCTCGCCGGATTCCCGGTAGTCGGTCTTCGCGCGACGCTCTATGACGGATCCTATCATCCGGTTGACTCCTCCGAAATGGCGTTCAAAACCGCCGCTTCCCTCGCTTTCAAAGCCGGTATCCCCCAGGCGAACCCGGTTCTCCTTGAACCCTACGGCACGCTGAAAGTTCTCGTTCCGAGCGCCAACATGGGCGATATCATGGGCGAAGTCAGCAAGCGCCGCGGCAGAGTTCTCGGCATGAATCCCGCGGAAAACGGCTATCAGATCATTGAAGCTGAGGCTCCGTTCGCGGAGATGTATGACTTCTCAACGTTTGTTCGTCAGGCAACCCAGGGCAGAGGTTCCTATACCTTCGAGTTTGTCCGCTACGAGGAAGCTCCCGCGAACGTTACCCAGAAAGTCATCGAGGAATACAAGTCCGACGAGGAATAATCGCAATTCCCCCAAGAGGCGCTTCGAAATCCCCGGCAGTAATCACACAGAAAAGGGCACGGTGCAGACCAGCTGCATTGTGCCCTCTTTTTGTATTTCATCCGTTTTCAAAAGCTGTATTGTGAACCGCTGACGGTATGGTTCTTCTATTGTTATGCTCTCTTCATCTCTCATGTGGAATTCTGTGTCTCTCTGCCTTCAGAGACACGAAGCAGCAGAGTGGAAACGATCAGAATCACCGGAAAAACCGCTGCGAAAAGCACTCCGGTTCTGAGATTGTCTCCGTTCGCGCTTGAGACAAATCCGAGCAGTGACGGCCCGCTTGTGCATCCGAGATCCCCCGCGAGCGCCAGAAGCGCGAACATGGCGGTTCCGCCGCCGCGGATGCGGGCGGACGCGAGAGAAAAGGTTCCGGGCCACAGAATCGCGACGGAAAGGCCGCTCAGTCCGAATCCGAGAAACGACAGTATTCTGAAGGGCGAAAGCGCGATGATCAGATAAGAGACAAGGCACAGCATCCCGGAAAGCAGGATCATTCTGCGCAGATTCACACTGCGCTGCGTCTTTCCGAAGAAAAGCCGTCCGCAGCCCATGACCAGAGCGAAGAAAGCCGGTCCGGCAAGATCACCGACCGTTTTCGGAATCGAAAGCGCTTTTTCCGCGAACGAGGAAGCCCACTGCGTAATCGAAAGCTCGCAGGCCCCGGCGGTAAACATCAGTACAAAAAGCAGGTAGAAGTCGCTTCTTCTAAGCAGTTCGCGCTTTGAAAGCGCTTTTTCGTTCTCGCCGATCAGCGGCGCGATCGGAACGCGCGAGAAGAGAATTCCGTTTGCAATCGGCAGCAGTGACCAGAAAACCGCGAGGACTTTCCAGTATCTCACCCCGAACAGGGCGAAGAAGGCAGCCGAAAGCGTGATGACTCCCACGCTTCCCCAGCAGTAGAATGAGTGAAGCAGACTCATCGCCTTCTCCTTGTTGTCCGTCGGGCACGCCTCCATGATCGGGCTGATAATGACCTCAAGAAGGCCTCCGCCGATCGCGTAAAGAATCACCGCGCAGATCAGTCCCCAGAACGGGTCCGGGAAAACTTCCGGCAACACGGCAAGCAGCAGCAGACCCGCCGCCGAAAAGACGTGCGCGCAGACCGCCGCCGCGCGGTAACCGATCTTATCGACGAAGAACGCCGAAAACAGATCGACACTCAGCTGCAGAAGAAAATTGAATGTGACAAGAAGAGTGATCTTTGAAAGATCGATCCCATACTGTGCCTGAAAGGTCAGAAAAAGCAGCGGAGCGAAATTATTGACAATTGCCTGAATGACAAATCCCGTGAAACAGGCTTTGATGGTGGCGTTATACGATTTCTTCATGAAGGCCTCCGGTTTTGTTCGTCTGATTCTTATTCTATCGAAAAAAAGCGAAAAAAGCAATCCGTCCGGGAATTTCAACTCTGCGGTGCAATCCATGATGATTTTTCATAACTTGCGTCCGCTTTTTTATGCTTTTTTTGTTGATTTTAGATTTTTTACTATAGATTTTTGAATTTTGCTGTGTTATGATATAAGTAATCACTGGCTACTGTAAGAAAGGAGCGAAAACAAAATGTTTCTGAAAAAGATTTACAACGATCTTGATACGCTGGTTGATGAATCCATCGCAGGCGGACGTCTTCTGTCCCTGCCTGACTCGGATAAATATTCCATGCTTCTTCCGAACTCGCGTATTACGGTCCGCAGAGAAAAATACCGCAAGCCGAAAGGGCTTGTTAAGCTCACCGGCGGCGGCGGCGCAGGCCACGAGGGCCCTCCCGGTGGATCGTTCTGCCGTCCCGGCGGAATGGATGCCGCAACGACCGGCGACATTTTCGCCGCTCCCTCCGCTCGTCAGATGCTCCGCGCTCTTGAAGCGATTGACGACGGCTCCCCGATCCTGATGGGCGTTGCCAACCACGCCGGCGACATCCTCAACGCGAAACTCTGCGCCCAGATGGCTCTCGCGAAGGGCATGGACGTTCACCTCAACATCGGCTACGGCAACGACGTCGGTTCCGCCCCGAAGGGCCATGAAGACGAACGCCGCGGCGGCGGCGGACTCTTCAACGTTACGGGCATCATGGCCGAAAACGGCTGCTCCGTTGATGAGATCATCAAAATGTCCCGCCACTGCTCCGAACGCTGCAGATCCTTCGGCGTGGGCATCCGTCCCGCGATCCATCCGATCACCGGTCTGCCGATCATGGGCGGCATGGGCGAAGACGAGATCGAGCTCGGCATCGGCGTCCACGGCGAATCCTCCGGCAGACGCATGAAACTGCCGAGAAGCCGTGAACTCGCGCGCTTTGTCTGCGACACGCTGCTCGACGATATGCCGATTCCGCGCGGCGAGGAAATCGCTGTTTCCCTCGG
This sequence comes from uncultured Eubacteriales bacterium, assembly GCA_900320605.1. GTDB lineage: Bacteria > Bacillota > Clostridia > Oscillospirales > Acutalibacteraceae > RUG612. Next base: position 2,091 of record ONSY01000022.1, on the reverse strand, counting down.
CGGCCTCGGCGGAATGACCTGGACAGAGCTCAATATCCTCTATAAGGATATCTACGAATATCTGACCTACGAACTCGGCTACAAGATTTATCGCCACAGCGCACGCAACTCCGGTACCCAGGAACTCGGCGGATTCATTTTCGCAATCGGTGTTCCGGATGACGAGATCCGCAAATGGATGGCGACTCCGATCCCGGATATCTATCCGAAGGACTGAGAGAATTCATACATCCCGTTATAAAAGGTACCGCCCCTGCGCGTTCGCGCGTTTCCCCGGCAGGGCGCAAAAGCACGCAGGGGCACCCCCTTTTCAAGTGTATTTAGAAAACGAGGTATTTACGATGAAATTTGAAGATGTAAAAAGAGCTATTCTCGCTGCTTGCGATGATCTGATCGCCCGTGAAATCGAGCTTTCCGAGCTTGACGCGCTCGTCGGCGACGGCGATCACGGCGTTACGATCCGCAAGGGATACCGTACCGTTAAAAACGCGATTGAAACGGAAGATCCGAAAACGATCTCCGAAATCTTCCAGAGCGCGGGCTATGCCCTCGCAGATACCGCCGGCGGCGCGATCGGACCGATCCTCGCCTCAATGTTCATCGGTTTCTCCACCGCTACGGCCGGCAAGGAAGAGCTCGGTGTTGCCGATCTCGCTGAGATGTTCGCAGGCGGTCTCGCCGGCGTGCAGAATCTCGGCGGCGCGAAACCCGGCGACTGCACGATGGTCGACTCGCTCTATCCGTTCGTTGAGTCCCTGAAAGCCGCTTCAACTGACGATGTCAAGGCAGCTCTTGAAGCCGCTTCTCAGAAAGCGCTCGAAGGTTCCGACGCGACGAAGAACATGCAGGCAAGACTCGGCCGCGCGAGAAACCTGCGCGAAAGATCCATCGGCTTTATCGATGCCGGTTCCCGTTCAATGTATTATTTCCTCAAGGCGTTCTCTGACAACGCGTAATTTTTGGGAGAATATCTATGAAGTTTAATTTTCATGTTCCGACTGCCGTCCGCTTCGGCGAAGGCGTTGCCAAGGAAATCGGTTCCGTCGTCAAGCCTTACGGCACGAAAGCCCTGATCGTCTACGGCGGCAGCAGCATCAAACGCAACGGCGTTTATGATACCGTAACCGCCTCGCTGAAGGAAGCCGGCATCACCTGGTGCGAACTGCCCGGCGTAGAGCCGAATCCGAAAGTCACCTCGGTCGACAAGGGTGCCGCGATCTGCAAGGAGAACGGAATCGAAGTCGTTATCGCCGCCGGCGGCGGAAGCTGCGTCGACTGCGCGAAAGCGATCTGCGCCGCAGCGTTCTACGACGGCCCCGCGTGGGATCTCGTTGAAAACCGCGGCCTCATTAAGCAGGCTCTTCCGCTGTTTGTCGTTCTGACACTCGCGGCAACCGGATCCGAAATGGACTCCGGCGGAATTATCACCAATCCCGAAACGAAGATCAAGAGCGGCGTCGGCTCACCTCTTCTGATGCCGAAGGTATCGTTCCTTGATCCGACCTATACCTATACGGTTCCGCCGCGTCAGACCGCTGCCGGTACCGCTGACATTTTCGCTCATACGATCGAGAACTATTTCGACAGCGCGAAGGATACTTATTTCGTGGACGGCATCGCGGAAAGCATTCTGCGCACCTGCGTCAAATACGGCCCGATCGCGGTCAACGATCCGACCAACGCGGAAGCGCGCGCCAACCTGATGTGGTGCTCACCCTGGGCAATCAACGGTCTGATCTCCTGCGGCAGAAACGAAGGCTGGACGCTTCACGGTCTCCAGCATCCGATCGGCGGCTGGTATGATATTACCCACGGCGAAGGTCTCGCGATCCTCGCTCCGCACTGGTTCCGCAAGATTCTGAGTGAGAAGACGGTCGACAAATTCGTCTCCTACGGCGTCAATGTCTTCGGAATCGATCCGAAACTGGACAAGTTCGAGATCGCAAACAAGGCAATTGAGGCGACGGAGGACTATTTCTTCAATCAGATGAAGATTCCGAGAACGCTCTCTGAAATCGGCGTTGATGACAAGCATTTCGAGGATATGGCGTCTGTCGCCGCTCCCGGAATGGCCCGCGCCTATGTTCCGCT
>ONSY01000179.1 GCA_900320605.1 uncultured Eubacteriales bacterium | reverse complement strand
GTACGGCATCTTGTAGACGGTCGTGCGTGTACTCGGGAAGCACATGAATCCGCTGAAATGCCGCTCCGGTTTCGCCCATTTCTTCAGTCCTCGGATCATTTCGTTGACCTCGACGATGACCGGTCCGAGATCAACCAGGAACGCCTCCGTCCGGCTTTTCCCGAGATCCTCATACAGAGCTTTCTCGAGCATCTCCTCATGATCGAGAACCGCCTGTTTAAGTTTTTTAAGCTGTTCGATGCGCCACTTTACATCGAGGGTTTCTCCTGAACGGAAGTATTTCCTCTGTGCCGCGACAACGGCGCTGATTTTTTCCTTCGTATAACTCACAGCCAATCTCCTTTCCTGATCTGATCGAGCAGCGCGGCGATTTCCGCGTCACGGAATGTTTTTGAGGGGGAATAGTTGATGGAATCGGCGTTGATCATCCTTATAAGCGCCGGCGTATCCTCCGGACGCAGCGCGGCGCATCCTTTCTCAAGACCGCACTGACGAAGCAGACGCGCAAGCGCTTCGATCATCTGATCCGCCGCCTCGTCCGCGCTCTGCGTTTTCCCGGCGCGGGAGCAGAACACGGCCAGCGCCGCGAGCCGGTTCCTGCACAGTTCCTTCTGAGCCGCGACAACGGGAAGCAGACAGAAAGCGATCGCTTTCCCGTGCGGGATATGATACATCGCGCCGATCGAGTGGGCGATTGCGTGGACATAGCCCGCGAGCTGCCTGTTGATGGCGTTTCCGCCGTAGTGCGCCGCGAGGCACATCTTCTGCCGCGCCTCAACGTCCCCGGGGTTTTCGATCAGCCTCGGCAGAACTTCCATGCAGATCCGGACGCATTCGCTGCTCTTCTCCAGATCGTCCGGTTTCGATTTCGTATCGGAGAGAAGCCCTTCCAGCCCGTGGCTGAGGGCGTCGATCCCGCACCAGACCGTGACGCTCTGCGGCGCGGTCAGTGTCAGTTCGCTGTCGAGCACGACGTTCGTGACGTTCAGACCCGCGACAACCGTTGCCTTTTTGACGCCGCGCGCGTTTTTCACAACCGCCCCTACGGTGTTTTCCGCGCCGGTTCCGGCCGTGGAGGGAACGGTGATCAGCGGAAGCGTCTTTCCTTTCACGATCGAGAATTTATGCAGATAACGCTCCACTTTTTTCTTCGGGTGCTTCGCCGCCGCGGCGATGATCTTGCTGCTGTCAAGCACGGATCCTCCCCCGAGCGCGATGATCCCCTGCGCTCCGCAGGCAGCCGCTGCGTCTCTTCCCCTGCGGATGATTTCGACCGTCGGTTCCGAGTCGATGTCCGAGAAAACCGACGCGCGGATCCCGTTTTCCGACAGTGATGACAGTATTTTTCCGGCAAATCCGAGCGCGTATACGTTCCGGTCCGTCACAAGCAGTACATTTTCAAGTCCCATTTCCCGGCAGATGCCGCCGATTTGTCCGCGCGACCCGAATCCTTCGGTCAGCGCGGGCTCCGGAATCGGAATCAGCCGGATTACCCTGCCCGGCAGTTTCCGGATCATTTTTCTGAAAAGATAAAAAGCCATCTTTTTATCTTCCTCCTTGGTTGTTTGAACGTTTTTTTCGGGATTTTCCGAGTTCATTCTATCACGAAACCGATCCTTCGTCAAACACCGTCCGGGACAGGTTTCGACGTTCCGCCGGTAAAAAAGTCACCCGTCTTCCCTTTCGGGGAAACGGATGACTCCCGGTATGATTCAGTCTGTTTTGAGAATTCTCCGCGCCGTTTCGCTGTCCGCGTCGAGAACGACGACACGGCGGTTTTTGGCGGCTTCCGTCTCGATCTGACGGCCCGTGGAATCAAGATCGCGTCCTCTGACGAACGGATCGTCCGCGTATCCGAGTCCGACCGTCAGAAGCTGGCTTTCCGGAACGCCGAATTCCTCGACGAGCAGACGTTTGACCGCCGCGGCGCGCTTGTCGGACAGTTCCAGGCAGTCTTCCTGTTTTCCCACCGTCGCCGTCGTTCCGGCGATCAGAATCGGATGATCCGGATGCTTCAGGATGGTTTCCGCAACAGGCCTCAGCGCCGCCTTCGCTTCCTCTTCATCGATGAAGACGTCCTGATCTCCGAGGAAGCGCACCTGCGTCTCGTTGAGTTCAAAGGGGATGTTGAAGACCATCTCCGCTTCCCCGACGGTGCTGCCGCCGTTTTCTTTCTCCGGCGCTCCGATCGTCAGCATGTATTCCGCGCTGCTAGTGTTCCAGATTCCGATATAATAGGTGGAATTCGGGCGGAGTGTTCTGAACGTGCCGGTCGCGGCTTTTCCGTCATCGGCCGCCTCAACGGTCGTCTTGTCACTGGTGTAGTGCCTCTCGAAATTGATGCTGACATCGGTTTCAAGCGTTCCGTATTCATCGTAGAGATATCCGTTGAACCGTTCGCTTCCGACCGTCAGGTTTTCGAGGGTGACCTTGTATTCGGCGTTTTCTTCCGGTCCGGTCGTGAAAGCGACCCAGTCCACCGCTCCCGCTTCGTGCTTTCCGTGATATTTCGTGTTCTTTTTGAGCAGCGTCGCGATATTCTGATTGGTTCCGGTATAGAATTCCTCCGTTTCGCTCAGCTCGCCTTTCGCTTCCTCAAAGCTGCTGCTGGTGTTGATCTGCGTGATATCCCTCTCCGGTGAGGAAACAAGGACGGAATACTGCGCTTTCCCTTCTCCCAGAAGCCTCAGATAATATTTCGTGTTGGCCTTTAATGACGCGGCGGTTCCGGTCGCCGCCCGCCCGTCTTCGGTCGCTTCCACCACGGTTTTGTCGCTCGTGTATCTGCGCTGATAGTTGATCTCGAGATCGGTGATCTGCGTTCCTTCCTCATCATAGAGATAGCCGCAGAGCCGCGCGCTCCCGACCGTGCAGTTTACCGCGGTGATGCGGTAAATCGCGTTTTCCGTTTCCGCCGTGGTGAACGCGATCCACGCGTTTCCGTTGATGTATTTCCCGAATACCTTCGTGTCAAGCGGGATATTGAGCGCCGAGGACTGGCTCGTTCCGGGGATGATCTGGCTTCCCGCAGACGGGGTTTCCTCCCCGCCGTCCGGCGTCCCTGGTTTTGCTGAGGCGGAATCCGGAGCCGTAACCGTCAGTTTGTACTTTGCCTTTCCGCCGCCGGAAATGCTCAGGGTATAGAGAGAATTCGGCCGGAGCGTCCGGATCGTTCCGGTCGCTGCCTTGCCGTCCTGCGCCGCCTCCACAAACGTTTTATCGCTTGCAGCTCGGCGTGTGAAGTTGATGCTCTGATCCGTCTGCTGCGTCCCGTCGCAGTCATACAGATAGCCGATCAGCAGCTCGCTGCCGACCGTCAGATTCTCGAGCGTCACCTTATACTCAAAGCCCTCTTCTTCCCCGGTCCGGAAGGAAACCCACTGCGTACCGCTTTCATACTCGCCCTCATACGCGGTGTTCGGAAGCAGGATCGGCGCCTTCACGGAATCGGACGCCGCTTCGAGCGGATCGCCCGCGCCGATGGTGCTCCTCCCCTTCACCGGATCGAACGGAGGCTTTTCGGGATCGGTAAACCGCACGGCGTACCGCGCTTTTCCCTCACCGGAAATGCGCAGGTAATAGATGGAATCCGGTTTCAGGCCGGTGACGGTGCCAGTGTTCGTTTTTCCGGACTCCGGAGCTTCCGTCACGGTTCTGTCGCTTGTGTACCGGCGGCTGAAATTTGGGGAAACATCGGTCTGAAGCGTCCCGTATTCATCGAAGAGATAACCGTTAAGCTGCCCGCCGCCGGCACTGAGATTCGTCAGGGCAACGCCGTACCGCTGATCTTCCCCGCTTCCGGTGATGAACGCGACCCACTGGTATCCGCTCTCGTAGTTT
>ONSY01000043.1 GCA_900320605.1 uncultured Eubacteriales bacterium | reverse complement strand
GGCCAGATTCGCTCCGAAATCCTCGAAATATGAACAGCCGGACTACAGCCGCACAGCGCTGTTCCGCCGTGGAGGCAGGCATTAATCCTTTCTGAAAAGCAATCCCCGCTGCAGTTTTCTGCGGCGGGGATTTGTCTGTTGGGGGATAATCTTGTTACAGGATCGAAGCGAACTCATCCAGCGTGTTTTCAAACACTTCGAGGGCTTTTCTGACGGTTTCAGGATCTGTCAGGTCGACACCGGCAATCTTCAGTTCCTCGATCGGATAATCGCTCCCGCCGGTTTTCAGGAAGCGCAGGTATTCCGAAGGATCTCCCGTATCAAGAATCCGGCTCGCGATTGAAACCGCGGAGCAGAAACCGGTCGCGTACTGATAAACATAGAACGCGCGGTAGAAATGCGGAATTCTCGCCCATTCAATATCCTGAAGCGGCGGTACTTCAGCCCCCTCATAATAGAGCTGATTCAGTTCGCGGTAGATTTCTGAAAGGGCCTGCGCCGTCAGCGGAACGCCATTCTGTGCCTTCTCGTGCGCAATACGCTCAAATTCCGCAAAAAGTGTCTGGCGGTAAACTGTCGTACGGAATCCCTCCAGAAAATGATTGAGAATATAGGCTCTTCTGCCGGCATCCTGCTCTGTTCTGAGCAGATATCGGGTAAGCATTACCTCGTTGACTGTTGAAGCAACTTCCGCAACAAGAATCCGGTAGTCGTGATTCGCGAAGCTCTGCTCACGCGAGGAGAAATATGAGTGCATTGCGTGTCCGAGTTCATGGGCGAGCGTAAAGACATCATCGAGAGTACCTGTATAATTGAGCAGAACATACGGATGAACATCATAAACACCGCAGGAGAAAGCACCTGTCGTCTTGCCGCGGTTCTCGTAGACATCAATCCAGCGTTCGGAAAATGCGCGGTCCAGAAGGCGTCCGTACTCCTCCCCAAACGGCGCTGTAGCCGCTTTCACAATTTCCTGCGCTTCTTCATAGGACACCCTGAAATCAACATCTTTTACAATCGGGCAGTAAAGGTCATACATGCTCAGATCATCAATACCGAGAATTTCCGCACGCAGCCTGAGGTATTTTTTCATTGCCGGAAGTTTTTCATGTACGGCTGCGACAAGGCTGTCATATACGGAAAGCGGGACGTTGCTCGAGAAAAGAGCCCGCTCGATTGCCGAGGGAAACCGTTTCACATCCGCAAAATAATTGTCAAATTTCACACTGCCGGAATATGTTGCGGCAAACGTATTAAGATAACGCTGAAACTCTCCGAAGTACGCCTCGAACGACTCGCGGCGCACGCGGCGGTCGGCGCTCTCCCGGAAAACCATGAAATTACCATGCGTAAGCTGCTGATCCTCTCCCTTTTCATCTTTGATTTTCGGGAATGACATATCAACACTCTCAAGCATCTCGAAGGCATTATCCGGTGTCTGGGCAGCATCGGAAAGCTTGGCAAGCATCGTCTCGCACTCTTCTGAAAGCGTATGCGGCTTCGCTCTTGCCGTATCTTCAAGAATATGGCGGTAAGGTTTGAGTTCTTCACTCTGAAGGAACAAGCCGAGCTGTTCGGAAGGCATTGAAAGAAGCTCCGGATCAAAGAACGCGAGCTGCGCCTCCAGGGAAACATAGAGACTCATTGCGATTCCTTCCATCTCCTGATACTCACTGTTGCCGTTGTCGCCGTTCTTCTGCAAAGAGGCGAAAACATACACAAGCTCCGCATCGTGGATGGCATCATAAACCTGATCGTACGCTTTTCTCAGCGCCGCGGGGCTTTCGGTCAATGTCCCCCGGAGATCAGATATCTTTCCGATCTTTTCCGCCGTGCGTCTGCGTGCCTCTTCCCAGGCTTCGCGCGAAGGAAAAATCTGCGTGAGATCCCATTGATATTCCGGATTCATTTCTTCCCGTTTTAACAATTTCATCAAAAACACCTCGTTTCAGTTTTTATGATAACACGATTTTCCGGTTTTGAAAATCCCCTTTGTTGCGGCAGGCACGGCCAAAAACTATTCACACTTTTTTATTGTATTATTTACAAAAGCCATTTATTTTCTTCATAAATGTCCGGTATATTAAATACAGACGAAGAGAAAAGATTCCCCCTTTCCTTTCTTGCAACTGCCGCGCTTCGGGCGGAAATATCCGGATCGATAACCGGCAGACTAATGATTTCTCATATATGAGTTCATGATATTTATCATCATTGTTTCTTCCTTCATCATTTTTCTCCCCCTAAAATGAAATGAAACACGAAAGCGCCGCAATGTTTTTTCATTGCGGCGCTTTCGCTTATTTGTTCTTTTTAATTCTCAGTCTGCTGAAAGCATTGCGCCCTTATCCGGATTCGAAGCCCTTCTCTTTTCATCGATCCTTCGGGCTAAATAGACAAACGGTGTATCCGCAAGGCTCGTTACAACAAATATCACATAACTCGAGATAAAAATCGAGATAAGCGTTGATGCGTCATAGGCCCCGGCGAACGCAAACACTGTAAACAGCAGCGTATTGAGGATCTGGCTGACAAGCGTCGAGCCGTTGTTGCGCAGCCAGAGAAACCGTCTTCGGCTGCCGAAACGCTTCTCCGTAAAACTCCACCATTTATGATACAGCCATACATCGAAGAACTGACTGATCGCGTATACGGCAAGTGAAGACAGGATTACACGAGGCGTATTGGAAAACACGGCGATAATCGCAGGCTGGGCTGTATCAGCCTCACTCGGGACATACAGCAGCCAGCTCTGGGAAAGAGCCAGGAAGAAAACCGAAGAAAGGATTCCCAGAAATACCGCCCGGTTTGCCGCCTTTTTACCTTCACATTCTGAAAGAATATCTGTAATCAGAAATGTAGCGGCAAAGAGAACATTGCCGAGTGTCTGCTCCATTGAAAACGCGCGAATAAGAATAATGACCTCAATATTCGCAAGTACGGTTGCAACCGCGGAAATACAGTAAAGACCGGTTTTTCCAAAAAAATAAAAGGCAAGCAGAACCATGGAATAAATAAAAATCAGAGATCCGATCAGTAAAAGTTCATTAACCATCTCAGTCACCCACTCCGAAATCCGTATTATTTAAAAGAATATCGACCCGTTGGTCGCTGCGATAGAGCGGAAGTAGATTTTCACAGAAAACACGGATCACATCCGGATCAGGTCTGACCGGTGTCGAGTTTTCACACATGATATTAACGCAGATCCGCTCAAAATACCGTAGTCCCAGTTCCAGATCCCGCTTCATGCTCTCAAGTGTCTGGCCGCTGATTCCGAAAAGGAAATTCGCTTCTTCAAATCCCTCCGCGATCTTTGCAGGATCACGTTCAGGAATGCCTTTTTTCAGGACATTTTCCCGAAAATCAGCGTCAAATGTCTCAAGCCCCAATTTCATTTTGAGAGTAAATCCGGCAAACTCCTCCCGAAGTTTCTTCAGATGCTCCCGATAAAGCCAATGGCTCTCAAAATGAATCGTATCAATTCCCTTTTCCCGGCAGATGCCGCGGATAAGCTCCATCGTGCGCGGATCCAGTTCAAAGACGGAACCGCTGTTGATTATTTCAATCTGATGATAGTTCCCCGTTACGTGCGAGAGCACTTCGCGGTTCAGAATATAATTCTCCGCATCTTCTCCCCGGTCGAGATGGTAATCGCAGAAGCTGCATTTACGATAGATGCAGCCTTTTCCGCGAAGAAGAACAATCTCACGCGGATTCTTTTCCAAAATAATACTGTAACGTTCCATTTTCATGCATGAAAAAAGCCCTTAGTTCTTCACTAAGGGCATAATTATGCCTTTGACACTCCCTTAGTTTTGATTTGCCTGTAGTCTCTATCGAGTACAGACCGGCAGGATGGTTTCGAACTGCCGCCGCATATTGTAACACAGCCCGTTTCATTTATTGTTCCAGATTTGAACTATGCACTTTTTTGAAAAATCCTGAGACCGCTTCCACCGCCAGAAAGCCGAGCACGATGCAGAAACAGGTTAAAAAAAGCGAGAGACCCATTGAAGAAGCGAGGCTCCCGTCCCGCATGATAATCCCGTACATCATATAATAGAGCGACGCCCCCGGAATCAGCGGAAATATGCAGATTGTCCGGAAAATTGTCACAGGAGCTTTGTTGACCCGCGCCATCAGCATTGCTAAAAGCGAACACGCCACTGAGGCTATCAGCGCGGCGCAATAGATGTCTCCGGTCAGTGCCGCTGTTGCGAGATATACGCCCCATATCACTGCCGCGCCGAACGCGCACGTAAGCACGTGAGGAATCTTTTTGGTATGAAACCAGACTGCAAATCCTGCACAGCCGGTAACGCAGCTGATAAGCGCTGCGGGAACACTGGGATTGAGTGCAAGCGGTTCATTTGTTCCATAACCGGGCAGCACGATCAGGGGCAGAGCAATTCCGAGCGCAATTCCGACCGCTCCCGTGAAAGAAGCAGAAATATTCATTACTCCGGAAAGCGTATCAAGATGGACGAGATCCCGAACGCCGTTTGTCGTCCCCAGTGCGCTGATCAGGAGCATCACGACGCCGACGGTAATATATCCCGTATGGTGTCCGAAACCGAAATGAACGCAAAGGAGAATAAAGAACTCTGCAAGAGATGCGATAATAAAATTGAGAATCAGCGGATTGGATTCACGCCGCCCGAAGAATCTTCCCAGGACAGTGATTAGGAGCGAAGCGAAAGCGGCAACAAGCGCGTCAGAAGAATCGCAGTTGAAAAACACCCCGAAACTGACGCCGGCCATCAGCGCCGCAAAAGCGCTGATCCAGAGTTTTGAAGGTGCGGTATTCATCGCTTTCTGAAGTTCCGCGGCGAGTTCCGTTTCATTCGGGGGACTCGAACAGCAGCGGCGTGAAAGATCGTTCAGCCGATCCAGTCGGTCAAAATTCATTCCGACGCGGCGGATATGGCGGATCTGTGTTTCTGTTTTCCCATCGGGATCCGTTACCGTTGCCTGAATGTTGCTCGGAACAACCCAAATATTGCAGTTTTCAAAATGATAGGCGCCGCAAAGACGGTAAAGGCTGTCCTCAACGCGATGCGTTTCCGCACCGCTGCGGATCAGCCCGGCGCCGATATCGAGGATGCAGCCAAGAATCACGGAATAATTCATATGTAAAGCACTCCGATCAAATATTGATATTTCTTCTGCGATTCCCGTATACCGCAGGTTTCCCGAAAATCAAAACATAACAGCGATGTTTTCTGTGCTACAGCTTTTTAAAGAGACGGGCGCTCCAGAACTGCATTCCGACTTCATCAATATAGAAATGAAGAATCGCGCGATAATTCTTCGTAGCCGTACTCAACAGGAAATATTCCGCTCTGTCTTTCACTTGTTCCTCGACAAAACGGAAAAGAGCTGAACCGATCCCGCTGTTGCGCCGGGACGGGATAATATATAGTTCTTCCACCTCAAAGCATGGAGTACCTTCCGGCATGATCGAACTCGAGTTTTTGGAATTTACATGGTTCCCGAAAAGATAGCCGATTATCTGTCCTCCGTCTTCGGCAATAAAGATCCGGTTGCCTTCGATATCCGTTCTTCCATTGGCACGGTAGCCGTGACAGCTTCTCTCCTTTTCCCAGTCCTCGGAAAACTCTATCAGGACTTTCAGAAGGGAATCTGTCAGCTGAGCCTCATACATTCTCATTTTCTTCACCTTTCAGTTTTTTCACCAGATACATACCGTGGCCGGTATTCCTGAGAAAGACATACCCGCACTTCGAGTAAAGCATTCGTGCCGGTATGTTTGCGTTAGATACAAACAGCACACTTTCCGCACAGCCATTCGTCTCGGCAGTCCGTTCCGCCTCGTTCAGAGCTGCAGCGGCATAGCCCTTTCGCCGTTCAGTTTCCTCAATCATAAGATCGCAGATAAAACTCTGCTTTTTTCCCTGATAGATCTCAAACAGAAACCAGATAAATCCTACCCTCCGACCGTCTGCCGAGTTTTCGATCACCATCAGATAATTATCCGCAGTATCGAGCCCGTTCGGCAGCATTTCCGAAAGTTCCCGCTCCGCTTCGCGTCTCGCTTCCTCAGGAAACAGCCGCTCTTCCCGTACGAGTTCCTCCGCATGATGCTGACCGCTGAATCTATAAAAACTGAGGTATTCTTCCTCTGTCATTTTTCGAATTCGAATCCTCACAGAACGTTTCCTCCGGAAAAAAGAACAAATTGAAAAAAGGGCCTGCTATCGCAAGTCCTTTTTTCTGGCCCGCCCGAAGGGATTTGAACCCCCGTCCTTCAGAATCGGAATCTGCTGCGATATCCAGCTTCGCCACGGGCGGATTTTTTCTTTTCAGCCAGCTCCTTTCAGAGCTGCTCTTCTATCATAGCACGATTTTCTCAGGAAATCCATCTTTTTTTGAAAATCATTCGGATTTTTCCTCTTTTTCTCCCCAGAGCATGTCCGCTGCCTGCCGTGCCTCATCAACCGCCTTACTGCTCTGCGCACCGATCGGAAGTTTCTGGAAAACCTCTGCCACCTGTGAGCGCATCCAGAGTCCCGGTGTGATCCTTATTGAATATCCGCAGCCGTTATCCGTCATCCAGTCATAAAACTTCGCCTTCGGAAGCCCGTAGGCGGCAAGGATTGTCATGATTACGCCGCCGTGGGTTACGATCAGCGCCGAAGTGTTTCCCTGAAACATCAGGTCTTCCACCAGTTTTTCAAACGCGGTGCAGACACGCGCCATAAAATGCCCCCCGTTTTCACCTCCGGGAATCTCTGCGGATTCTCCCCGCATCCATTTCTGGAAAGCAGGATTTCCTTCAAGTTCCTTAGCCGTCTTCCCTTCCCACTCTCCGAAGCTGCTCTCGCGGAAATCTTCAATGATTTCCGGCTGTGCCTTCGGGTGAAGGATTGCCAATGTTTCAATGCAGCGGGAAAGCGGGCTGGAAAAATAGCGCTGTGCCGTCGGATATATTCCGTTCTTTTTCAGTCTGTGGATCTCGCGGGCTCCCTGCGCGGACAGCGGTGAATCCGTCACCCCGATATACTGCCCTTTCAGGTTGCCTTCACTAAGGCCGTGACGGATCAGATGAATTACGTATGATTTCATAAATGGTTCCTGCACCCTTCTCAGAGATCAATATCTTGTGATTTACAATTCGTATTATCT
>ONSY01000032.1 GCA_900320605.1 uncultured Eubacteriales bacterium | reverse complement strand
TGGACCGAAGTTCGTCGAGAACATCGTGCAGGCCGTCAGCCGGGATATTCTGGCCTACGCCATGCGGACCCTGGGCTATTGCCAGATTGTTGGGCATGTGCATGACGAGCTGATCATAGAATGCAGCCCGAACGTATCCCTCAACGTGATTTGTGAGCAGATGGGCAGGACACCGCCGTGGCTCGCAGGCATTGAGCTGCGTGCCGATGGATACGAGTGTCAGTTCTATCAGAAACAATAAAAAGGGCAGGGCCTACCATCGTGGTAAGTCCTGCCCGCTGTGTTATTCTGTCTTTTCTTCTTCCGAATACTTCTCCGGCTGGGCTGCCGTTGCCGGTTCGATGGTGATGGAGTCTTTTTTGCCCTCGACTCGGTAGCGGCTCCTTGTGATGCGGTCGATGCCGACCAGAAGAACAATACCGCCGATACCCGCGATAACAGGTGCGTTTTCGCTGTTGACCATGTTCGTTAATGCCTCCATATTACTCATCTGAGTTTTCCTCCCTATATTTTTTTATGATTTTCTTCGCCCGGCTGAGCAACTGATAAACCCGCGGTTCCGAAAGGCTGAGCTCTTCCGCGATGGTTTTGACCGAGTCGCCGAGAAACGTTCTTGCTTCATACACTTCCGCGATCCGCCAGTCCTCCGCACGCATCAGAGCGCGGATCTCTTCACGTTCAATCTTGGCCAGTACGGTGTGTTCAACGGACTCGACTGGCGTAGGATCCCAGCCAGATTCGATCAGCCCGTCCAGCGAGACTATTGCTGCCTGCCGGGTTTCGGGTGTCATACCGTAAGGGCATGCGGTACATTTGTTGGTATCGCGGCATCGTACAAACGCCTTGCGCTTGCCCGGGACCATGCACCGACTGGCGAGGTAGGTGGAGGAATGCTGGTTATTGATCGTTTCCCACTGATACTCCGCAAATTCGCGATTGGACGTTTTGTAGAAATACACTCTCATTTTCTGGCTGCCGTTAAACCGGAGGAACCGGCAGTCTGCCTTAGTTATACCGTAGTTATCCATGTCAGTCTGATCCTTGATCTCAATCGGAGCGTCGTACAGGATCTCACCGTTTTCACCGACTGTGGTTTTGTGCCTAAAGGCACCTTCGTTACTTGCGTTGACCTTGTTTGTCCGAGCCATTTTGGCCCTCCTTTCGCAATTGCGAACGGAGAGCCTCCAAGCAGCCGGAAGAAGGGTGCACTGAAGAGACCGGACCTGAGAGCCTGTATGAAAACTCTCCGTTCAGTTCCAGTGCCTTCCCCTCCACAGGGCAGGCGACCATATTCAGTTTCTGACACGGTTCCAGTGGAGCCCGCCTTTCCGGATGTGGGTGGTTACGTGTCAGGCGTTGAGCACCTCGGGTGCTCAGTTGAAACCACAGTCCCTGCGGTCTCAGCTCGGCATCCAGGATAAGAAAAACGACCAGGGAGCGCCCACGAATCCTATCGTGAGCACTCATCCTGGCCGTCAAGCAGCTCTGTGGATGATTACGCGACTATTTCGTAACTTGTGACTTCAAATTCCTCTGTACTGATCCTTCGCAAGATCGTGATGGTACCGTCCCGCTCTATCTGGTATTCACCCCCGATCGGGATGCGGGTCGTGGTCCGGACCTTTTTCCATTCGTGTTCAATCAGGCCAGTCGCGGCGTCTGCAAAGCAGGCACAGCGGTTTCTGCAGTCGGTGATCTTCTCGAGCATTCAATTCCTCCCTCGTTTCTCCCCAGAACACAAAAAGCCGGGGTAGAATTATAGTCCTGCACCGGTATGGTGCTGCTACAAATCTACCCCGGCCCTGTCACACCTTCGGACTGCACGAGCAGGTAAATCTTATTGTTTGTAATAATGGCTGGGCCGTACGCCTCTGACGGTCACGCGCCGCGTATAACGTCTATTTTTAGAAATCTACCGTGTATTCGGGCAGTTGACAGGAGCAGACCTTATCCATCATTTCGTCGAAATAGGTATAGCCAATTAGGTGTTCCTGCCCATGCCGGTTTTCAACATATGCAAGGGCTATTTTCCTGTTTACTATCGCCAGCTGGCCCTGATTCTTCTTCACTCCGTGGGTGGTATACATTCGAGCGTTCTTTTCTGGTGCAGATATCTCCGCCATTAATAATCCTCCTCGTCTTCGATCATGTCCAGCGGATCAGGTAGCTCTATCCTGCTAACCCGTGGGGAAATGGGCGTCTTAAAAAACGATGTTGCTTCCTCGCCGTCGTAACGCTTGAGCTGAGTCTCCTCAACGACTCGGCCTTTTTTCAGGTCGACCAGAAGTGCGGTCATCAGGCCGTTTACGTGGATGTCGTGGTCATTCAACCGTTTCAGAAACAGACGGTACAGGTCGCGGTCGATAAACACGAAGCTATACTTCTCATTCTCATACAGCTCACACTCGAAACTATCGCTGGCGAAGATTGCAGCTACTTTATTGATGAAATTTCCGACGTGGGCTTCGATTGCTGACACCGCGCTGCCTTTCGGGATCTGCATCTGATCAAGAGCGAATTTCCATGTATTGCACGGTGACATGCCGCTGACCGAGAAACCGAACGTATAGTTCCGAGGGAACACCCTGTCACGCTGATAAACGTATCCATGAAGTGACCGCCAGTTAGAGAATTCGTTCAGTCGCTGGAAAGAGTAGTCCCGGCTTGCGATCTCGTCTTGTAGGATCCGTTTAACATCCCGTTCGGTTTCCTCGATATCATATTTGCGTCTGAGGGCCGTCAGCCGTTGCTTAGCGAGATCTGTGTCATCTGCTTCTGACCGCATTCCGTTGGCCTCTACGAGCGCTTCGAATGTGACACCAGACTCTGCTGGCGCAACTGCCGCGATAGCTTTAAGAAGGTCGACTCTCACCGGTCGCGTCCCTTGTGACCAGTTACAAGCCCTCGAGAGCGTTGGTGCACTCACTTTAACATTAGGGGAGGTAAGCTTAATATCGTCCGCGAACTTTGCCATAGACCGATCGCCCCTAACCCGATTGATCAGATCCCTCAGTGCCGCAGCATCTGGATCCCTATACTGTATGTAACGCATCACGTCACCCTCCCGGGAATTTCATTTTAATGAAATAATATTTCAACTATCTGAAAACAATTCTACACCGTAAGACTCGGATTTGTCAATGGACGTAACTGTGAATAATCAACAATCCATCACGAAATTTGGGCCTTTTTAATCTACCGATTTGTATAAAATAACGAACTGAGGGTCGGGCATGTCTAACCAGTTCATTAGCCGAAGAAGATAATGCCCATCTGGAGTGGTTTCCCCGCTCTCCCACTTTTGATAAGTCCGGACCGTGGTACCGATCGCATCAGCTACTTCCTTCTGTGTAAATCCGAGACTCTTCCGCCTTTCCTTAATCGTTGTGTAATCAAACTCCATTAGCTGCGGACCGGCATACACTTGATACCACTCATCTTTTGTCCACGAATTAAAAAAGTTCATCCCATATATTACTGTTTCCGGACTAAGCAGGATTCTCAGTGTTGCGTTGCTTCGAGACTTTACTTGATTGCAACTTATTTTTACAGCATTCTTAACTTTTACGTTGGTCCAGCGCAGGACTGGGTTGCCTTCCTCATCAGTCGGAAAACGTCCTGTAAATTCTATGTTTATTCCGTTTCTATAAAACATTTCCGTGGCATACGGTTGTTCTTCCACTTCGTAGATGATAGGTTCTCTCCCCAATGCTTCAAGTGCCATATTGTATTTAGAGATAAATGATGTCGGAAAGTAATCGTTCCATCCAAGATCATCACATATATGAATGTATTCTGCCCAAGACAAAAAAGGAGCATTCACAACCCCGTATTGATCAATTAGGTAAGTGAAAATCTGGTCCAAAGAGAAGCGTTTTTTATAAAACAGATACTCCAATTCCTCATACAGTTTTTCTAGTGTCTCAGGCGAGCTCTCCCCGTCGCCGCTATAAATCGAATAAATGGGGTCTTCGATGCTGCCATAATGGTGTGTTTTCTCGTAATCCGGGACATAGAAATAGAAGGGGATACGCCGTATAAACGTGATTGCGGGTACCGGATTGAATCCGTACTCATCGTCCAGCCAATGTGAATAAGAGTGGTTACCACGATCAGAACGAGAGCCCTTACCGCGATCGCAATAAGCAAAAACTTCATTGCCGACTGTTTCGTGCGTGTTCAGGTATTTCTTCAATTTCTTAACATCAAAAAGACCCGCCGGGACATAGTTATCAATTATTTGAATCTGGGCATTTGTAAGCATTGATCTGACCTCCTTTATTTCTGCTCATAGTATAACACGAAGAAACTGGGTAGTACAGATGACGATTTATTCGTAAAATGAGGTAAGATAGGCATTATTCACACTCTTTACCGCTTTAACTACCCAACTTCTTCGCCTTCTTACGTCCCGACAAACAAAAAGCCCGGCAGATCAAATCTGATCTACCGGGTTATGCTTCATTCTTCCTTCGGGACTGGTATATAAACCATCTTCAGTGGGATCATCTTCTTGTACTTGTCATCCAGATCCCCGTAATATTTCAGTATCAGATCGACCAGCTCAGTCCCGTTGATCCCCCGGATAATGGGAGTGTTGTCCAGATATTTCTGAGCATTCTTCGTATAATTGGAAAGGGTTATGAACAGACCGTAGTCGCCCTCGCGCATTGCACCTTTAAGTGACTGGATGGTCGCCTCTTTTATATCACTGTCTACGCTCTTAACCTGAACTAAAATCCGTGGCGGTAGCTCGTCCTTATAGGCTGTGATATCGATGCCGCTGTCGCCGCCTTGTGGTGATATCATTGTCCGGTACCCCATAGTACGAAGTAGATCTGCCACGAACGCCTCTAGGGAATATCCCTTAAGATTCCGACTAAGCTCTTTTGGTATGAAGTCCTTGGTGCTTTCAATAATCTCATCAGCAGTGGCGCCTACCGTGTCGTCCTCATCACTTGCTGTGGACGCTTTTTTGAACCCTTTATCTAGTGCAGCCAGAAACTCATCAGTATAGTTTTTTACAGCAAAAAAGGTCATTGCTGAACCGATCTCATAAAGAGCACCCTGCGAGAAAGAAGTCCTAGGGATGTGCTTTAGCCATTTTACATCTCGTTGGTGAATATAATCGTGAGCATCACCAACATAAGTATAGCTGCTTGTCACTTCGCCAATATTGATCATTCGGTCACTCTTGGAAGGGTAAACAACATAGTCGCCAATCTGCACCTCATGGCAGAAGCGATACAGCATTCCGACACTTGTCGGGATGGACCCCTTCTTCGCATTCGGGAATGTGTGTATGTATTTTTCTTTGAAGTCATCACGGGTTGCCGGAATATCCAGAAGGTTTCCGATTTCCTTCCAACCGATAGCTATTTTGTTATCCTTAAGGAACAGTGCTTCATCCTGCGTGTGAATACCCCAGGTCTTCTTTTCCGTGTCTGTCATATCACTGCCTCCTTATGCTACCAGGTTGGCACCCATGAGTTCTGCCTGCTTGATGACGGTGTCAATCGCACCCTTTGCCTGCTCAGGTGGGTACTTATATTTCCGGAGCAGATGTTTGACCTGGGTCCGCATGTATGCGCGGGCTGACTGCTTCTTATCCCAATCGACCGTTCGGCTCCGGCGAATAAGCTCGGTAAGCTCGTGCGCCATTTCGACGAGGACTGGTTCTTCCATATTTCTGAGCACTTCCGGATCGGCGACCAGCGCATCATAGAATGCCAGCTCTTCATGCGTCAGGCCCTTTTCTTCACCGGCTTTATATGCATCGGTCATTTCTTTGGATAGGTTCAGAAGCTCCTCAATGACCTCCGCGCTTGTGATCATACGGTTATTGTAGCGTTTCAGGACGCCCTGCATCTTTTCAGAGAAAAGCTGAGCTTTGACTACGCCGGTGCGGGAGAAGACGCGGATGTTGTTTTCAAGAAGCTTTTTTAGAAGTTCTGCTGCAATGTTTTTATGCGTCATCCGTCGAACCTGTGTTATATACTCTTCGGAAAGAATGGAAATTTCCGGATTCTTCTGGCCGGTCTGCTTAAAGATATTGATGACGCCGTCTTGTTCGATAGCCTGCTCTAGTATCTTCATGATGCGGGCATTTACCTCATTCGCCGTAACGTTACCCTTGCCAGCAACCTTGCAGAGACCTGCCTTCACGCATTTGAAGAATTCGATCTCTTTCTTTTCCTGCTCATCCAGCAGGCTACGGCAGAGTGTTTCAGCTTGGCTGAGCGCTGTGGCCTCTGTGATGAACATTTTCTTTTCATCCTCTTCGAAGCCGAGCGCGAACTCTACACCATCCGCGATGACCTTCAGGCGCTTCATATCGGAATCGCCGAAGAAATCTTTGTAACTGAAGCCATAGAAGAAGTCACGCATAACTTCCAGC
>ONSY01000026.1 GCA_900320605.1 uncultured Eubacteriales bacterium | reverse complement strand
CTTTTTTTAGTTAAACGTATTTGGCAGATCTGCATCTACGGGCTTTTCATCTTTTTGCAAGAGCTGACTGTTTTTTTAAAATGGTTTCGTATGATTGGCAAAGATATTATGGTAAAATTATAATTATGGATTACAAGATTTTCAAAAACGGAAGATATTGCAGGGCCAATGGGTGACTGCGGACCGCACTTAGGATTGTTATCGAAATCGGAGTTTATTTTGATGAGAAATAGAATAATAAAGGCAGCAGGCGCGGTTTTCCTGTCCGTTTCTTTATGCGCGTGCGGATCCGGGGATTCTGCGAGAATTACTTCGGGACCCGGGAAAAAATGGGTCGATTCAGATCTGATCGGTGCTGTCTCTCAAGATCATGTAATCAGAGAGCAGGACGATTTTGCCGCGTCCGTCAATCAGGCGTGGAAAGCGGAGATCGGGGACCGTTTTTACAATGTGTTTCAGGATGTGTCGGATGCTGTGACAGCTAATAAAAAGCAGGCTCTCTCTGATCCTTCCATTACAGGGGAAACGATCGAACGTCTGCGGGCTTACTGCGAACTTGCGTCTGACTGGGAAAAAAGAGACGCGGGCGGCATATCTCCGCTGAAGCCGTATATTGAGGACATTGAATCCATCAGCAGCATGGATGAGATGTATGATTATCTGGCGGACCCCATCAGAAATCCCCTGTTTCTGTCTCCGGTTGCCACCTCTATTCCCTATGTCATTCACTCCGGTATTCACAAAGACAGCTATGCGGTCTTTTTCTCCGCCCCGGATCTTTCTCTGACGGTGAACGGGAACAATGACACCTATTTCAGTCTGGAAAATGAGAATGCGTTTGAACAGTTTGTAAGGATCAGAGAAGAGGCAGGCTATATGCTGGAACAGCTGGGATATTCCGGAAAAGAGGCGTCCGCCCTTCTGAAAGCGTGCATGGAGTGGGAGAAACGTGTCGCCTCTGCGAATAATATAGCGGCACTTCCCGGTCTCGATGAGGCGACCTATACGCGGGAAGAAGCGTTTGCGCTCGCCGGCGGGTTTCCGCTTGAACAGGTGATCAATGGCTGGGGGTTTACAGATACGAAATATATCATTCTCAATCCCGGGTATGCGAAAAAGCTGTCCTCCCTTTGCAGCAGCAGATATTTAAATAACATAAAAGCGTATCTGATTGTCAATTACAGCCTGCGCAGTGCAAAGTACCTGAGCAGGGAAATACTGGATCAGATGAAGGCGTATGATGCGCAAAGGAGCAAGGAACCGATTGATGACGGCAGTACGGAAGAGAGCAGGGAAGATAAACTGCTGTTTGATGATTACATAGGGCGGTCCCCTATGGTCGGCGCCATGAATCGGGTTTATGTGGAAAATTTCTTTGACGAGACCTCGACAGGGGAACTTACCTCGATGACTGTGGATATCATCGATGGCTTTAAAAAGATCTTTTCGGAGGAAGAGTGGCTTTCCGAAGAAGGAAAAGCAGCCTGCCTTGATAAACTGGAAGCGATCTCAATTCATATCGCCCGCCAGGATTTTGACAGTGTGGATTACGGGAACCTGCAGTTTGCCTCCGCAGAGGAGGGCGGGACCTTTTTGGACGCGTATTTTGCTTCCAGGCGCTTTGAGATGGACCATATCGCATGGCTCTCCAATAAGACCTATGATGCGGCGTACTGGGATCCTCTGTATCAGGATTTTTCAACCACCATTCCGAATGCGTTTTATATGCCCGCCACGAACGGGATCTATATCTTTGCGGGAATCTGCGAGAATCCGATCTACGCACCGGAACTGTCCTATGAAGAAAAACTGGCGGGACTGGGTATCATCGTCGGACACGAAATCACCCATGGCTTTGACAAAAGCGGTTCGCAGTATGACAAGGAAGGAATTCAGAAAGCCTGGCTTCCGACAGCTGATCAGGCCGCATTTAACGACAGGAATGACGCGGTTGCATCCTATTACACAACTCTTTCTCCTTATACCGGCGCGGGGATCTATACCGGCAGCCGGGTGAACGGGGAAGCGACGGCGGATATGGGGGGAATTAAGGTATCTCTTCTTCTGGCAGGAAAGGAGCCGTCGTTTGATTACGATCGGTTTTTCCGGTCTTATGCGAATAACTGGAAGATGAACGTTCCGCTCGACTTAGAGTCGATGCTGTTTAAAACAGATGAACATCCGCTGCCCTTCTACAGGGTGAATGTGGGTGTGCAGCAGTTCGATGAGTTCTATGAAACTTATGACGTAAAGGAAGGCGACGGAATGTATCTCGAACCGGATAAACGCGTGAAAGTCTGGTAGGAAAGGATGAGATGATGAGTGAGGCGGTTATTAAATTAGAAAATGTAAAAAAGTCTTACGGCAATCACGAAGTACTGAAGGGCGTCAACATGCAGGTGAACCGGGGGGATATCTACGGTCTGATCGGAAGGAACGGCGCCGGCAAAACAACGATTTTCAAGATGATCCTGGGACTGTCAGAAGTGAATGAAGGAACTGTTTCGATCGAGGGATCCCAGACTGTGAAAGAACTGTACGCGAACCGCTCAAAGATCGGATTTCTGGTCGGAACCCGGTTCTACGGGTATTTAAATGCACGCCGCAATCTGCAATACACCGCGACTGTAAAAGGAATTCCGAAGAAAGAACAGAAAGACGAGATCGACAGGGTTCTCGAGATTGTAGGGCTGCAGGACGCCAAAAAGCCGGTTAAAACGTTCTCACTCGGCATGGGGCAGCGGCTCGGGATTACCAATGCCATTCTCGGAAACCCCGAAATCCTGATTCTGGATGAACCGGCCAACGGACTTGATCCGCAGGGAATTGCGGATATCCGCCATCTGATTCAGCGGATGCGGGACGAATACGGCATGACAGTGATTGTTTCCTCCCATATTCTTCCGGAACTGGAGCATACGGCAGACCGGTTTGGAATTGTGAATGAAGGAATTGTCGTGAAAGAGATCACCCAGCAGGACCTGCAGGAAAACCAGCCGGCCGTCGAAATCTCTGTCGAAGATGCGGCAAGGGCCAAGGAGGTTCTGGAGGCCAACGGGATCAAGGTCATGCGTGAGGTCGTGGAAAAATCCTCACTGGAAGATTTCTATTTCCGCCTGATTGGAGGTTCAAAGGGATGAGAAACCTGATACGCGGCGATTTGAGGAGGATCCTCCGCAAGCCCGGATTTTATATTCTGATCGTCCTGGAGCTGTTCCTGATACTTAGGGGCAAAAAAGCCGGGACGGCTGCCGAGCAGATTGAGAACGCAAAAATGTATATGAATGTCGTTGGTCTTCTGGCCATCAGCAT
>ONSY01000213.1 GCA_900320605.1 uncultured Eubacteriales bacterium | reverse complement strand
CGGATACGAAAAACCCGAGTCGCTCAGGCGGCTCGACGGCCTGATCGACATCTATCTTCCCGACTTCAAATATTACGGTTCCGAAGCTGCGGCAGAATATTCCTCGGCGCCGGATTACCCGCAGGCCGCGAAAGAGGCGATCGCCGAGATGTTCCGTCAGCGCGGCCCGGCCCGGTTTTCGGACAGCGGGAAGATGCTCAGCGGGATGATCGTCCGTCATCTGGTTCTGCCCGGGGAAACCGCCGGCGCGAAACGGATTCTGCGCTATCTGTACCGGACGTACGGCGACGCGGTCTTTGTGAGCATCATGCGCCAGTACACGCCGCTCTTTTCCGATCTGCCCAAAGCGCTGACGCGCCGCGTCACCGACGCGGAATATGACAGCGTCGTTTCCTACGCGCAGTCTCTCGGCATCCGGAACGCTTTTCTGCAGAGCGGAGAGTCCGCGAAGGAGAGCTTCATCCCCGCGTTCGACAATGAAGGAATCTGAAAAACCGGCTGCCCCCAAAAAGGGCAGCCGGTTCGTGTTTATATATGGTCTATATTTCCTCGAATACGAGTTCCTTCTGCGGCAGACGTCCCGCGGTCAGTCCGGAAATCGAGACGCTCAGCGTCTTTCCGTGCAGCAGGAACGTCACCGTATAATGATGCGGGCTGTACCGGCAGCGAAGCTGCGCAGTGATTTTTCCGTTCGAGAAGGTGAACGACGCCGCGAGTCCCGCGGTGCGTTCGCTGGTCTGGGCCTTCATGGCCGGAGCGAACAGATATTCCATCGAGGTCGGATTGCTGATCCACTCCCCGTTTCCGCAGCGAACCGAAGTCAGGCTCAGCCCGTCCGACACGGTAAAGACAAATTTATCGTCTTCGCGCGAAAGCTTCAGATAGGTGATTCCGAGCCGGTTTTCCTCCGCTTTGAAAATTCTCGGCACGGCAAACGCCGGCACCGTCGTTTTTTCCGGGGCATAGAAGGAAGCGGCCGCTTCCCCGACGTCTCCCCCGCTTTCCTCCTCAAAGAGCTCAAGCGCCATCTCATGGACGAGATCGACTGCGTTCTGAAGGTTCTCTGCTTCGCAGAGAGCCGCCGCCACGATTCCGCGGTCCGGCAGAATGAAGCTGTACTGTCCGAAGGCGCCGTCGCCGCGGTAACCGCCGCGCGAGCAGTGCCAGAACTGATAGCAGTACCCGCTCTGCCAGTCGGGCCATTCGTGCGGGCTGTTGTCGGAATGGACCGAGGAAGCCTCATCGATCCATTTTTCCGAGAGCAGACGCTTTCCGTTCCACATTCCGCGGTTGAGATAGAGCAGTCCGAGTTTGGCGGCGTCGTCACAGGAAGCGTGGAATCCGGTTCCTCCCTGGATTGTTCCGTCCGCCGTCCGGTCCCAGTAGACATCCGTAATGTCCATGTACCGGAACAGTTTCTGATCAAGATAATCGAGCGCGCTGATTCCGGTCACCTTTCTGACGATCGCCGCGAGCATCGCGGTCGCGCCGGTATCATAGAGGAAATGGGTTCCGGGTTCGTAGACAAAATCGGCCGATAAAAACGCCGCCGCGATATCCTCCGCGTTGAAGCATTCACGCGTCGTTTCCTTTCCGACGCCGGAATTCATGGAAAGGACATGGGACACTCGCACCTTTTTAAGGTTTTCGCTGACCGTTTCCGGAAGCCGGTCCGGGAAAAGGTCGACAAGAAGCGTGTCCGTCGTGAGAAGACCTTCGTCGCAGGCAAGTCCGATCGCCGTCGCGGTAAAGCTTTTCGACAGGGAATAGTAGAGACGCTTGTCCGTGCAGTCGTACGGAGGCAGCGAGACTCTGACCCTCAGCTCGTTGTCCTTGAACACTTCGAACGCGTGGATATCCACAGAGAGTTCTTTCGCCCGCGCGAGCATGCGCAGCAGCGCCTGGCGGCTCAGGCCGTCTCCGATGTACGGGTTCCCGCAGGAGGGGCTTTGCGCGAAACTCAAATCAATGTTCTTCATTGCGTTTTCCTTTCTCAGTGCTGGTAGCTGCCGTATTTCTCCCGCAGATACTGTTCAAACTCGCGGTGTTTCTCCCGGTATTTGCCGGGTTCGTAATCCTTCGCGAGATCGGCCACGTCATAGACGTCGAAGAGATCGCTGATATTTTCCGATCCGCCGACAATCGAAAGCCCGCCGTCAACCCGCAGCACCTGCCCGGTG
>ONSY01000142.1 GCA_900320605.1 uncultured Eubacteriales bacterium | reverse complement strand
TCTTCCTGCTGCGACCATGGGAGCAGCGAAGGCACTGAGATATGGCTTCCTGCATAACGCAGATAAATCTGGACCCTCAGGCTTTCTGCAAGAACGCGGAATTCAAGATACCGTCTGTGGCAATCCGATTGTCTGGCAAAGTGTCCGATTCCCCATGCGAATGCCAGCATTACTCCGCAGACAAGGATCATCCAGTACGCTTCGGCTTCATCGTACATCAGAAATGCGAAGGTCAGGAGAGATCCGGCTGCGGCCAGAATCGCAAGTGTAATCCTGAAGAGCCTTGCGCTTTCCATACTCAGCTTTTCGGCCGCCGCATTGACGTTTTCCATCCGGGAAATACATTTATCTTTGTCGGAATTCTCCGATAAAATGAAACTGCCTTTTTCCTCAATTGATTGTGCGAGACGGTTGAATTCGTCCGTCTGTTTTAGAATCTCCCCAAGCGCTTCCGGATTTCCGAGAGAACAAATCTCACCGGTCATCCTGTCCGAACGGGCATCACGCGGTGTAAAAATATGGATAACAGATTCATTTCTCTCTGAACGAACCGCGATCCCGGAAGCAGGCGTATAGTTTCCGTTAAGAGCAAAGTCAACGGTTTCCGCAGTTCCGCAGACTCCCTCTCCGGCATTCCCATCCCAGAGAGCAAGGAGCAGATGACTGTGGGCAGCAATATAAATACCGGCCTGACGGTAATGAAATTCCCGATCCTCAATGGTATCCGGCTTTTTTTCGATATCAGGTACAACAAATACCTCCTCAGCTATGCTGCAAAGCCGGGAAAACCTTTCACGCTGTATACCGGAAAAATCGCGCTCATATTCTTCGGGTTCAGCCGGAAGCGCGGCGATCAGAGGGATTTCAAGCTCCACCGCCGCTTCAGCGCAGAGCAGATCTGCTCCCTCGCACAGTGAATTGAGCATGACAAACTGCGAGTTCGGACAAATTCCACGAAGACGCAGAATTTCCCGAACAACCGCATCATGGAGTTTCACTGTATCCTCTTCCCGGATCATCCTGTGACCGGTTACACCTATCACAATCGGAATGGTTTTTTCTGTACTCATACTGATTCCAAATGAAATGCCGGATACACCGTCCTGCAGCGCAGCGCGGTGTATCCGATCATAAAGTCGTTATCGAAAATGTTTGTTCCCGGTTCTCTGACTGTTTTCTCTGATCCGGGTTCGTTCCTGGACAACTGGCAGCGGATACCCGGAAGCAAAGCAGATGAGTTCCCGTGCTGACTGCCTGAACCTCGCTTATTACAGGAGATCATGGCGAAGCGGCAGCAGTTCCTCAAAAGCTTTTTTCAGCGTCGGATCCCAAAGATCCCACCAGTGACCGACGCCGGGAACTTCTTCCTCATAAACATCGCACCCCTGTTCCTTGAGGAACTTGACAGAACGGATCGAACCCTCACGGGCGATATCCTTCTCGCCCCAGATCATAAAGAACTTCGGAAGCTTTTTGCCCTCAGCTATATCCCGTTTCAGGATTTCACAGTTTTCTTCCATTTCATCGGGTTTATGCGGCGGCATCGGCATTCCGGTGTTGATGCGGATACGGGGCTTCTCATCTTTCGGACGGACATTGAAGGATCCGGCAGACATCGCAAGTACAGCCGCATAGTTTTCCGGATAGCGGATGGCAATCTTCTGGGCACCGTTGGAACCCATCGAGAGACCTCCGATGAAATTATCCTCGCGTTTGTCCGAGAACGGGAAAATATTGCGAAGGATATTCGGCAGTTCTTCCCCGATATACTGGCACATTTTCATTCCCGGATCAAAATCGTCGTAGTTCATGTTGTATCCGGACGGCATTACCACCGCGAGCATATGATCATAAGCATAGCGCACGATATTCGAATAAGTGATATAATCCCAGTCGTTTCCGTTTCCGCCGTTCAGAAGCCAGAGCACCTGATATTTCCTTCCGACCGGAAAAATCTCATCGCGTTTCCCCTCGGCAATATCATAAGGCGAGTAGAACGGCAGAATAACCATCACATCGGTCTTCATGCGAAGACATCCGGAAGATAAGTTCATGCTGATAACTGCCATGCTTATTTCTCCTCCTTTCCGGGAATAATGGGTGCATGTTTCAACGGGAGCCATTCCTTCAGCGCCTTGCGCAGAGTCAGATCCCAGAAATCCCATTCGTGCTTATATCCGGGGACCTCTTCCCAGAAATACTTGAGGCCCATCTTATCATAGAAGCGCAGCGCCTTATGGACATCCTCCACGATCCGGTCGTCACCGCCGCAGGAAAAGAACATTTTCGGCAGGGCAGCTTTTTTCTCCGGATCTTTCAGAATATCATAAATCGGAATTGCCATCTGGACATCACGTTTCGGATCCTCGATTTTCGGATACTCAGACAGATCTTCATCATTTACTACTTTCTCAAGGAAACCGGCAACCCACTGATCCTCAGCACGATGCATCCGGATTCCGGACCCGCTCATCATCAGCGCCGCTCCATAAAGTTCCGGATGAAGGACCGCGCACTTCATCGCACCGCCGGAACCCATTGAGTTTCCCGCGACGAAGTTGTCTTCGCGCTTGGGAGAAATCGGCAGAATACTGCGGCACATTTTTACCAGTTCTTCCGTAACATAGGAGAAATAGAGTCCTCCGTTCTGGATATACCCGTCGGTAAAGAAAGCGTCATTGTCTTCCGGAAGTATCACGGCGATTTTGTTTTCCTCCGCATAACGGCAGATGTTCGTGTTCTGAATAAAATCGTTGCAGTCATCCGTGCCGCCGTGGAGCAGCCAGAGGACCTGATAAAGCTCCTTTTCACGCTTTTCATAACGAATCGGTCGTCCGGTCGGCAGAATCACGTTGACTTTGGTATGAATTCCAAGATCAACTGAATGGAAATTCAGTTTCATTACAACCATTTTTGATGAACTCCTTTCCTCTTGAAGATTTCTGATGTATATTATAGCATTTGTAGAAATAAATGAAAAGTAAAAAAGGAATGTTTTTCTCACAAACAGCAAAACGCCTTCGGAAACGAAGGCGTTTTTACCTTAATCGAGTTTTTTCCCGCAGCCGGAACAGAAATGATCCACTCCGCGGCGGTACTGTCTGCCGCATTCCGTACAGAAAGCGGTATCGAGGGGATTCGCACCAGCAGCTGTTCCGGGCGGAACCGTACGATTCGGCACCGGGGCGCCGATCGCGCGATAATAGCCCTCAACAATTGCAAGATCCGCCGCTTCTTTTGTCGCATAGACGGGAGAACCATCCGGATAAACCGCAAATATTTCATTGTGACGCTGCGGTTTTCGGCACGTCGGACAGTAAACAAATCCGTTCGGATACCAGGAACGGTATCCGAGCTGACGGTCGGTATAGATGATCTCAGTGCCACAGTAAGGACAGCGCATCCGGTACGTGTAGCCACTGGTCCATAATGCACGTTTGTAAGACACTTCTGATCTCCTCCTTTATTTCTGAGGTTTCATTTATTCCGCTTTCCAGAGAGAATGGAGATTGCAGAAAGCATAGACCGCTTCCACTTCATCTCCTTCGCAGATTGCGAAACAGACTTTCGGTGCGTCGCCGGGCTTTAAGGCCTTGCGCTGATTGCCGAACTTCGTCTGAAGTGAGATCCATTCGATATAATGCTCTGGCAGCATCGGGTGTTCCACAGCACCGACTGTAACAAGAACCTTATTGTCTCTGACTTCGTAAACGGGAACATGTTTTTCAAGCGCCCCGTCACTTGTCCCGGGGATGATTTCCTCCATCGGAACACCGCAGCACATGACCGGACAGCTTTTTTTCTTTACGATTGCGATAATCTGGCCGCAGCGCGGGCAGCGGTAAAATTTCATTTCCATAGATTCTTCCTCCTTTTTGATAATGTAATTCCGATTTCTTCCTATATTCAAATCATATCACGGATGCGGTCCTTTTTCAAGCGCACTGCGGATGAAAAAAGAGCCCGGTATGAATTCGGGCTCTTTTCTGAAAAACTATTCGCAGAGGATCAGGGTTTGTAGAAATAATCTGCAAAGGGCGACTCACGCTCGTCCGGTACATCGGCATAGACACCGATATAACGGCAGAATTCCTTAAGTCTTCTGAGGATCTCTTCTCCTCCCTGAATCTCAACCATATGATGTACATACGGTCCGTAGATCGTGGCCTGCTCAAACTTCTTCCAATCCTTGAATTCGCCCCACATATAATGACTGCGGGTGAAAGGACCGGGAACGCTCTTGTAGTTGCCCATCAACATGGCATATTTGCCGTCCATGCAGTCCATACGTGCAATGGTGTACTCGCCGGGCGCTACTTCAAGGCCGGTATTGAATCCGAAATCAGTCTTGATGATGTACGGATCAAACGTCTGGTTTCCGGCTACCTTCGGCGGATAAACAGCTGTATGCCAGATGAGCTCTGCATTCGGATTCGTCGGATGGTTCGCCGTGAACTCACCGAAGAACGGGAGTTTCTCACCGAACGTCGCGGAGGACATCATGACCATCGTGATCGTCGCAAGCAGGTCAGACTCAAAGGCAACAAACATATTTTCATTCGCAGCCATCATGAAGTCGAGTGTTCCGCCGCCTGCACCGGGCAGAAGGCTCTTCATGCTGTTGTCGATACTGATTGCGGAGCAACCGGTCGTCTTATACAGCTCACGATACATCAGGAAGGTTGCGGCGCCGCGGCGCAGGCCGGGATCATTTGCAAGTCCTTTGTCACCGGCAGGGAAATACGAGAGGAATTCATCAACGATCGCCTGGAGTTCGTCAGCATGCTCCTCTTCCATACGGAGGATCATTCTGGAAGCGTCGGCTGTCGTGAACGGGAATACCTCGATGCCGAATTTTTCGAGCAGTTCGTCTTCATTGAACATCATGCTCGTGAAAGCTTTCGGACGGTTTCCGATCTGCATGATCCGCATATTGCGGAAATTCTTAAGCATCAGTGCCAGAGCAGCAAAATCGACAAATCCTTCTTTGAAGGTATCGGAGTCAACCTTGCAGGTCGGAATCTGAGAGAATTTCACATGATAACGCTGAAGCAGTTTCGAAACAGCGAACAGACCGCACTGTGCGTCGAGCAGGCGGATTCCATAGTTATCATCATAGATATCCTTTGTTTCGGTCTCGCCGAATTCTTCGTCCTGTACAGCCCAGATGAGTGTGGGGAGATTCAGAAGCGAAGCAAGTTTTCCGGCAACTTCTTCAGAACCGAAGTTGATGTTCGGGATAAAGAGAGCGTCAATCTTTTCGCCGCGGAAATACTCCGCAAGCTTCTCCGCCTGCATATAATCCCACATCATGCCGTCTTCGGTAATTCCTTCAAGATCAACGAATTCAACATGTTCGTTTGCAAAATTGTTTTTGATGTAAGGCACTACAACATCAAGAACTTCTTTCGCTGCTTCTGCGCTCCACATTCTCATGCGGCGGCGCGGCTGGCCGGGACGGCTGGGCATATCGCGGCGGCATGGCGCGATTCCGATTTTGACTTTATAGCTTAACATTAGGCTACTCCTTTCGATTCGAATTCTTTATTTATTATACACGAACAGATTCGACGTTTCAATACTCTTTTTTAGGAATTTTGGATACAAGAACAATTATTTTTCGCAATTATCTTCCATATCTGAATTTTTTGAAAGAATTACCCCCTATCTCCCCCCAGCCGCGCTGGTCAGGCCATCAGCACCCGTCAATCTCTCCGACGAAATTCTTGAAAGAGTACATGGATCCTGTTATAATGGAAAATAACAAATATGAAAGGATGATCCTATGGCACTTTTAACCCATGATTATTACTGCCCGAAGCTCGGAATGGCATCTGAAATGCGGATTCTTTCTCCTGAGGCAATTCTCTCCGGTGAAGAAAAGCCGCGCGCTACCCTGTTCCTGCTTCCCCCTGAAGGCGAAAGCGGTCTGTCGCTTCTGACAGAAACCAAAATTGCCGCACTGAGCGAGGAATACCGTGCCGTGATAATCATTCCCCCCTGTCTGGAAGGATGCTATACAGATATGGTTTTCGGTTATCCTTTCTATCAGTCCCTGAAATACGTCCGTGAATATATTGAAACCTATCTGCCCGGTCTCGCGCCGCTAAAGGGCAAAACCGCCGTCGCCGGATTCGGTATCGGAGGCGCCGCAGCACTGCGCTGGGCGCTTGAAGAACCGGACTATTTTTCCTTCGCGGGCTCCATCTCCGGTCTGCTCGACCCGTCCTCGGCAGCGGGCGATTATTTTACCGAGCGCCGTCTCACGGATCTCTACGGTACAGCGGAAGAACGTCAGAAAAAGGAAGAAGATTTTCTGTCTCTCTGCAAGACTTCCGCACAAAGCGGAATCTACCTCTTTTCCGCAAAGGACGATCCCGGATTCGATTCAACCTGTCTCGCGGCAAAAGCGCTCGGCGAAAAAGCGAGGGTTTCAACCGTTCAGGGCAAATCAACCGGAAAAACCCGTTCCGATCAGCTCGGTGTTTTCTTCAAACTGTTTCTGGGAGGTGACGAATAATGTCGCTGACAAAACTGGATTTTTACTCTAAAACGCTCTCAATGGATCAGTCGCTCTACGTAGTCCTGCCCGATAAAGGTGAAGGTGCACCCGCGGAACCACTCCCCCCTGAAAGCGGTTACCCTGTCCTCTATCTGCTTCACGGCACATCCCACGACTGCAGTCATTTTCTGCGCTACACTTCGATCGAACGATACGCGACAGACCGAAAGATCGCGATTGTCATGCCCTCGGCACAGCTCTCCGGTTATGCCGATATGGTTCACGGTGAACCATTCTTTACCTATCTGACCGATGAGGTTCCGGAAATTGTTAAAAATCTCTATCCGGTTTCAAAAAAACGCGAAGATACGTTTGTAGCCGGAGTGTCTATGGGCGGATACGGCGCGGCGAAAATCGGCCTGACCTTCCCTGAACGTTACGGCGCCATCGGATCGCTTTCCAACGGAAACCACGCTTATATCCGTCCGATCGGTTTCCACGCGAGAAACGCGAATGAGGAATTCCCCGCCAGTGTTGCGGATGCGCGGCATCTTCTCTGCTGGGGAATCGGCAAACAGGGAGATCCGCGCGGAACTCCGGAGGATCTTTATTATCTTGCAGAAAAAGCGTTGAATAGCGGCGGTCCGCTGCCCGCGGTGTTCCATACCTGCGGAAGCTTTGACCGCAACCTTGCGATGGCTCAGCATATGCGCGACTATTTCCGTTCGCTTCCCGGAGATCCATTCCGCTACTGTTATTTCGAAGAGCCTTACGGAGAACACATCTGGGATTATTGGGATAAATGGATCCGTATCTTTATTTCATGGCTCCCGATTAATCTTGCGTCTTCCATACTGCCTCTGTAGTTGTTTTTTTATCAGAAGCGAAAAAAGGACCGGAAGGGAATCACATCCCTTCCGGTCCTTCTTTTCGCAAATCAGTCCTTCTCAAACATTTCGATAATCTGCATG